>CAYTWI010000009.1:0-59104 GCA_964442045.1 uncultured Bifidobacterium sp.
TCGATCGATTCCTGATTCTTGTCCGACAATATATTGGTCAGCCGCTCGGTCAGCAGCAAAAAATAACCATTATAAAATAAAATGTATAAATTAGATATACTCATAGCAGGCATACTTTTAATAACAGCCTGTGGTCAGAAAAAATTACCTATCCTTGGCAACAGGGCACTCAATATAAAAATGGTAGATGGCCATGAAGCAGTAGACACTGTTTATCAGACCGTACCCGATTTTAGTTTTACAGATCAGGAGGGAAAAACCATTACGCAGGATATTGTAAAAAATAAAATTTATGTAGCCGATTTCTTTTTTGTAAGCTGTCCCACTATTTGCCCGCGCATGAAAAAGAATTTATTAACCGTATATAACAAGTACAAATTAAATAACGAACTTCTTTTCCTTTCGCACACCATAGATCCCGAACACGATAGTGTTGCTGTGTTAAAAGACTTTGCCAAACGCCTTGGAGCCGATAGTAAACAATGGCATTTTCTAACAGGCAACAGAGAAAAAATATACGAGTTAGCAGAACAGGGTTATTACGCTACTGCCATGGCCGACTCAACCGAACCCGGAGGTTATGTGCATAGTGGCGGGCTTATATTGGTAGATAAACAAAGACGTGTAAGAGGTATTTACGATGGAACCAGTGAATCCGATACCGAACGTTTAATAGAAGACATAGATATTTTACTGCATGAAAAAGAGTAGTGTCATAATCAGTTTATTGGTCATCATGTTATACGGTTGTGTTAATAGCCAGTTTAACAATTCTAATGTAAATTTAGCTTCCGGTTACCAGTTATACGAAAGAAACTGCAGTAATTGCCATCAGTTAGACGGGAGTGGTTTAGCCCAATTGTATCCGCCATTGTTAAATTCAGACTACATAAAAAACAACCCAAATCAACTGGATTCCATTATAAAATATGGTCAACACGGAACCATTACAGTGAATGGTGTGCAATACAATATGCCTATGCCGGCCAATAAAAAGTTAAGCGATTTTGAAATAAAGCAAATTGCTTCTTATGTACTTATCATTTTTAATCAGTTAGATAGCTTAGTACTTACTAAACCCTGATTAGGGATAACAATGGATACCTAAAGTAAAATTATACCAACAAATTACTTTTTTGCTTAAGCTTGCTTATTTTGCAGGTCGCTGCTTATTGTGTTAAACAAAATGCATGTTTGCAGCGTTTATATTTTCCATGATAAAAAAAATAGTTGTACTACTGGTAACCCTTTTATGCTGTAGCCTTGTTTACGCACAAAATAAATTTACTTTAAGCGGTGAGTTAAGAGATAGTTCTAATGGAGAAACGTTAATAGGCGCAACTGTTAAAATAGCCGAAGCCAAAATGGTTGTATCAACCAACAATTTCGGCTACTTTGCAGTAAGCCTGCCCGCAGGCGACTACACCGTTACCATTAATTATATTGGTTTTCAATCAAAAACTGTTACCATACATTTAGATAAAAATGTACGCTTAAATGTACCCCTGGCACAAAAAAATACACTTGGCAGAGAAGTACTAATAAAAGGGGAACGAGAAGATAAAAATGTCCGCAGTACCGAAATGAGCAGGGTGGAACTGACAGGTGAAAAAGTAAAAGAACTGCCGGTTATTTTTGGTGAGCCCGATATTTTAAAAGCCATTACCCTTTTGCCAGGTATAAAAAGTGGGGGAGAAGGAAGCACCGGCTTTTATGTACGTGGTGGAGGGCCTGACCAGAACCTTATCTTAATGGATGAAGCCGTAGTATACAATCCATCACATTTGTTTGGTTTCCTTTCCGTTTTCAATACCGATGCCGTTAAAAATTTAGAGCTTATCAAAGGAGGCATGCCTGCCAATTATGGCGGGCGCTTATCATCCATACTCAACGTAAACATGAAAGAAGGTAATAACCAGAAATACGAGTTCAATGGTGGAGTAGGTTTATTAGCCTCTCGTTTCAGTGTCGAAGGCCCTATAAAAAAAGGAAAAAGCAGTTTTCTGATAGCAGCCCGCAGAACCTATATTGATGTATTGGCTCAGCCATTTATTCCCGAATCAGCCAAAGGAAACTCCTACTACTTTTACGATATCAACTTTAAGTTTAACTGGCAGTTAAGCGATAAAGATAAACTCTATTTTTCAGGCTATTTCGGGCGCGATATTTTAGATTTTAAAAGCCCTACCAACAAAAGTGTAAACTTTAATTTTGGTTGGGGAAATACCACTGCCACATTACGTTGGAACCATGTATTTGGCCCTAAGCTATTCAGCAATACCAGCATTATTTATAACCGTTACGATTTATTCAATGATTTTAAATTTGGTGCCAATGGTTTCAGCGTACGTTCCGGTTTATACGATTGGAATTTAAAATCAGATTTCACCTGGTTTGCTACTCCAAAACACCAGGTAAAGTTTGGTATGAATTACATCTTTCACACCTTTACACCCGGTATAGCCAGTGGCGCATTAGGCACTATAAAAATAGATGAAGAAATAAGCAAGCAATATGCACATGAGTTAGCCATATATGCGCTCGATGAATGGCAGATAAGCCAACGTTGGAGTGTAAATGCCGGTTTACGCGGTATTGCTTTTAATAGGGTTGGACCTTATGAGCAAGCCATTTATAACGATGATAACCAAAAAACAGGTGAAGTAAAAAAATATGGGTTAAATGAAAGCCTGGCCTTTTACCCGCGTTTAGAGCCAAGGTTAAATGTAAACTATTTACTCAGTGAACAATCATCTATCAAAGCATCCTATACATTAACGTACCAGTTTATACATTTGGCTACTACCAGCGGGGCGCAGTTCCCGGTTGATTTGTGGGTGCCAAGCTCAGCTAAAGTAAAACCACAGGAAGCCAATCAGGTAGCCATAGGTTATTTCCGTAATTTTTTTAACAATAAGTACGAAGCCAGTGCCGAAACCTATTATAAAAAAATGAACAACCAGATTGAGTTTAAACCCTTTTCGCAGCTTTTCTTCAATGCCAATTTAGAAAATGAAATGGTATTTGGTCAGGGCGAAGCATACGGTTTAGAATTATTTTTTAAGAAAAAAGTAGGGCGCTTAAACGGTTGGATAGGTTATACATGGAGCAGGGCATACCGTCAGTTCGACCAGTTAAACCAGGGGCAAGCGTACTTTTTTAGGTATGACAGAACACACGATATATCAGTAGTTTTAAGCTATAAAATAAATAAAAAATGGAGTACAACCGTAGTATTTGTATACGGAACAGGTAATGCGGTTACGCTGCCAACCTCTCGCTATGCTTACCGCGTAGGTTACGACCCTGTTACCAATCAACCCAAGTTTACCTTTATTGATGTGTACGACAAAATAAATTCGTTCAGGTTACCGGCATACCACAGGGCAGATGTGAGCTTTACTTATACCCACAAAAAAACCGACAGGTGGGAGAGCAGCTGGAATTTTAGTATATACAATGTATACAATAGAGCCAATCCTTATTTTATTTACTTCCTGCCCGATTTAGATAAACTCGAAGTAAAAGCCTATATGGTTTATCTGTTTCCAATTGTACCATCCGTTGCCTGGAATTTTAAATTCTAAGGCTCCTTTGTTCAATACATAGTTAGTTACACTGTTTACATCTTGTTGCATTACAAACAGCCCTGTTTATTAATTTTACCGCAAATAATTACAGTATGAAAAAGTTAAGTTATTTATTGTGGTTGCTAACCATCAGCTTTATGGCCGGTGCTCAAACCAAACCAGCCGTTGCAAAAGTTATAGCAGGTCCTATGTTAGGTTATGCCGAACACAGAGAGTGTTTAGTATGGATACAAACCTCTTGTAACAAAAGCATCAGCATAAAATACAATGAAGCAAATGGTAATAGCGAAGGAGAGTTAACCATTAACAATAAAAATGAAAACATATGCCTGCCCTGGATAGCCAAGTTTGTGTTAACAGATTTAAAACCCAATACCGTTTATAATTACCAGATATTAATAGATAAAAAAGTAACACCATTTCCTTATCCGCTTAGCTTTAAAACAAAAAAACTATGGGCAGAGTGGAGCAAAGAAGACCCTTACGATATAAACTTTTTAGTAGGCTCTTGCAATTATATTAACGACAGTGCTTACGACAGACCCGGTAAACCATACGGACAAAGCTCAGATATATTTTTAAAAATGGCCGAAACCCCCAGCGATTTTATGCTTTGGTTAGGCGATAATACTTACACACGTGAAGCAGACTACAGCAGTGCCAGTGGTTTACGATACCGTTACATGCATACCCGTTCTGAGCCAAACCTACAAAAGTTTTTAAGCAAACAAAGCAATTATGCCATTTGGGATGACCATGACTTTGGAGATAATGATGCCAATAAAAGTTACGATTTAAAAGAAGTAAGCAAAGACTGTTTTGCCAATTACTGGGGAAACAAAACCTTTGGCGAATTTGGCAGAGGTGTTTATCATAGCTTGAAGTATAGTGATGCAGAATTTTTTATGTTAGACGACAGAACATTCAGAGATGAGAGCGAACTGGACGAAGAAAAATACAAGAACAAGACCCAACTGGGCGAAGCACAATTAACCTGGCTTAAAAATAAACTAAAGCATAGTGCAAGTACCTTTAAATTTATATGTGTAGGTGGACAGTTTTTAAATACCGAAACCGATAAAGAATCATTTAACCTGTACAAACGCGAACGAGCCGAAATAATTAAGTTTATAGCAGAGCAAAAAATAAGTGGTGTTATATTTTTAACAGGCGACAGGCATCACACCGAATTGTTAAAATACGAACCCAATAGCAAACCCGATTATATCAATACCTACCCATTATTTGATTTAACAAGTTCCGCTTTAACAGCCGGTCCGAGCAGTATTCTAAAATCAAAAGAAGCCGATAATCCATTCCGGATAGCAGGGACCTTACTGGCAGAAAACAATTACTGCGGTTTGAAAATTACCGGTAAACGAGGCGAACGCGCAGTACAAATTACCTGCTACGATAAAGGGGGAATAGTAAAATGGAACTTTAGCATTAGCGAAACCTTATTAAAAGCCAAATAATGCAACAGTACACCAAAAGCCAGCTGGCTTTGCGTAACGGACAAGATAAAGACGATATTTGGGTAGCTTATAAAGGCAAAATTTATGATGTAACCAGAAGTCGTTTGTGGCGCAATGGTCAGCATTATGAGCATTGGGCGGGGCAGGATTTGACAGAAGAGCTGGCAGATGCACCACATTTGGATACCGTGTTCGATAAGTTTGATTGTATAGGAGAGTTAGTTTAAACAATAGCAATAAATAAAAACATACACATGCATACTATTTTCAGGCAATTACTCTTTTTATTCATATTGACTACTTTTGTTGGTGTAAATAAAGCACAGGAAATAAAAGTAATTACCTACAATATACGTTACAACAATCCTGCTGATGGAGAAAACAGCTGGCCGAATAGAAAGGTAAGTGTAGACAGCATTTTTAAGCAATACCAAGCCGATGTATATTGTTTGCAGGAAGTATTGCATAGCCAGTTATTGGATGTACAATCTATGCTTAATGAATACAGTTGGGTAGGAGTAGGGCGCGATGATGGAAAAGAAGCAGGAGAACACTCGCCCATATTTTACAAAACCAGTAAATTTCAATTAATCAATTCAGGAACATTTTGGTTATCGCCCACACCCGCTGTTGCTGGTAGCAAGGGTTGGGATGCTGCTTTGCCGCGTATTTGTACCTGGGCTCAGTTAAAGAATATCAATAATGGAAAAGTGTTTGTGGTATTCAATGCTCATTTCGACCATCAGGGTAAAAAAGCACGTCAGGAAAGTGTAAGGCTTATTCTGGCAACAACACGCATCGTAGCAGATTCATTACCCATACTATTTGCCGGAGATTTAAACAGCGAGCCCAATAGCAAGGCTTATAAAATGATTTTGTGTAATAGAAAATACGGCTTTACCGATAGCTATCAAAAACAGGCAGGCCATTGCACCTTTACCGGTTTTAAAGTAAATGGTTCCAACTGCAAACGCCTTGATTTTATTTTTTATAATACCCGTTTCAGCCTAAACCAATACCAAATTATCAAAAACCAACGAGGCTTGTATTATCCCTCTGACCATTTACCGGTAATGGCCATATTACAATTGAACTAAAGATAGAGTTGTTTTTTTTATTAAGCATAAAACAATATAATTGTTAAGCAACTAAATAAAGTTATTCAACTAACGTTTAGTTATTGTAAGATGCAATACAATTGAAAAAACTACCGTTCATATGTTTGTTTGCAGGTTTGTCAATATTATTGATGAGTTACATGGTTATGCATCAATCAAAGCCACTTTTTTATATTCCAACACAAACCCTTAACCTGTATAAGTTGTTTGCCAATTACGATAAACAAAACACTTTTACCATAAAACAATTTGAACTAAGTGAGCAGGTAACTTATAAAGAGTACAAAGAATATTTAGCTGCTGTAAAAAAAGATTCATCAGAAAAATTTTATTTAACGCAACTACCCGATAGTAGCATTGGCCCTTTAGAAGTATATCAAAAATACCTTACGCTTCCCGATTACGATAATAATCCTGTTATTGGTATTTCGTGGGAAAGTGCCATGAATTATTGTAAATGGAAAACCATAAAAGACAATAATAATAAGCACCTACAGTTTATATACCGTTTACCTAATTGCTCAGAGTGGTTAGCAGCTTATTATTATTTAAAGGAAAATAAAATCAAAAATACCCTCAATCAAAACTATTCAGATTGGCTTATTAACATGAAAGATGAATCACATCATTTGATTGATAACAACCTGATCACAACATTTATTTACGATTACACCTATTTCCATAAGCCGGGAGAAGGATTGACCTTAAAACGAAAACGTGTAATCGGGAACTCCTATTTATATCAACACGAATATTTATTGGCACACTCATTTAGTTTTTATGCTAATAGAGGTTACAGGGAAGTATCATTTCGTTATGTGAAAGAAGCAATAAATGACTCAGACAATTCAGGATTAAGCAAACAGATTATTAATTATTGGGGGTTGGATAAATGAAACCATTTACAGCAATATTATTATGCCTGTTTTCATTGGCTGCTGTAGCACAAAAACAGGAACATATTTATTCCGATACATTAATGAAATGCGTGTATGAAACAAGTAGAGGAAAATTACATGGTAAATATATTTCATACTATTCAAATGGGAAGAAGAAAGCTGCGGGAACATTTGAAAATAATTATAGAACAGGTAAATGGACAGTTTGGGATGAGTATGGTAGGATGCGTATGCAAAGAGTATATTCAGATCCATTTACATTTAAAAGAACAGTACCTGAAGTTTCAAAAGATAAACTGGTACAACTCTTAAACGTTCCGCAATACAATTTACAATACAATAAGCAGGGGTTTCTTGAATATTTTAAGTTGTACGAAAGGGCCGTTGTTTGGGCAAGGCGAATAGGACGGTTTATCAGTCCGGCTGAAAACAGTATCCTTTTTGAGCAAAACAAATTGTTTTCTATACTTAATACCCTAGTTGGCAATAAAAACGTGCAACCCTACAATGTTTCAATTAAAATTAATCAGGAAGCATTATTGACAAAAGGAATAGATACATCAAATTTCAAATTAATTGGCTATAAAATAGATGAAGATTGCTTTTTTGATAATGAAAGACTTGTTTCAGAAACAAGAATAATTGCAATTTGCCCGGTAGTAATAAACATAATAAAGCAAGATACTATTGACATGTACTGGGTTCCTTTTTCTGAAATAAGACCATATTTAGCAAAAGAACCTGTTACCGGCACAATACCTGCTAAAATTAAAACGCTGGATGATTTATTCTTTTATAGAAATTTTTACGGACAGATTCTTAAAGCATCATACCAACTTAATAATATGCTTCCCACATACAACCTAAGGGTAGGAGCAGAAAAGGAATCTGAAAAAATAGAAATGGAGCTAATTGAAAAAGAACATGATATCTGGATAAGCTTTACAGAATAAGTAATTCCAATAAATCTATTTCTTTTTCTTTACATACTCATCCCTGCAAAAAGCCGAACAAAAGTTTTCCTTTTTTAAAAAGCCCCAGAAACCTCTTGGTTTAAATATCTTTTGCTTGGAGGTATTAATCCTTTCCGAACAGTTATCACAAGTTTTATCGGTCATTTTAATTGGGTTTAGCAGCCTGTAATTATACTGCAATAGTATTGAACATAAAAAAACCTGCCTTAATCACTTAAGGCAGGTTTTTTAGTTTTATTGATTAAACTAATAAATTAGTTTTTGTCAAATTGAGCTTTTAATGCAGCTAATCCTTCTACGTCAGCAAAAGTTGATTTCTCATTGCTTTCGTTGTTTTTCTTAGCAGCTTTTGAAGCTTTGTCTTTCTCTTCTGATTTTGCTTTTCTCTCGTCAGTTTTCTTCTCTTCTACATCACCTTTCCAAACAGCAGTGTGCGATAATACAATACGTTTGTTTTCTTTGTTAAATTCAGTAACGCGGAATGGTAATACATCATCTTCTTTGGCTGTTTTCTTGTCTTCCATATAAAGTTGTTTGATTGGAGCATATCCCTCAACCCCGTAAGGTAAAGCAATTGTTGCACTTTTCTCTTCAACTTTTAATATAGTTCCTTCGTGAATAGAACCTACTGCAAACAAGGTTTCAAAAGCATCCCAAGGATTTTCATCCAATTGTTTGTGTCCTAAACTTAAACGATGGTTTTCGTTATCAACTTCTAATACCAACACGTCTAATTCCTGGTCTTTTTTCACAAACTCATTAGGATGTTTTATTTTTTTAGTCCAGCTTAAATCACTTACGTGAACTAAACCGTCAACACCTTCTTCTAATTCAACAAATAAGCCGTAGTTAGTCATGTTTCTAACTATACCTTTATGTTTACTTCCAACAGGGTATTTAGCTGCAATATCAACCCAAGGATCAGCTTTTAATTGCTTAATACCTAAGCTCATTTTGCGCTCTTCTTTTTCAAGTGTTAAAATAACAGCTTCCATTTCGTCACCAATCTTCATAAAGTCAGATGGGTTACGTAAGTGTTGGCTCCAGCTCATTTCACTTACGTGAATTAAACCTTCAACACCAGGAGCTATTTCTAAGAAAGCACCGTAATCAGCAATATTTACAATTTTACCTTTTACTTTACCTCCTACAACTAACTCAGTGTTTAAGCTATCCCAAGGGTGAGCTTGTAATTGTTTTAAACCTAATGAAATACGTTTTTTCTCATCATCAAAATCAACAACTACTACGTTAATTTTTTGGTCTAATTGTAATACTTCTTCAGGGTGATTTACGCGGCCCCATGAAATATCAGTAATATGTAATAAACCATCAACACCACCTAAATCAATAAACACACCAAATGAAGTCATGTTTTTAACAGTACCTTCTAATACCTGGCCTTTTTCTAATCTTGATAAGATGTCAGATTTTTGAGCTTCAATATCCTCTTCGATTAATACTTTGTGTGAGATAACAACGTTTTTAAATACGTTATTTACTTTTACCACTTTAAATGGCATAGTTTGACCTACATACACATCGTAATCTTTTATAGGTTTAGTATCAATTTGTGAACCAGGTAAGAAAGTATCCATACCTAATACATCAACCACTAAACCACCTTTGGTACGAGATTTAACGTAACCATTAACAATTTCGTCATTTTCGTGAGCACGCATAATGTTTTCCCAAGCGCGTTCGCTCACTGCTTTTTTACGGCTCAATATTAATTGGCCTAAAGCATCTTCTTTAGTTTCTAATAGCACTTCAACTACATCACCAACTTTTAAGTCCGGTGTGTCTCTGAATTCTGTGCGGGCAATTAAACCATCTGATTTGAAACCGATGTTTAATACCACTTCTTTTTCTGTAAAACCTACTACAGTACCTTTTACAATTTCTTTTTCAGTAATGGCAGATAACGTCTTTTCATAAGCCGATGCCATTTGTTCACGCTCGTTTTGGTTGTAATCGCCAAAGCCTGCGTTGTCCATGTTCCAGTCAAAGTCTGGTAGATTTGTTGTTTTGTTTTTTGTTTCTGTCAATTTATTTGATCTCCTTTCGCTTAAAAAAGCCCGCAATTATAACTGTAATTAATTGAATTGCAAAATGTTTTTGTTTTTATTTGAAAAAATAAAAGGAGTTTTTAAAGTCTGGCTATCAGTATAATAGCCCGCTTTATTTCGCACTAATAAGCATATTTAGCAAAAACCCTGTGTTTAAAGGCCAAAAGCTTAGCAGTCAGTAAGCCATGAAAAATCAGCTAACCAAAATTAAACATTCAAAAATTTAATTTAGTTTCGCATTTTTTATTACTCAAAATGAATATAGCAAAACCCGACTTATCATTATTCCACCCATACATTGCCCAATACGTTAACCTGGTAAAATCAGATGATTTATATACAGAGTTGTACAAAGAAAGTATGGATACCATTGATTTATTAACCAGCTTAGACGAAGAAACCCTGCTTTATAAATATGAGCCTTCCAAATGGACTATTAAAGAGGTGTTTCAGCATATTATTGATTGTGAGCGTATTTTTCAGTACCGTATTTTGGCTATTGGCCGCCATCCGGAGGTTGCTTTGTTAGGCTTTGATGAAAACATTTACACTGAACAAAGCATGGCCGATAAAAGAAAAATAATGGATATGGTTCGCGAGTTTTCTATGGTTAGAGGAGCAACTATAGAGTTATTAAAATCGTTACCGGCCACTGCATGGGATAAAATGGGTTCTGCCAATAACAGACCAGCCAGCCCACGAAGCATTGCATATATGTTATTAGGCCATGAAATACATCATAGAAATGTAATTGAAAAACGTTATCTGATTTAGTTTGCATTATTTTATGCTGTTTAATATTAGCATAAAATAAATATGCATATTGTTATATAACTTAATATACTTGAAATTATTGTTTATCCGGCTATTATTTCGTGTAAAAGTTTATTTAATCCACTTATAAATTCCTATTTTAATAAGGTAACTTTTAGGCGGTGCAAAAACTTATTTGCATAAGTGAAAGAACAGGAAACAGAATTACTATATCAATTAATAGGAGAACGTATCAGACAATTGCGTATTGCAAAAGGGTATAGTAGCCAGGAAACTTTTGCATACGATGCCGAAATTCCGAGGGCGCAGTATGGTAAGTACGAAAAAGGCTCGAACTTGACTATTTTATCCTTATACAGAATTTTGAAATTTCACAAAATGTCATTTGAAACATTCTTTGCAGATGATTTCCAGAAACTGGACAAACTGATGAAAAAGTAAATTTACATTTTGGTAGAATTCTTTATCAAATGGTTCCATTTGCATTCATTTTATTACTTCACTTCCTTTTTATTTTGTTTTCCTTTACTTATTTGAAAAGACTAGTTTTTGCTATTTCAAGTGTTTTACAAATACTGTTAATTTATCCTCATATTGGTTTAAATATTTTAACTAATATAAACCAGGTTTTGTAAAAGTGTGTATTACCCCCGCATAAATACCTGATATGTAAAACACATATTTATACTCTGTTGCTTCTTATAGTTGGCTTTTAGATTTGTTGCACACTAAAACACTAATTAAAATTATGAAAAAGAAGATGATTATGGCTGTTTTTGTTCTGGTTACTTTGACCATTACTTTAAGCACAACATGGGATAAGAAAGATTCCTACTCTGCAAATGCTACAAATGGAGATACTAGTTTTTATATTAGTTTTTCACCAACACCTCCGACTGATATTGGGCCTGATAGTAATACTAATACTTATAATTTAGCCTCTTTTGCCTGGAATGAATTTTTTGCTTTAAACTGGAAATCATCATACCGTACCAGTAAGCTACGCGATAATCCTGACCTTACCTGGAACTATTCAAGCAGTGGTGCTTATCCTAACCTGGTAGTATGGGAAACCTTTGCACACCGTGCCGAGTTAAGCCCGTTTAACGATGTGATGCTGCCATTTGACAGTGCGCCACACGTTAATTATGGTATTACTCTTAAGCCATTAAACAAAGGTGATAGCTTAAATTTGTTTGATGTACTGGATGAGAATAATGAAATAGGCTCATGCGATATGTATGCTTTTGTAAAACCCAATCAGGCTCCCGGTAGCCGCTCTAAAATGTTATTATACCAGGCTAAAGTTAATCGCGATGAGTATGAATATATTTATAAGCGTTTTCCTAAGCAGGCTAAACTACAAGCTGCCATTGCAAAAACAACAAAGACTCTCCAAAAATATAAAGCTTACGATACCTTAGGTACCCCTAATTCGTGCGATTGTATGGATACAACAGTTGTTAACTTACCATGCGGTGGTGCTATAGTAAACGGTAGAACTATTATTGGAGCCATGGAAGTAAAATCAGCCTGGCGCGAAAAAACGGCTAAGGATAATGCTAATAATTTTCTTACCCGTAAAGTAGTTGTGTTTTTGCCTGATCCAAAAAATCCTAAGGTTGTATATTATACCAATAAAACTTATGTGCTTTTAGCTTTACATATTATACATAAAACCAAAAACAATGAAGATTTTGTATTTGCTACTTGGGAAAATGTTAATATAGATAATGATAGTTTAGGTTATGTATTACTGAGTAAAGGAACAGAAACAGGAACTGTTCAATCTCCATTTCCACGCTTGCATACCATAGACCCTGTTATCGCAAAATCTACTCAATATGCTCATAATTTATTACAACAAAAAAACAGTAATTCAGTTTGGCTTAATTACAGGTTAGTTGGCGTGCAGGCCGTGCCTACCAATAATACCAATACACCAAGTTTTTTCCTTGCTAATGCAGCCGTTGAATCTGATTCTACTTTAGCCAATTTTAGGGGAAGTGGTATAGGTAAGCCACATAACCAACAACCTAATATTTTGTATAGAAATAATAACCAGATAAGCATGGGTGGTTGCCAGGGATGCCACGGTGTGGCACAATCAAAATTTGGTACCGACTTTTCATTTCTATTGGGCAGCCCGATAAAGTCACCTGATATAAAAAATCAAAAAAGTCAGGCTGCTAAAACTACCAAGTTAGAATTTTTTAGTAGTAAATAAATTTTACTAAAAGCATTACAATAAAAGGTGTTCAGTTTATGAGCACCTTTTTTGTTTATGAATATTTGCTGCATAAGTATTATTTTATGAGTACGTTTTTGTACCAGTTACCTAAATTGTTTATTATTGAATATAAAAGCCCATTAACCCCAATGCTTATATTTCAAAAACGTATTGTTATTTTATTTTTCGCTACCGTTTTATTAGTAGCTTCATGTAGTTTGCCTAAAGAAACCTTACAACGTGTAAACACTAAAACCAAAGAAACAATTGATTTGCCTTTGGAGTATGCCAATTTATTGCCGCCACTGGTTTTTAAAGAGTGGGATAAATTTTACAGTACGTTTGATAATTATTTAACTGCTGATATCATGAAAACGCAAATGGGTTTAGGGTATGATATAAAGAATGTAGAAGTATGGTGGTGTATGCCTTCAGCCCGCACTCACGTGCAATTAGATACTGCTACCATGATTACAGATAAAACTCTATTATTAGGTGAATGGAGGGCAGTAGTAAACAGAACGGTTACTTACCAGGATTCTGCTTTGTTTAAAGAAGAAAAGATAATCAGAAGTGCACAATTGGTAAATGAGGATAAAACAGATGATATATTGCTACTGATGTATGATGAAAAGTGCCAAATGTTTAATAAATCAAAGGGGAAAACTGATTATGTAAGAGCGTTTAGTAAAAACTACTCAGTTGAGAATAAAAGGTACTTATTGTTATATGGCCTTAGTAAAGATGGTGCGGCAGTTGCCTTTATTGGTATGGACAAAGCCGGGCATTTGATACTGAACAATTATTATGTAGAGGAACGTAAAGTAAAAGGTAAGTACATAACTTACCAGGCTACCATGCATCAGCTTGTATTTAAACGAGTTGATAAATAGTATTTCCTTCTTTTACAAATAACGTATTTAAACCCTTTTATAAAAAGGAAGAGGTGTTCATGTATAAACAGAACACCTCTTTTTATTTGTGAGTAATCGTAAAAACTGGTGTTTTCACTATTGTTTAATAAGTAAAGTAGGTCAAGTTTTGCACATATAGCGTTAACCTCATTTAACCGTATGCTATAACTTAAAAGCTAAAACAATAAAAACACTCAAAATGAAACAAAACATTATTAAAAAAGTGGTCAATTACTATCCCTTTAACATGCAGACCACAGGAGAAACAGTTATTCAGGGAATTAGAGGCATAAAAGGAACTAAAAAAGTTTATATAGCCGGAAGCCTCATTAACAATGGAACAAGCTCAAGTATGATAGGTCTGTTATACGAAGGTACCCTGCTGGGTAATGGAGTAAATGGTACCTGGAATGAATTGGTTTTTACAAGTCCTGACTTTGACGATGTAATTAATACATCGTGTTATGGTCCAAACGACAAGGGAAACAATGAAGTACAAATAGTAGGTTCCTATAAAAGAGCATTGGTTAATATTATGTACGGCTTTTTATATGAAGGTACTACCAACGGCCAAGGAACCTGGACAACCATCAGCCCCAATAGCGGTGATTTTTTGAACTGCTTTGTGCATAGTATTATGGGCGATTTAGCTGTTGGAAATTATGATACCAAATTAACCAATGGCTTTGCTTTTATTTATAACATTATTACTAAACAGTATATTAATTTTATGATTCCTGATGCGTATTCAACAACTTTATATGGTATTTGGCATAATGGAGGTGACAGTTATACTTTAGCCGGTGGTTGTGGAATGGGAAAAGCTGGCGATTTGAGCCAGGCTTTTATTACCGATTGGGATGCAAGTAATAATACAATGAAAAATACCCGTTTTTACCAATATCTTGACGAAGAATTACAAACTATTGTAACTCATTTTGAAGGTATAACAAGCGATAATAATGGCGGATATAATTTACCTTGTGATTGGGTGAGTGCTACTGCAAAGGGTGGGGCTGCTTTTGTAAATATTAAACGAAATCCCAACAATACATTTAGTGATGCAGAGTGGGTGGCATTAAGTTATCCAACAAGCGATGCATTGTCTTTAAGTGCCAACACTTCTTTTGAAAATAAAACATTGGGCGTTTATACTACAGAAAATGGTGTAGTATCTTATTGTGCAGATGTAATTGATGTAAATTAGATAGCTTATTAAAGTAAACTCTATACAAACAAAAAGAGGATGCCTTTTGGGGCATCCTCTTTTTGTTTTATCAGAATATTTATTCAGCAGGAGGAGTTTCTTCCTCTTCTGTAGTATCTTCTTCTGTGTTTGGATTAATTTCTGCATCATCCATTGCCCTGTCAACAATTTCGTTGATTAAATTGCTTTCTGTTGGTGCAATTACAGGGATAGGATTTCCATTTTCATCCAACTCGTTTGCTACAACCGGATTTCCGTCTTCGTCTACTTCTTCTTCATCGCCAGGTATGTAATTAATTTTAGCTACTGATGCTATTTCATCTTTATCGCCAATATTAATTAAACGAACACCTTGTGTTACACGTCCTATTACCCTTAGGTCTTTCATGCTTAAACGAATAGTAATACCGCTTTTGTTGATAATCATTACGTCCATGGTATCATCTACATCTTTAATAGCAACCAGTTTACCGGTTTTATCAGTTATGTTCATTGCCATCACTCCTTTTCCTCCACGGTTCGTAATACGGTAATCTTCTACTTCGCTGCGTTTACCCATTCCATTTTCACTTACCACTAATACATTCGTAACTTTTGGATCTTCAATAGATACCATACCGATTACTTCATCACCTTCTGCTAAACGGATAGCTCTAACCCCGGTAGCGCTTCTACCCATTGGGCGAACTGTGCTTTCGTTGAAACGAATGGCTTTTCCGTCTCTGCTGGCTATTACCATTTCGCAGGTTCCATTGGTTAATCTTGCTTCTACCAATTGATCGCCTTCGCGAACATTCATAGAGTTGATACCATTTAAACGAGGGCGGCTATAAGCTTCTAAAGTGGTTTTCTTAATGGTTCCCTGTTGGGTAACCATAATTACGTTCATTTGGTTAATATATTCTGGGTCGCTTAAGCTTTTTACATTTAAGAACGCTTTTACTTTATCGTCAACCGGAATATTTATTAAATTTTGAATAGCTCTTCCTTTGCTGGCTTTTTCACCTTCCGGAATTTCGAATACACGTAACCAGAAACAACGCCCCTGTTCAGTGAATAACAACAGGTAATTGTGGTTGGTGGCCATAAATATATGCTCCACAAAATCTTCCTGACGTTTGGCTACTCCACGGCTTCCTCGTCCGCCACGGGCCTGTGTGCGGTACTCGCTCAATGAAGTACGTTTTACATAACCCAAATGCGAGATAGTAATAACAACTTCATCATCAGGAATTAAGTCTTCCATACTCATTTCGTTGCCAACCATTTCTATGGTGCTTCTGCGTTCATCACCATATTTATCACGCATTTCAATTAGCTCGTCTTTGATAATCTGGTAACGTAATGTTTCGTTGCTTAAAATTTCGTTTAAACGGGCAATCAATTTCATGATTTCTTCAAACTCTTCTTTTATTTTATCGCGCTCCAGTCCTGTTAAACGTTGTAAACGCATATCAAGAATAGCTTTGGCTTGAATTTCTGAAAGTTTGAAATTATCTATTAAACCTGCTTTTGCTTCATCGGGCGTACGTGAGCCTCTTATTAAGGCAATAACCTGGTCTAAATGGTCTAAGGCTATTAATAAACCTTCTAGTATATGTGCGCGTTTTTCTGCTTCTGCTAATTCATAACGTGTCCTGCGAACTACCACATCATGTCTGTGTGCCACAAAATGCTCAATTAATCCTTTCAGATTAAGCATTTCCGGACGCCCTTTAACCAAACAAACATTGTTTACGCTGAAAGAGGTTTGTAATTGAGTAAACTTGAATAATTTATTCAATACTACATTTGGAACGGCATCACGTTTTAAGTCATATACTATACGCATACCATCTCTATCACTCTCATCGCGCACATCGCTAATGCCTTCAATAACCTTTTCGTTAATTAAATCGGCAGTTTGCTTAATTAGGGTTGATTTATTGATTTGGTATGGTATTTCGTTAACTACAATCTGATCTTTACCTGTTTTTGAGGTTTCAAAAACAGCTTTTGCACGCATTACAATTCTTCCACGGCCTGTTTCGAAAGCATCTTTTACACCTTCGTAACCATATATGATACCTCCTGTTGGAAAATCAGGGGCTTTTACATATTTCATTAATTCAGGAATGGTAATTTCTCTGTTATCAATGTAAGCAATAATACCATTGATGGTTTCCGTTAAATTGTGCGGAGCCATGTTGGTAGCCATACCTACAGCAATACCTGATCCCCCGTTTACTATTAAATTAGGGAATTTAGCAGGTAATACAGTTGGTTCCTGTAAACTGTCGTCAAAATTCGGACGGAAGTCAACAGTTTCTTTTTCTATATCATTTAGTAATTCTTCAGCAATTTTGCGTAAGCGTGCTTCAGTATAACGCATGGCTGCCGGTGGATCACCATCCACTGAACCAAAGTTTCCTTGTCCGTCTACTAATGTGTAGCGCATACTCCAATCTTGTGCCATACGTACCATGGCATCGTAAACTGATGAGTCACCATGTGGATGGTACTTACCTAAAACCTCGCCCACAATACGGGCTGATTTTTTGTATGGCCTGTTTGAGGCTAGCCCTAAATCGGTCATACCATATAAAACTCTTCGGTGTACCGGTTTTAAACCATCGCGCACATCGGGCAAAGCGCGACTCACAATTACCGACATTGAATAATCAATGTAGGCGGTTTTCATTTCATCTTCAATGTTGATGGTTATAATTCTATCTTCTGCCATTTTATAATGCTTTTAGTACCGGTTTTAAATTAAAATTTTATTCAATTACTGAATTGAATTATAAAAAACCAATAACGCTCAAAAGTACTGAAATTAAAGCAGCCAATGGCTATAAAATACCCACAAATTTTGCAGCGATTGTGGATTGTTAAAAGGGTTTGTGAATGCCTGTATTTATTTAGTAGTTAGTGCTTTGTAATACTAAGGTGTTAATATAAACCACATATATTCATTTTTAACGTGTGTAAGGATAAAATATAAGAGAGTTTTATGGAAATAAAAAAGCCTTTCAAACAGCGTTTGAAAGGCTTTTAATGGATTATTATACAACGATTAATCGTTTGCTTTTACTTCAGTTACTTTATACCCTAATTTTTTTAAAGGTTCTGTAATTTTATCTCTGTCACCAACTACCACTATTACCATTTTGTCTGGTGCTAATATTTCATTAGCTAAAGCTTTTACTTCTTCTTTGGTTAATGAGTTTAAAATGGCTTTTTGTTGAGCTTGGTAATCGGCAGGTAAGTTTCTTTCAACAATACCGCTTAAGAAAGCCGCTTTGTCACCATTTGACTCATATCTTAAAGCATCGCTTTGACCGATTGAAGTTTTGATAAAGTTTAATTCTTCATCATCAATGCCGCTTTCACGTAATTTTTTAATTTCATACATGATTTCACGCACAGCACTATCGGTAGATGACTGTCTAACACCCGCAGATGTAGCCCAGATACCACCAAAATCGTTTCCTCTTAAACCACTATAGATACCGTAAGTAAATCCTTTTTCTTCACGTAAGTTTAAGTTTAAACGGCTATTGAAGTTTCCTCCTAATATAAAGTTCATTAAACCAGCTTTGTAGTATTTACCGTTCCAATCAAAAGGAATTGCAGGGTTACCTACAAAAATTTGCGATTGAGGGGCTTTGTATTTATCAACTAAGTAAATTTGTGTTTGTTCAACAGGAACAGCTCCGGCTAATTTAGGTAAAACAACATTCTTTTTACCCCATGCTTTTAAGAAGCTTAATTTCTCTAATACTTCTTCCTGGCTTAAATCGCCAATTACTACTACTGTTGCATAATCAGGTGCATAGTATTTATCATAGTATGATTGAACGTCTTTAATTGATAAACCTTTGATGGTTTTTGTAGTTCCGCCTGCAGGTACACCTTGTATAGTTCCTTTTCCGTATAATAATCTGCCGAAAACAACATTGCCTGCATATGAAGCATTTTGTAAGCTTTGCTCTACGTTTTGGTAAGTTTGGTTTGAAATACGTTTGAAATCTTCCGGAGTAAATTTAGGGTGCATTAATGCATCTTGGAATAAATAAAGCATTTGGTCTAAATCTTTCTTTTGGCAACTTACTGATGCAATAGAAGCATCAAAGCTGGCACCGAAACCAAATCCGCCACCTAATTTTTTAGTTGCCGCGTCTAATTGCTCACCTGTTAAGGTTTGAGTTGCCTCACCCATCATGTTGGCTGTTAAGTTGGCTAATCCTGATTTTGAAGGATCTAAAACCATGTTTCCGCCTTTCATACGTAAAGTAATATCAACACCTGGTGTTTCTGTTGAGCGTGTTCCTATAATTTTTATACCGTTAGGTAAAGTAGTTTGCCAGTAGGTAGGTACTACTACATTTTTCAAAGGAAGTGGAGTAGGTTTAATGCTTCTGTCAAAGTTGTCTTTTGGTTTATTGTATGATAAGCCTTTGTATTCTAACTCGTTTGTTCCTTTTTCCATTTCCGGATCTTTGTGAACGTACTCTTGTTTGTTGGCAGCGTTTAAATCTTTAGGGAATACACGCACTTTTACAAAGTTTTTGTTTAAAATATAAGTTCTGAATACACGCATTACATCTTCTTTGGTTACTTTTTTGTAACGTGCCAATTCTTCTGTCAAATTGTATGATTTACCATTGTGTATGTAGTTAAAGAACATCAATAATGAAGAACGTCCCTGTACACTTTCCATTGCTCCGATAAGGCTGTTTTCTATCTGTGCGTAGGCAGCTGCAATTTCTTCATCAGTTACACCTTTGGTATTGAACTCGTTCAATGTTTCGGTTAATAATTTTTCTTCATCTTCTTCGCTACCAGGGAAAGTTAATAAGTCAATAACAAACTCACCGGCTAACTCTGAACCTGAGTTGTAACTTGATGCTTGTACCAGTTTTTCAGGTTTGATAAAGTTTTTGTAGAAAATAGCGTTTTTGCCCTGACTTAAAATACCACCTAAGAAATCAAGCGCTGGTTCGTCTGCGTGGTATGATGGAACTGTAGGCCATGTGTATTCGTTTAACGGAAAAAATACTTTATCAGGATAGTTTACATATTTGTTGTCAGCTAATCTGAAAGGCTCTACACGTTGTTTACGTACTTCAGGTCCTTTAGGAATTGGGCCAAAATATTTTTCAGTTAACTTGATTACATCTTGCGGGTTCACATCACCACTTACAATTAAAGAAGCATTGTTAGGTGAGTACCAACGCATAAAGAAATTCTTTACATCATCGATAGTAGCATTATCTAAATCGCGTAAGTAACCAATTACCGGCCAGCTGTATGGATGTCCCATTGGGTACATATTCTGGTCACGGATTTCGTCTGTTTTTCCGTAAGGTTGGTTATCAACGTTCTGACCTTTTTCATTTTTTACGGTTGAGCGTTGTACTTCAAATTTTTTGGTTGTTAATGAATCTAATAAAAAACCCATCCTGTCTGACTCTAACCATAAGGCAGTTTCCAGGTAGTTTGACGGTACCGTTTCAAAGTAGGTTGTTCTGTCCCTGTTCGTGTTACCATTCATCTGTCCACCCGCAGCCTGTACCATTTTAAAGTGTTCTTCGTCTTTTACGTGCTCTGAACCCTGAAATAGCATGTGCTCAAATAAATGCGCAAATCCTGATCTGCCGGCAGCTTCACGAGCTGAACCCACATGGTAG
Source organism: uncultured Bifidobacterium sp. (assembly GCA_964442045.1). Lineage (GTDB taxonomy): Bacteria > Bacteroidota > Bacteroidia > UKL13-3 > UKL13-3 > JAAFJM01. Next base: position 20,923 of record CAYTWI010000009.1, read on the forward strand.
GTAACTTCAACGTGAACCAATGGATCTGAATGGTCTTCGTGAATAAAAAGGGTTAAACCATTGGCTAATTTATATTTTTCGTAACCAATTTTAAGTTCGCCAGGTTTGGCAACTACTTTTTCAATTAATACCGTTTGACCGGTAGTTGCTGGCTGTGTTTGTGCTTTAAGTGCTGAGCCTGCACTAGTTAAAAAAGCTAAACCAGCAAGGAGGAATCGTTTTTTCATATATTAGATGTGTATTTTAATTCTCTTAATTTTGAGTGCAATATGTATAATTTAATGGTTATTTTAGTCAAAAAAGTTGCTTAACGGACATATTGTTAATTAAATGGCTGATTTATTAGCCAAATTAATTATTGACAAGCTGTTGATGAATAGTTTTTGGTAAGTTTTTGTTTTTATGGGTTGATGCCATTACTTTCGCAATCATAAATACATTAAGGATACTAAACATGAATAAAAATTTTTTAACTATAGTGGGTTTAATTGCTGTTGCAACCATTTGCCGTTTTTTACCACATCCGCCTAATTTTACGCCAATTGGTGCTATTGCTTTATTTGCAGGAGCATTTATTGCTAACAGGTATATGGCTATTATATTGCCTTTAGTGGCTTTGTTTATAAGCGATTTGTTTTTAGGTTTATATGGGGTAGATATGATTCCTGTTTATGCTTGTACGGCTTTGGTAAGTGTTTTAGGAATTGCTATCAGTAACAAAAAGAATCCTGGATTTGTAATAGGTGCTTCTTTATTGGGTTCTATTATTTTTTATCTGGTAACTAACCTTGTTTATTTATATGCAGCTGATAATACTTATTATCCGGTTAATTTTAGCGGATTAATGCAAAGCTATTATGCAGCATTGCCTTTCTTCAAAAACTCATTACAGGGTGATTTATTATTCACTACTATTTTGTTTGGTGCTTACTACTTGTTAAGGGTAAATGTGCCTTTCTTAAAAGAGGACAAAGCGAAAGCGTAGTCTTTACCTTTTGATATAAAAAATCCTGCTATAAACTATAGCAGGATTTTTTTATGCCCCAATTTTGGGGATTTAATCATGAACTTTTAATCACTTTCAAAATTAACTGGCAATGAGTTTACTAAGAATAGTGTTCATTAAATAATTGTTATATCTTCATTTGTGGAATTTGTTGTGCAAATAGTGTGGTCATTTGAAAGCACTTTTGTCGTTTATTTGGATTATTAAATTTTGAAAACCATTTAGGTTATGATTAAAAGTAATAAAAACTATTTATTTAAAGACCGCGAAATTAGTTGGCTGTATTTTAATGAAAGAGTTTTACAAGAAGCTGAAAACACTGCAACTCCATTAATGGAGCGTATTAAGTTTCTGGCTATTTTTTCTTCAAACTTAGATGAGTTTTTTAGGGTAAGGGTAGCACAATTACGAAGGGTACAAAGGGTAAATGGTAAAAAAGCCATCAGTGATGTACAGAATAGCCCTAATGAAATTTTAGATGCTATACAATACAGAACACAGATATTACAGGATAGGTTTAATAAGATTTACCAAAACAGCATATTACCAAGTTTAGCTGAAAAGAAGATTTTTCTGGTAAACGATTTACAAATAAACGAAACTCAGAAACAGCAGGTAAAAGAGTATTTTAAAACCAATATTATAAATTTACTTTTTCCTATTGTTATTGATGATTTAAGGCATACACCACATTTAAGGGACAGGTCTATATATTTAGCCGTTAGTTTAAATGATAGCACCGGTAAGTTAATTCCCAAACATGCTATTATAGAAGTTCCCGTTGGTATTTTAAACCGGTTTTACCAGTTACCTACTAATGAAAACGGTAATTTTATTATATGCCTGGAAGATATTATTAAATTAAACTTAGGCAGGATATTCCAACAGTTTGATTACGACACTTACGAAGCATACATTATTAAAATAACCCGAGATGCAGAGTTCACTATTGATGCAGATGACAGGGATTATACGGTTACTTTATTAGATAAAATACAGAAGAGTATTAAACAACGTTCAAAAGGCTTGCCTACACGTTTTGTTTATGATGCAGCTATGCCTCAGGAGATGCTCGATTTATTTACCAAGAAACTGGATTTAAAAAATGTAAACAGGGTAGCAGGGGGAAGGTATCATAATTTTAAAGATTTTATGGACTTTCCGAAAGTGGGTAGCCCTGAAGATTATTATGAAAATCATCCGCCTTTAAACATTGAGGAATTAGATAAAGCAAAAATACTTTTTGATGTAATTAAGCAACACGATGTATTGTTGCATCATCCTTATGAATCGTTTGATTATTTGATTCGATTATTGCGTGAAGCGGCTATTGACCCGGGTGTGCATACCATTAAAATTACCTTGTACAGGGTTGCCAAACATAGCAATGTGGTAAATGCACTAATCAATGCGATCAAGAACGGAAAAATTGTAATTGTGTTAATGGAGCTACAGGCCAGGTTTGATGAAGAGGCTAATATTTATTGGACTAATCAATTGCAGGAAGCCGGTGCACATGTTCACTTTGGAAAACCCGGACAAAAAGTACATACCAAGTTCTGCTTAATATACAGGAAAGAACAACATCAAACAGTTAAGTATGCGCACCTTTCAACAGGCAATTACAATGGTGTGACCAGCCGTGTGTATAGCGATTTTGCTATATTTACCAAAGACGAACGTTTAACAAGTGATTTGGAAATGTTAAGTGACCAGTTGTTTCTGAACTTGAAACGTGGAACCTATAAGCATTTATTAATAGCACCTGATAACATGAAACGAAGGTTCCTGGAAATGATTGACCAGGAAACAAGCAATAGCAAAGCGGGTAAGCCGGCTTATATTATTGCTAAAATGAATAGTTTGGTAGATAATGATGTAATTAAAAAGCTATACGATGCGAGTAAAGCAGGGGTGAAAATCCAGTTGATTGTGAGAGGCGTTTGCTCATTAGTGCCAAGAGTTAAAGGCCTTAGTGAAAACATTGAGGTAATAAGTATTATTGATAAATTTTTAGAGCACTCAAGGGTTTATATATTCTGTAACAATGGCAATGAGTTAATTTTTTTGGCCAGTGCCGATTGGATGAGCCGTAACTTAAATAACAGGATAGAGTGTGGTTTCCCTATATACAATGAAGATATAAAAAAGAGAATTAAGGATATTATCAATATTCAACTAAGCGACACGTGTAAAGCACGCAGAATAAATGAAAATGGTGAGAACGATTACCAGTTAAGTGACTGCAAGGGTAAAATAAGATCGCAGATAGAAACTTATAATTATTTAAAAAATTTGCATTCATAGCATCTGATACCCTTTATATTTGTTTAACGTAAATGGGTAAGAAAATACTAAAAACTATAGGTTATATATACATTGCTTTTTGTATAGCAATGGTATGCATGTGGTTTACTGTTTACAGGCCTTTTATACCCGGTTACCATCAATTTTATTATTCGGAAAAAGCATATAAAAAAACGTGTGAGGAAATAAAGCAGAGTAATAAAAACCTCACGGCTCGCAATGCCCGGCAAAATTTAATCAATAACTTTACTAAACATTTATTACCATTTTGGTTAGGTACACGCTGGAGTTTCTACGGAACTACTTATGTGCCAGGTGAAGGCAGTATAGCGTGTGGTTATTTTGTAACTACGGTATTACAGCATTTGGGTGTTAAGCTGAATAGAAACGCTTTGGCTCAATGTGCTTCTGAACAAATGATAAAAACCTTATGTTCAAAAAGCAATATTACTTATGCCAACAATGTTTCTTTAAAGGAGTTTAATAATGTTATACTGAATAAAGGAAGCGGGCTTTATATTATTGGCCTGGATAATCACACAGGGTTTATATTGGTGCAAAACGGTCTGGCTTATTTTATTCATTCAAGCGGGCGTTTTCCTTTTGGTGTTGTGAAGGAAGAAGTATTCACAAGCACAGTGCTTGAAAAATCTTTTTATAAAGTATTTGGTAAAATAAGCCATGATGAACAGTTTATGCGTTTGTATGTACCATCCTATTAATTAAATAATGAAAAAGTTAGTTGTATTATCAGGCGCAGGAGTAAGTGCCGAAAGTGGTATTAAAACATTCAGGAATAGTGGCGGATTATGGGAAGGTTATAAAATAGAAGAAGTGGCAACCTATGATGCATGGGTGCGTAATCCGGCTATGGTGCAGGATTTTTATAACATGCGCAGAAAAAATGTACTGGAGGCAAATCCTAATAAGGCACACTACTTATTGAAGGAATTGGAAGACAGGTATCATGTACAGATAATTACGCAAAACGTTGACAATTTACACGAACGTGCAGGCAGTAAGGATGTATTGCATTTACATGGTTTAATAACGCAGGCTAAAAGCAGTATTGATGATTCTTTGATTTATGATATTACCGGATGGGAACTAAAAATGGGCGAGGTCTGTGCATTGGGTTCACAGTTAAGGCCGAATATTGTTTGGTTTGGAGAGTCAGTTCCGGCTATTGAGCAGGCTATTAAAATGGTACAGCAAGCGGATATGATGCTTGTTATTGGTACCAGTTTACAAGTATATCCCGCAGCCGGTTTAATTGATTATTTTAATCCGCAAAATAAGCTGTATGTAATAGACCCTAATTCTTTACCTATTCGGAATTATAATAACCTGGTAAGTATACAGGAAGTGGCTTCAAAAGGTATGCAACGGTTATTAGAGCTTATATAGCTTATAACCAAACCAATTTTTCAGGATAATTACTGGCAAAATTGGCTACCTGGTTTTGCATAAAGAAATTCTCTTTGTATTTTTTAATGAAGGTAATAACGTCATCTATATTGTTGGGTTCAATGTTTTTTGGTACGTAACCCATGCCTATCAGCTTCCCTTTATCAACCCAAATGGCTGAGTATTCTTTTTTATTCCGGCCTTTATCCACTATTAAATAACTATCTTTATTGCTCAGGGCAATAATTAAATCATTCACTTTGGTATTATAGTTAAAAACGGTTTCCTGCTTTTTGCAGGCACAGGTTTCATTGGCGCAGGTTAATTGTACGCCACAAAGCTGCGGGCAAAGGTCATACTCATTGGCCAGTAATTGAATGTTTTCTATAGCCTGCATTTTACTGCTAAACTCCAGCAGTGGTTTTGTATGGCGGTGTTTGGTCATTAACTCGATACCTAAACGGATAATGCCATTTCGGTCTTCATAGTCATATAAACCGTATTGGGCATCGTATCTTTTTTGAGCTTTGTTAAATTCCGGCCAGTAATGTTTTATTTCGTGCGATTCTAACAGTAATGCCATTAGTTCGGTCGCTGTTTCTTCATACGATAAAGTATAAATATCGCGCATGAAATTTTGCTTTTGCCTGTTTGGTGAATTGTTAGAAAAATGGCTGCTTACTCTTGATTTAATGGATTTGGCTTTGCCTATATAAATTATTTTCCCGGCCTGGTTATGGAAATAATAAATGCCCGGTTTGTCGGGTAAACTATCAAATTGTTCTTTGGGTAAATTAGGAGGCAACACCTGCTCTTTTGAATTGCGTTTGAGCATTTGGTTTATATGCTCTTCATAATCGCGTTTAAGCAATAGTTCAAATAGTTTTACAGTAGCTTCTGCATCGCCTTGCGCCCTATGCCTGTCGCTTATGGGTATTTTTAAATAACCACATAAGTTACCTAAGCTGTATGAGCTATAACCAGGAATTATTTTGCGACTTAACCTGACAGTGCATAGTTTTTTACTGTTTAGCTCATAACCGCAAAGCCCCAATGAGTATTTAATAAAAGAGTAATCGAAATTTACATTATGGGCTATAAAAATGGGTCCGTTCAAATAATTAAAAATAGTTTCAGCTACCTCGCTAAATGCAGGTGCTTTTGCTACCATTTTGTTGGTAATACCTGTAAACGATTCAATATACCGCGGTATTTCCATACCCGGGTTTATAAGTGTCTGGTATTGTCCTGTTACTTTTTCGCCATCGTGCAAAAAAATACATATTTCGGTAATACCGTTGCTGCTGGCATGCCCGCCCGTTGTCTCAATATCTACTATGGCATACATGTTGGTTTACTTTGAATTAAATGGATGTATCTTCTGTTTTTCCTTTTTGAATTCTTTTTAAATTGTATTCGTACATAACTTCTACTTTTTTTCTGGCCCAAGGTGTTTTCCTTAAAAAAGCGAGGCTCGATTTAATGCTGGGCTCATGCATAAAACATTTTATAGGAACTTTAACTGCCATTTTCTCCCAACCTACATAGGCTACTAAATCGATAAGTATAGCTTCTAACGTAATACCATGTAACGGATTGTTAGGTTGTGGTTTTTTAGTGTCGGTCATAAAATGGAGTAAAACGTATTTGTATTATTCAATATTATAAAAAAATAAAGGTTGGTGAAAGCACCAACCTTTATTTAAATAAGATGTGCAAAATTGATTATAATAACTTGGTAAAAATGCCAGGATAAACGCCTAAAGCAATACTTAGAATTAAACAAATGGCTATTACCAACTGGTAAGTAAAACTTGCAGTAATGGTAAACTCGTTAGCAGGTTTGTTATACATAGCTACTATCACTTTCATGTAATAAAATACACCAATAATAGAGCTTACTATACCTAATAAAGCTAAATCCTGATAGCCATTGCGAATGGCTTCACTAAATATAAAATACTTACCAAAGAAACCTGCAAATGGTGGTATACCAGCTAAGCTTAACATAGCCATGGTTAAACAGGCTGCTAAAAATGGGTTCTTTTTGCCTAGGCCGTTAAAACCACTGATGCTTTCTGTTTCGGTAGCTTTAAAAACTGTAATGGCTATGGCAAAAGCAGCTAAGCTGGCTACTGCATAACCTACTGAATATAAAAATAACGCGCTGTCGGTGCTGCCTTGTAAACTGATAATAGCTAATAACATATAACCGGCATGACTTATTCCTGAATAAGCCAAAAGTCGTTTAAAATTATCTTGCACCAAGGCTACTAAGTTTCCTATTAATAAGGTAGCAGCACACGAAATGGTTAATATAATTTCTGCTTTGCCCATAGCAAATACAAAACAAGTTGACAGTAATTTGTAAAATGCAGCAAATGCAGCTATTTTAACCAAAGTACTCATTAAAGCAGTAATAAGGGTAGGGGCACCTTCATATACATCAGGCGACCAAAAATGGAAAGGGGCTGCTGATACTTTAAACAACATGGCAAATATCATCAGCAACATACCTACTATAAATAAAGGATCTAATTTATCGGCATGGTGTTGCATATAGCTGCTGATTCCATCAATAGAGAAAGTACCTGTAACACCAAATATTAGCGCAATACCAAATAGTAAAAATGCACTGGCAAATGAACCCATTAAAAAGTATTTGAAGCCGGCTTCGTTTGATTTTACTTCGAACCTGCGGCTACCGGCCATTACATACAATGAAATAGATAAGGTTTCAATACCCAGGAATAACATAGCCATGTTTGAGTAGCTAAACATCATTAGAGCACCACAAAGGGTAAACAGGAGTATGGCCATGTAATCGCTTATATGCTTTTCATCATCGCTACTGCTGTAAAACTCACCGGCCATAATTAAAATAATAAGCATAATAAAAATAGCTAAACCACTGAAAGCGGTAGAGAAGTTTGTATCGCTTAGCATGCCGTTGAAGTGTGTTACGGGATGATTCCAAGTTTGTAGGTTAAGGCTGAATATAACTGCCAAGCCTATTACCAAAATTGGAATTAAATACTTACGCAGGTTAAATATTTCGGCTACTAAGCCAAATAATCCTAAACATGCTGTATATATTAATGTATTCATTAATGAATGATATAATTAAAAGTTTGAAATTATTTGATGGTACTTAATTTTACTATTTGATTAGCTGCCGGTTCAACAAGTTCCAGCATTGGTTTAGGGAATAAGCCAAAAGCGAAAATTAATAAAACAATAGCAATTAATACTGCTTCTTCATTCCATTTTACATCTTCAAATGTATTTACATTTTCGTTGGTATTGCCAAGCATTACTTTCTGATACATACGTAACATATATACAGCACCTAAAATAATAGTTAAGCCGCCCACTAAAGCCGCCCACTTGTTATATTCAAATAAACCATATAGTAATAAGAACTCTCCTATAAAACCATTGGTTAAAGGTAGGGCCACCGAACCTAAAACGATGATGATAAAGTAGGTAGCAAAACGAGGTGCCAATAAGCGGATACCTCCTAGGTTATTAATGTTATTGCTTCCTGTGCGGTTCATGATAATATCGGCACAGTAAAATAAACCAACTACATTAATACCATGAGCAAGCATTTGTGCCATACCACCTTCTATGCCTTGTAAATTAGCGGCAAACAAACCTGCAGCAATAAGTCCAACGTGGGCAATAGATGAGTAAGCAAATAATTTCTTCAGGTCGGTTTGCATAATAGCAATAACTGAAGCATATACTATTCCTACCAAACATAAACCCATGGCTAAGTAGGTATATTCTTCTACTCCACTAGGAACAACAGGTAGTAACCAACGTACCAAACTGTAAAGACCCATTTTCAGCATAATACCTGAAAGTAACATAGTACCTTGTGTAGGTGCTGTCTGGTATGTATCAGGTTGCCATGTATGAAAAGGGATAATAGGAATTTTAATAGCATATGCTGCAAAAAATAACCAGAACACCATGCCTTGTTTACAAGTGCAAATAGGATTTTGGGTTAAATCTAACCAGTTAAAAGTGTGTGAAGGTGTATTCCAGTACAAGTAGATAAATCCAAACAACATTAATAAACTACCTGCTAAGGTGTAAATAAAGAATTTTAAAGTTATTTGTCCCCTGTTGGCACCGCCCCAGTTTAATGAAATAAAATAAATTGGTAATAAGGCTAACTCCCAGAATATGTAATATAAAATACCATCAAACGATACAAAAACACCAATAAGTGCAAATTGCATTAACAGAACTAATGAGTAAAATATATGGGTTCTGTCTTGTGTGCGATTAAAGCCAGCAAGTATTATCAATGGTAATAACAGGTTGGTTAAAAAAACCATCAGCATGCTTATACCATCCAAACCAATTTGGAAATTTATTTGCGGGCTTTTTATCCATGCCTGGTTTATGTTTACCAATGAGCGGGCATCGGAACTCATATCTATACCAATAAATGTTTGGTAAACATAAATAGTAAATATCAATTGTATACAAGTAACAACCAAGCTAAACCATTTTGCCGACTCTCCTTTTAAAAACAGTGTAACAAAGCTGGCAACGAATGGTATAAGTAATAATATAAGGGTTAACATTAATTATAAATTTAAAATTTAACTACACTATAAATTTGAACAGCTAATAAAATAATCATGCTTACTACCATAGCAAACATATAAAATCCTACGTGACCGGTTTGTATTAGTCTCAAAACACGACCCACCTGTGTGGTAACAAATGCTACCGCATGCACAAATAAATCAATAATCAGTTTGTCAATTAAAACCAAGAACAGGTCACTTAACAACATAATGGGCCTAACAAATACTGTATCGTAAATCTCATCAACATAAAATTTATTGGCTACTACTTTGTTCAATCCTTTTAATTCGCTGTCGGCTACCGGAGTTTGTTTTTGCATTACGTATTTCATGTAAGCAAATGCAATACTTATAATGGCTAATACAACAGCAGTAGCTATTAAAATCCATTCAGTAGCATGGCTCATTTCGTGTCCTGCAGGTAATATTTGTTTTGACTGTGCAAATACTGATGATAAGTAGTTTTTAAAAGAATGGGTATGACTTATAACAGGAGGTAAGCCGATAAAACCGATTACTACTGAGGCGGCTGCTAAAATAATAAGTGGAATGGTCATTACGGCAGGGCTTTCGTGTATGTGGCTCTTCACTTCATCGGTTCCCCTGTAGTTGTTAAAGAATGTTACATATACTAACCTGAACATATAAAAGGCGGTTAGCATAGAACTGAATGATAAAAGCCCCCATATAATTTTATTATGCTCAAAAGCGCTTGCTAAAATTTCATCTTTACTAAAGAAACCAGCAAAAGGAGGAATACCTGAGATGGCAATGGTACCAATCAGAAAGGTTAAAAAAGTAACTTTAATAAATTTATTTAAGCCACCCATGTTGCGCATATCCTGTTCATTGCTTAAAGCATGAATAACGGAGCCTGCTCCCAAAAATAACAAAGCTTTGAAAACCGCATGTGTAACTACATGGAACATACCGCTTTCAAAAGCGCCCATACCCATGGCTGCAAACATTAAACCCAGTTGCGAAACAGTAGAGTAGGCTAGTACTTTTTTAATATCGTTTTGTAATAAGCCAATAATAGCAGCAAATAATGAAGTAGCAACACCAACAATTAACACCACATCAAGGGTAAATGGAGCCAAAGCATATAAAACATTTGAACGCGCTATCATGTAAATACCTGCGGTAACCATGGTTGCGGCATGTATTAAAGCGGAAACAGGAGTAGGTCCGGCCATGGCATCAGGTAACCAGGTGTATAAAGGTAATTGAGCTGATTTACCCATAGCGCCTACAAACAGGAATAAAGTAATAAAAACAATCATTGGATTCCCAATACCTAAAGTGCTTGCTTTGCTCATTACCTCACTATAGGTAAGCGAGTTAAAGTGAAAAAGCATCATAAACATACCGATTAAGAAACCTAAATCTCCAATCCTGTTCATAATGAAAGCTTTTTTAGCGGCATCGTTATAAGCCTGATTTTTAAACCAGAATCCTATTAATAAATAACTGCATAAACCAACACCTTCCCAGCCAATGAACATAATCAGGTAATTATTACCCATTACCAATAGAAGCATGAAAAATACGAAGAGGTTTAAATAAGAAAAGAATCTCGAGAAACCTTCATCGTGGTGCATGTAACCAATAGAGTACAAATGTATTAAGCTTCCTATGCCAGTAATAACCAATAACATAGTAATTGTTAACGGATCAATTAAGAAGGCAAATGGGATAAGAATATTTTTAAAGTGGAACCAATTGGTCAATGTAATGGTTTGGCTTGCTCCTGCCGGTAAATTAAAAAATAAGTAAAGAGAGCAAATGAAAGAGCCTGCAAGAGCGAGAGTAGCTATCCAACCTGATGCATGGCCTATTTTTTTACCAAATAAAGCATTTAAAAAGAAACCTATTAAAGGCAGTAATGGAATAAGTATTGCCGGTAATTGAAGGTTAATTTCTTGTATAATTGTGTCGGTCATTTTTAAGTTCTTAGTTTTAAGTTCGAAGTACTTATTTTTTGTTTTTAATGGTTTCGTTTATAGGTAGCGGAATAGCTTACCATTTCATCCTGCTTAACATATCAATATCGGTAGAAGCAATATTGCGGTAAATACTTACAAGTAATGCCAATCCTACTGCTACTTCTGCAGCGGCTACCACCATAATAAAGAATACAAATACTTGTCCGTCAGCATTACCGGCATAGCTGCTATAGCTTACCAATAAAAGATTTACAGAGTTAAGCATTAGCTCAATACACATTAATATAATAATGGCATTTCTGCGAAGCAATACGCCCATTACACCAATGCAAAACATAAAAGTACTTAGTAGTAAATACCAATTTTGAGGAACCGTTTGTATTGTGTTTTCCATAATTAATTAAAACGTTCTTTTTTTGCTAAAACCACAGAACCAATCATTGCCGATAAAAATAGGATAGAAGCAACTTCAAATGGCAAGGTGTATTCGTTGTATAATTTTAAGCCAATGTTTTTAACGTAACCTATTTCTGATAATTGAGGGGCTACATAACCGGTGTTGATGTTACTTTTCATGGCAGCCATTAATAATAAAAACAAAGTACCACCTGAAATAACAGCTGCAAATTTTAATAGTAAAGGTTTGTGTGGTTCTGTTTCCCTGTTCAGATTCAATAACATAACGGTAAACAGGAATAAAACCATAATGGCTCCTGAATAAACTATAATATGTACTACTGCTAAAAACTGCGCGTTCAGCATCACAAAATGGCCTGCAATAGAAAAAAAACAAACAATCAGCCACAAAACGCTATAGATTGGATTTTTGCTAAATACCACAAACAAAGCGCTTAGCAATGTAAATGCAGATAAAATGTAAAATATTATTTGACTTGTCACTGGTAAATTTGGTTTTTTAAAAGCACGCAATAATAGTAATTACTACCAAATTTTCTAAATACTTTGCCAAAGGTTTAGTTTTTGTGGAAAGATTTTAGGCCATTTAAATTTTAACTGAGAAATTTCATTTTAATCTATTAATTATGTGGTACCTATTTATGAAAATAAAGTTTTTGTATAGGTATTTATCAAATGATTGTTTAGTTAAACTATTTTGATTATTTTAATTTATAGAATCACACAAAGTTGCAAAGCGAGTGTTAACATAAATCTAGTATTTTACTCATGAACAATCAGTATAAGCTTGAAAACAGAATTTTGTTAAAGGTAACTATGTATGCCTCAATCATGTCTACGATTGCTACGGTTACCAATATATTCTTACATTTATATATTCCGGCAATAGTATCTTTTGTGGGGGCATTGGTTTATTTCTTTATTTACGGGGCGCTTAGGGGTAAAAAAACATTTGTAAATAATGAATTGGTCATCATTACTTTTTATATGTATTGTACTGCCATTTGGTTTTGCAACGGAGGTTCAAATGGAAATGCTATTTTACTGTTTACTGTTTTATTCTTTACCTCGTTTGTAACTATTCCTGAAAAAAAACACCCCTTTTATATTATACTATCTATCTGTTTAATTATTGTTTTATATGGTGTTGAGTATTCTTTCCCAAACCTTATTTTTCAACCCTACCATTCTCTTGCCGACAGGTTTATTGATATAATTATAATTGCTATTTTAATCATCTTTATGGTTAAGATACTTATAAATATAGTAAAAGCAAGCTATCGTAATGAACGTAATTTGGTGGAACTGAAAAATGTAGAATTGGAAACGAGCAAAAAAATGCTATTGGATAGCCAGATTTTTTTCAGCAAACTAGCCGAAAATATACCCGGTGTTAGTTTTCAGTTTGCAATGGATTTAAACAGGAAAACAAAATTTAACTATATAAGTGGAGCAGTAGAAGAAATTTATGAAATAAGTCCGGAACAAGTTTATAAAACGCATTATACCCTGTTTAAAATGATTTATAAGGAGGAGTTGCTGCTGTTTATGAAAGATATTAACTATTCATTTGACCATTTAACGGATTTTAGCAATAAGTATAAAATTATAACTCCAAGCGGAAAGGAAAAATGCATTTTAACACAGGCAAAACCTGAAAGATTGGAGGATGGTTCGGTAGTTTGGTATGGCTATAGTCAGGATATAACCGAAAGTAAAAAGGAAGAGGAAAGGACACAGGCGAGTGAAAGTAAGTTTAGGTTTATAAGTGAAAACACATCAGACGGTATTGTTGTATTAGAAGAGGAGGGGATTACTTATAGTTCTAAATCATATATAAGAATGTTTGGTTACACAGAAGAAGAGCAAATCTCCAAAACAGAAGAAAAAATTCTGAGTTTAATTCATCCTGACGACAAAGACGATTTATTGAAAAGCGTTGAAAATGCTGTAGCTAAACAAGAGAAAAGTTTAGTGGTGGAATACCGCTTTTTACACAAAGAGGGTTATTATGTGTGGCGGGAGGATACCTTTAATTTTTTTTATGATGAAAACGGGAAAAATGTAAAAGACATAATAGTAGCAAGAGATATTACCGAGCAGAAAAAAAACAGGATTGAATTTGAACAAATAAAAAGCATGCTGGAACAAACCAGTTCTATTGCAAAAGTTGGTGGTTGGGAAGTAAACATGTTAACCAAGGAAGTAATTTGGACAGATTTAATTTATAAGATATATGAATTGGATGAGAAAGAGTTTAAACCTAATATATTTTCAGCATTATCACCTTTTAAAAAGGGACAGAGCCGAAGTATAATAATTGACTTTTTTAAAAATGTATCGTTAACAGGCAAAGAGTATGATGAGGAGTTAGAGCTTATTACTGCAAAGGGAAATTCCAAATGGGTTAGAGCAATAGGAAGACCTTTGATGCAAAATAAAGTGTGTGTGAAAATTTTTGGCACTTTGCAAGACATTACTTTACAAAAACAGAAAGACTTAAAAATAAAAGAACTGGCTTTAGTAGCCTCTAAAACCAGCGATGCCGTTATTATAACCGATGCTAATTCAAAAATAAGCTGGGTTAACAATGCTTTTGAGCAAATGACGGGTTACAGCCTGAACGAAGTGATTGGTAAAAAGCAAAGAGAATTACTGTTAGGTCCTGATACTTCGAAGGAGACCATTAACAATATACTTAATGCAGGACTTAATTATAAACCAATTAAAGAAACCATTTTAAATTACGGAAAAAACGGACAGCCCATTTGGTTTGATGTCTCTATTACCCCCGTATTTGATGAGAACGGTGTCTGTACCAATTTTATTGATGTAAAAAAAGACGTAACCGAACGGATGGAAAAGCAGCAACAGTTAAAAGCATTAACCGATGTTACTACCGACCAGAATAAACGTTTATTGAACTTTGCCTATATTGTTTCTCATAATATCCGTTCGCACTCAGCCAACCTATCAGGTTTGGTTAATTTAATTGAGCATAACGATAACAAAGAAGAAACAGAAACACTGTTTGGCATGCTTAAAACAAGTACCGACAAGCTGGAAGAAACCATTCAGAACCTGAATGAAATTATTACCATTCAGAATAATTTAGACCAATCAAAAATAGTATTGAATTTAAAAAGAGAAATGGAAAAAACCTTTTCTGTAATAAACGATACTATATTGGAATCGAAAGTTACCCTGATTAACAACTTAGCTGAAGATACCATGATAGAAGTGGTACCTGCTTATTTGGATAGTATTTTATTGAACCTGCTCACAAATGCCATTAAATACAGGTCACAGGAAAGAGACCCTGTAGTTACTTTAAGTAGCCAAAAAGAGGAAAACTATATTGTACTATCAGTAAAAGACAATGGATTGGGAATGGACTTAAACAGGCTGAAACATAAAATATTCGGAATGTATAAAACATTTCATAATAACACAAATGCCAGAGGTATAGGTTTGTTTATTACCAAAAACCAGATAGAAGCCATGAATGGAAAAATAGAAGTAGAGAGCGAAGTAAATGTGGGTACTACTTTTAAAATTTATTTTCCTGTTAATAATGGTAAAACTTAAAAATATTAAACAGGCTTTGCTTGTCTATTTCAGTTTCAAACCTATTTTTGCCTAATTATGACAACCCAGATATTGAATCTTTTTGAAAAACACCAGGCAGTTTTAAATACTGCAATAAAAGCTTTACGCGACCGTACTTATTATACTCCATATCCTGAAAACCCTAAAGCTTATGCTGAAGACGCTGATGCGAAAGCAAAGGCCTGGATAAGTGCCACAATGAACAATGATTTTAAATCGTTGAAACAAAGTGGAGAGTCGAGCTGGTATGGCGAAGAAATATCACCTTTTTTACAAGTTGGAATAGGTGTACAATATCCTATTTTTAACGTTGAAACATTAATTAGCAATGCTACCAATGCACAAAAAATATGGAGCAAAACCGATGTAAATACTCGTGCTGCTATTTTAATTGAAGCTTTGGAAAGAGTTTCAGCCCGTTTTTTTGATATAGCTTATGCTACCATGCATACTACCGGCCAGGCATTTATGATGAGTTTTCAGGCCAGCGGTCCTCATGCCAATGACAGGGCTTTAGAGGCAATAGCTATGGGTTATCAGGAGTTAACACGTTTTCCTGAAAACGTAGAATGGGTTAAAAACTTTGGTAAGTTTGATTTAAAAGTAAACAAAAATTTTAAACCTTTTGCCAAAGGAGTAGGACTGGTAATAGGTTGCTCTACTTTCCCTGTTTGGAATACTGTACCGGGTTTGTTTGCTACATTAATAACAGGAAATGCCTGTATAGTGAAGCCACATCCTAAAGCTATTTTACCAATAGCTATTGTTATTGAAGAAATACAAAATGTTTTAGCAGAAAATGGTATTGATGCTAATACCGTTCAATTAGCGGCAGATTCAAGTCTTAATCCTATTACCAAACAATTGGCCGAAAATCCTGCTGTTAAAATGATTGACTTTACAGGTAGTTCGCAATTTGGTAATTATATAGAGTCGTTGCCAAAATTAACCTTTACCGAAAAAGCAGGTGTAAACAGTTTAATATTAGATTCAGTAAACGATTTACAACCTGTTTTAGCCAATATAGCATTTTCAGCCAGTTTATACAGCGGGCAAATGTGCACCGCTCCGCAAAATATATTCATTAGTAAAGATGGTGTACAAACAGCCAACGGAGTAGTAAGTTACGATGATGTAGTAGCAGGTTTAAGTGCCGCCATTACCGGTTTGGTTGATAACCCGAAAGCAGGGCCGGGTACTTTAGGAGCTATCCAAACGGAGGCTACTTTAAAAAGAACTAAGGATGCTAAAAATAATGGAGGTAAACTTATTTTGGATACCAAAGCCATTAAAAATGAAGAGTTTGCTGATGCACGCATAGCTACTCCGGTTGTTATAGAAGTAAGTAAAGAGCAAAAAAATATTTTTAGTGAAGAGTGTTTTGGCCCTATATTATTCGTGGTTAAAACAGATGGTTTAGAAAACTCATTAGCCCTTTGTAAACAGTTAGCAGAAGAGAAAGGTGCTCTTACATGTGGAGCTTATACTACAAAAGAAGAAACAAAACAAACCATTGCCAATGAAATGAATGAAGTTTTTGTTCCGGTAACATTTAACTTTTCAGGTGCAGGTTTCATCAACTCACATGCAGCTTTCAGCGATTTTCATTTAACAGGTGGAAATGCGGCAGGAAATGCAAGCTTTACCAATACCGAATTTGTAAGCAAGCGATTTGTTTGGGTTGGTAACAGATGGATGTAATAATTAGTTAAACTTAAAATAATATAAACACCAAAAAGTCTTCATTACTATTCAGTTTTGAAGACTTTTTGGTGTTTTTAATAGAAAGAGAGAAGCAAGAAATGACACTATTTATTTAGGGTGGTGTATCAACTATCGATATTTATTCTTTATTTTGCTTTTGGTTTGAATGGTGGTATTTTCATGATTAATGGTTTTAAAAAGGTAATTTCTTTATTCTTATTTGTACTTGTGTGTGTGTGTGTTAGTAAACAGGCACGGGCTTGTACCAACCTGACAGTCAGTTTTTCTACCTCATCAACAGGTTGTGGAATTCCCAAAGCCATTAGCATAACTAATTTAAGTACAGGCTCATTGGCCGCTACCACCAGCTATATTTGGAAAGTAAATAATGTCCGTTTTGACAGTACTTTCGGAAACAGCACTCCGACAGCATTTACAGCTTTAGCCCCTGGAACTTACGTATTCAAAGTATTGGCAAGAACTCCAGGTGGATGCTGGGATTCATCGTTTACAGCCAGTGTTATTGTAACTTCTTTTGCTCCACGTGTTTATAATGGAATTAATGTTGCTACTTTTACTCCTACCTGGAATAATTGTATTATAAATCCTGCAGCACCAAATTCATTTACTATTAATTTAAGTTCTCCAGATACCTTGAATAGTTATACCATTATTTGGGGTGATGGAGGAGCGAATAGTTCTGGTACACAATTACTACCAGGTAATGTTGAATCGCATACCTATAATGCATTAGGTAATATTCCAATAAAAATAGTAACTGTAAATAATGGTTGTACCGATACACTTTTAGGTACAGTATTTAATTTAAGACCAGTAAGCTCTTCTATCAGACCACTTTCTCCGGGGCAGTTAGCCGGGTGTGCGCCACACACCATAACTTTTACTGATTCAACGGTATATGCTTTTCCCGGAACTGTAATTACGTGGAATTTTGGAGATGGAACCATCATTATTAGAGATTGGACACAAGCCAACACACCCATATCGCATACTTACCCAAGTGTTGGAAATGGTAATTGTGTATTTACCGTTTCCTTATCTACATTTAATCCTAATTGTAATACAGGTAATTCCTCAACATATTCCATATCACCCATCTTAATTTTTGATAAAGATATTGCAGACATTGGACCGCCAACCAATTTATGTAATCCTAATTTAACTTATAGTTTTAATAATACATCAGCCAATAATTGTATAACAGGTCAGCGCTATTATTATTGGGATTTTGGTGATGGAACCAATACAGGATGGATTACCAGTAAAGGAGCTCAAACACACACCTTTCCAACTATTGGAACTTACACCATTATGTTAATTGATAGTAATGGTTGTGGTAGCGATACCGATTATGCAACTATTACCATTAACAAGCCGCCCATTGCGGGCTTTAACATGACTCCTAAATTTGGTTGTGCTCCACTGCAGGTTTTTTTTACTGATACTTCCTCGGGTGCGGGTATTACAAGAAACTGGACATTAGTAGGAACTGCACCAACCACATCTACCGCAGCCAGTTTCTCCCGGACTTTTAATAATCCGGGAATATTTGTGGCTACCCTTAGGGTGAGTAATGTATGTGCAACCAATGTAACCGTCCGGGATACGGTAAGGGTATACGCAAAACCTGCAGTTAGTATTGCCAATGCTTTTCCCGGGTGTGTGCCACATGCGGTGCAATTACAAAATAATACCGCCAATATTTCGCCACAGGCTAAGTTTTTATGGCGTTTTGCCAATGGTGATACATCAACATTACGAACGCCTCCGGTTTTAAACTTTAATACACCCGGAGCTTATACTGTTAAACTGATTGTAACTGATACCTGCGGAACAGATTCATCAACTACTACTATAAACGTAAGTACCAAGCCGATTGCCAGCTTTACGGCACCAACCGTTTGCCGTGGTGACTCGTCCGTTTTCACCAGTACCTCTACATTAGCCACAGGCGATATTATAACGTCATACGTTTGGTATTTTGGAGATGGTGATACTTCCAGCTTAGCTGCTCCTAAACATTTGTACGCCACAGCCGATACATTTCAGGTTGTTTTAAAAATTACCAGTGATAAAAGTTGTGTCGATTTTGATACGATGTCGGTTATTGTAAAAGCCTCACCCAATGTATCCTTTGTGAGTACACCGGGCAGTGTATGTTTAGGAACCGTAGTTAATTTTAATGGAACAGCTACTACCACAGAAGGTGTTATTACAGGTTATTACTGGACATTTGGAAGCACCATTGCTGACTCGGCTAAGGTTGAGGACACTGCCTACTTATACCCAAGTGCCGGTACATACAACGCTACATTTACGGCTTATAACAGCACCGGTTGTTTTTTTACATATCGGCAGAATGTGGTTATTAACCCAATACCTGACTCACGCTTTTTAGCTTTAAATGCCTGTCAGGGACAAAAAACACGTTTTATTGATAGTTCAACTGTAACCAATGCCAATACCATTACACAATGGGCATGGGATTTTAACAATGATGGTATAACTGACAGTACCACACAAAACCCTACGTTTGTTTTTAATGCGGCCAATAATTTTAAAGTCAGGCTCACTGTTGGTTCCAATAATAATTGCTACAATACCGATTCCGTATTGGTAAACGTAAACGCCATTCCAACAGTGCATATAGCATCCAGCAGCAATAGTTTATGTAAACGTGATTCATTAACCTTAACAAATACCAGTGTAGGGGCTATTCATTATATCTGGAAGTTTGGTGATGGTTCAGCCGATTTTTTAACTGATAGCACAACAGGCTTTAAAAAAGCTTATGCCGATACCGGGCTTTACGTAGTAAAAATGACAGCCATAAGCACCAATGGTTGTAAAGACTCTGCTACCTTAAATATAAACGCAAGACCTTTTCCTGTAGCCAGATTTACCGTTAACGATACCATTTCGTGTGCGCCAAAAGTATTTACCTTTACTAATCAATCCCTGTTATCAGATAATTATACCTGGCTGGTAAATGGTTTGAGTAACTCCATTTTAACCAATAAGCCAGATACACAGGTTTCATTACCCAATCAAACAGTAGAAATAAAGTTAATAGCTAAAAACATATATGGATGCAGGCAGGATACTGCTACCAGAACATTGACAACATTAGCTAATCCGTTACCCAACTTTTTACTTTCAGCCGATTCAGGTTGTGCTCCATTAAACGTAGTGTTTAGCAATATATCAGCTAACTCAACAAGCTATATGTGGAAGATAAGCAACGGGGTTACAAATACAGATAGCAATACCTTTTCGAGCTTTGTAGCATCTGCCACAAACGATACCACTTACTATGCCAAACTGATTGCTTTTAATGGGCCTGGTTGTAAGGATTCCATTATAAAACCAATTAAAGTTTATCCAAAACCTATCAGTAATTTTACTGTGAGTGATAGTGCTAATTGTGGTCCTTTAGCGGTTAATTTTAACAATACATCCGTTCATAAATTCGGAGGTACTATCAACGATTTTAGCTTTGACTGGAACTTTAATAACGGGCAGCAATCAACCCAAAAAAATCCAGGTCAAACATTCACTGCTTCAAGCGTTGTAGATACGAATTACCTGGTAAAACTAATAGCCACTACTAAGTATGGTTGTAAAGATACTGTTGCCAAAAACATTCGGGTTTACCCAAACCCCAAATCAAAATTTGCTGTAACGACCAACAATGGTTGTGCACCTCTGGCTGTTAACTTCTTAAACCAATCGTATCCAAACGATACCGGTTCTATAGCCATCATGACCTTTAACTGGCGATTTGCAAATGGTTTAACAAGTACAAGCTTAAATCCGTCAAGCACCTTTTTAGCCAATCCCACTAAAGATACCATATACAATACCAGGTTAATAGCTTATAGTGAACATGGTTGCCGGGATACTGCTTACCAGGACATAAGAATATACCCTAAACCTTTGTCTTCATTTACCGTTTCCGATACAGCCGGTTGTGGTCCTCTAAACATATTATTCAATAATGCTTCATTGCCTTACGATACAGGAAGTATAAATGATATGACATTCAGATGGGATATAGGTAATGGCTTTATCAGCATATCTCAAAACCCGAGTGCGCAATATTTTGCAGCACCTTTAATTGATACTGTTTACCGCGTTCAGTTAATAGCTATTAGCGAACATTCATGTAAGGATACCTTGTTTAAAACAGTTCGGGTACATCCGAAACCAATAGCCTCGTTTACCGTAAATAAAACACAAGGTTGTGGTCCGTTGCAGGTTAATTTTACCAATACCAGTCAAATAAGTACCAAACACCGCTGGATTTTTGGAGATGGTGATTCGTCATCAGCTACCTCTGTTTCACACACGTATCAGTCGTACGATTTATATGATTCCATATACAATGTAACCTTAAATACCGAATCTTTATATGGTTGTAAGAGCGATACACCAAGCAGAAGTATTATTGCACGTTATAATCCAATAGCCGATTTTACTACCTCAGCCGATTCCGTTTGCGGAAGCGGAACAATAGCCTTTTTTAACTTATCAAGTGGAGGTATTGGTAATAACTGGACATTTGGTAATGGAACCTCAAGTACGGCTTACAATCCGGTTAAAAACTATACCGGATTACCAACAAAAGATACAAGCTATACCATAAAATTAGTGGTTACCACACCTTATGCCTGTAAAGATTCTGTGGAGAGAACAGTTAAAATAAATCCTTTACCAGATGCTCATTTTATACCTGTTTCAAATGCCTGCACTCCTGTTAAAGCCGACTTCAGTGGCTTTACTTCTTTGCGAGCTGTAAAATACGAATGGGATTTTGGTGATGGAAGCAATGATACGGTGATGAATAGTTCGAAAGTATTTGAAAACACCACCCCATTAATTAACCGCTCATTCCCTGTAGTTTTAAAAGTATATTCCGCAAGTGGTTGTACCGATACCGCAAAGCAAATACTAACCGTGTTTCCAAAACCGGTAGCTAATTTTTCTATTAGTAAAACTAGCAGATGCGATACCGCAGAATTTAAAGTATTGAATAGCACTCTAGGGGCCAACAACAATTACAGATGGAATTATGGTGATGGTGTTGTAGAATCAGGAGTGTTTAACCCCAGCCATATTTTCCCAACCCTGACCAATGTTGACACCAATTACAATGTTACCTTAATTGCACAAAGTATCAATACCTGTTTCGATACCACTGTGAGGAATGTGGTTATAAAACCATTGGTAGTTGCAAGCTTTACAACCGCTACTACGTCAAGTTGCTCCAACCTGAATGTACAAATGACCAATACCTCGCGGAATGATGTTAACTGGTTCTGGACATTTGGTGATGGGGCCGGAAGCCAGCTACGCAACCCTACACACGTATATACAAACCCGGGTACCTACAAAGTTTCGCTAATCAGTTATGATGCTTACGGTTGTAGCGATACCATTGAAAAATTAAATTATATCAATGTGTATGAAATGCCAACGGCTAATTTTTTAGCATCGCCACAACCTATTAACTTACCAAATACTACGATTAATTTCTCTAATATTTCATTCCTTTCAACAGGCACTTTAACTTATAATTGGAATTTTGGACATACTGGTTCAAGCGAGAACACTTCTGTATTAAAAGATCCTTCACATACCTATGCTGATTCCGGTAACTATACAGTACAATTAATTGCTACAAGCGATAAAAACTGTATTGATACCGTTGAAAATGTTATCAGGATAAGTCCACATATACCGGCCGCAGACTTTATGTTTGATATGGCTGAAGGTTGTTCACCTTTAACCGTTAAGTTTACCAATAAAAGTACTTATGCTCGTTCGTACCAATGGAGTTTTGGCGATGCCTTTAGCGATACCAGTGCTAACCCGCAACATACTTATACTTTCCCTGGCACATACAGCGTATTTTTACGTGCTATTGGCGAGGGTGGGGTAGATGATACCATCATGTCTAACATTATAACCGTACACCCTGCTCCAAAAGCCAACTTCAATGCATCGCCATTAACGCTGTATTTGCCCGATGCTTTGCTTAGTTTACTCAATACATCGTTTGATGTGGTAAAAAGTAAATGGACCATTTTTGATGAAAATACGGCTGTATTATTTACCGATACCAATTTAAACTCAGAATACTTGTTTAGTAATGCGGCTAATTTCTCTGTAAAATTGGTTGTAATGAATGCATTTGGATGTTTGGATAGTATGATAAAGGTAAATGCCATAAAAGTAAACGAAGGAGGAAGCATAGTTGTGCCAACTGCATTTACACCTAATGGCGATAGCCAAAACGATGTTTTTATACCTTTAACAACAGGCGTACTTTATGGCGATTACTCATTTAGAATATACGACAGGTGGGGACAACGAGTATTTGAAACAGCCAATTTAAAAGAAGGCTGGGATGGAACTATTAAGGGAAGCGAAGCTACTATTGATACTTATGTTTGGGTGGTTGAAGGCCGTTATATTGGCGGTAAACAGTTTAGTAAAAACGGGCATTTTACTTTAATACGATAGTTTTAAATTAGAATTTTACAGTAAGCCCGGTTTGCAGGTATGATATACTGGAGCCTACCTCTATATTAATACCTAAGTTTTCAATAGGGTAGTACCTGGCTCCAGCAAAGCCGCCAAATAAAATACCTCCTTGTTTATTGGCTGTAACAGGTCCGCCCATATAACCGGCAGGTACTTCTACACGGACTTTGCCTATGTTATAGCCTAAATTTAAACCGGCATAAACATCCACTTTTTCTATTGTTTCAAAATGATAAGCAGCATTGGCACCCAAAAAAGTATAGTCGTAAATATACTTAAGACCATCCTTTTCACTACTTGTTTGTGAGTATCCGCCAAATAAGCCAACACTTAATTCTTCACTTGCTCCATATTCCAAAACACCTATATAAGGTAATACAGCCGATTTTTCGGCACCCTTTGCCAAAGTTGATAACAAGCCCACACGTGCACTGATTAGTTTAACACCCGGGTAATAAGCTTGCGAATAAACTGCTTTGCCAAAGGCTAATAATAAAGAAGCCAAAATTAGTTTTTTAGTCATAATAAAAAGTCCCTGCAACGTTTGTGCTGCAAGGACCGGTATTTCAATCTAAAAGTAATAATTATCCAAAATTTACAAAACGATCGCTAACTACTAAGTCTTTGCTACCCGCTGTGTATACATAAAATCCTTCGCCCGATTTAACACCTAAGTTACCGGCAGTAACCATGTTAACCAATAAAGGAGATGGTGCATAACGGTGATCGCCTAAACCTTCATGCAATACATTCATAATAGCTAAGCAAACATCCAAGCCAATAAAATCAGCTAATTGTAATGGACCCATCGGGTGAGCCATACCTAATTTCATTACAGTATCAATTGATTCAACTGAACCAACACCTTGTTGTAAGCAGAAAATAGCTTCGTTAATCATAGGCATTAAAATACGGTTGGCTATAAAGCCTGCGTAATCGTTTGCCAAAGCAGGTATTTTACCTACAGCTTTTGATAAATTAATGATAGTATCAGTAACTTCTTTACTTGTTTTAAAACCATTAATAACCTCTACCAGTTTCATAACAGGTACCGGGTTCATAAAGTGCATACCAATAACTTTATCAGCACGTTTGGTAACACTTGCTATTTTAGTTATTGAGATAGATGAAGTATTAGAAGCTAAAATGGTATGTGCAGGGCATATTTCATCCAACTGTTTAAAAATATCTAATTTAATAGCCATGTTTTCACTGGCTGCTTCCACTACTAAGTCAGCGTTAGTGGCTGCATCTTTTAAGTTGGTAAACGTAGTAATGTTTCCTAAAGTAGCTGTTTTGTCAGCTTCAGTAATGGTGCCTTTGCTTACTTGTCTGTCCAAATTTTTAGCTATAGTAGCTAATGCTTTTTGTAAAGCAGTTTCGTTTACATCAATTAAATTAACCTGGTAGCCATACTGAGCAAATGTATGAGCAATACCATTGCCCATAGTACCCGAACCAATTACAGTTATGTTTTTCATTTCGTTTTTTATATTGTTTAAAATAAGTGCGGCAAATGTATTAAACCATTGCACTTTAGCAAGCCAAAAAATAGATTGTTTGGTATTTGTTGATACTTGAAAAACTGATTTTTATGGGTTTGTGCTACTTAAAAAATTATTAAAGTTAGAATTTGATATTATGTGGTATAGTTTTTTCTTAATTTCACCCCAAAATAAACCAACATTTATGCGTATTTTAAAAATATCATTATCCGTTTTTTTTAGTGTGATTGCGCTGTTAAGCGTAGCTCAGAAAAAAGCGCCTCAAAAAACAACTACAAATACTGAAAACAATAAATCGAAAAACGATAAGTCAGGGCATGAACTGAATATAACTATTAAAGGTTATGCGAATAAACAATTTTACTTAGGATACTATTTTGGTGATAAGCAATACCTGCGTGACAGCGCGGTTACCGATGCCAAAGGTAAAATGGTTTTTAAAGGGCCTGATGTATTGGAAGGAGGTGTTTATTTAATAGCTACCCACGATAAAGCCTTGTTATTTGATTTTGTGGTAACCGAACAAAAGTTCACTTTGGAAACAGATAGTTCGTCATTAATTGATAATATGAAAATTACTAACAGCCCTGAAAACGAAGTGTTTTTTGCTTACACCAAATTTGCTTCAAAAATGGGAAGAGAAGCCAGTCAGTTAGAGCCGAAAATTAAAGAAGCCAAAGAGCAAAAGAACAAAGAAGAAGAGGATAGGTTGATGGGCCAGTATAAACAAATGATGAACCAACTGAATGATGAACGCAAAAGAATAGCTACTGAAAATCCGAATATGCTTATCAGTAAAATATTCAGTATGATGAAAGAAGTAGATGTACCCGATGCACCAAAAGACAGCAAAGGACAAATTATAGATTCAAACTTCCAGTACGAATATTATAAAAACCATTACTTCGATAATTTTGATTTTAGTGACAACAGGATTTCACGTACGCCTATTTTCTTTCCAAAGTTTGAAACTTTTATTTTAAAAGTGACTCCACAAATTCCTGATAGTATTATGAAAGCAGCTGACCATGTATTAAAATTGGCAGAAAAGGGAAGTGAAAACTTTAAGTTCTGTTTATTCTGGACAACCAATCATTATGAAGCTTCGCAGTTTATGGGTATGGATGCTGTTTTTGTACATTTAATTGATAATTACTATGCAAAAGGCAAAGCTTATTGGGTTGATAGTTTATTGATATGGCGTATGAAAGATAAATGCGATAAACTACGCAACAACCTGTTAGGAGTTAAAGCAAAAAACCTTACCATGCAGGATACAAGCGGCAAATACCATAGCTTATACAACATGGATGCTGAATATACACTGGTATTTTTCTGGAATGCTACCTGCGGACATTGTAAAGAAGAAATGCCTAAAATAATAAAAGCGTACAAAGAACTTAATAGCGGAATAGCTCCAAAAGCCAGGTTAAAGTTTGATGTATTCTCGGTAAGTTTAACCGAAGATCCGGCAGAGTGGAAAAAATACTTAAACGAGCAAAAATTACCGTGGAAGTTACATTTATACGATCCATTGAACGAAACTAATTTCAGGGTTTTATATGATGTATTCAGTACGCCCGTAATTTATATAATTGATAAGAATAAAAAGATTGTGGCCAAGCGCATTCCTGCAGACCAGATAAAAGAGTTTATTGACAATTTGGAGAAAGATAAATTAACCAATTAATCCAATCCCTGATTCAAAAAAAAGCCGTTAACAAATTTGTTAACGGCTTTTCTTTTAGTTCTTTTCTATTTTCTTCAGTTCATTGTATAATACATCGCGGGTATTGAATATAGCCCCGTTTTTAAATTTCATTTTATAAGGCTCTCCACTCATAGATGATTTGCTAGCAATAAAATCAATGAAATCTTTGGCGGTTTTTACTCTGCTGCCTGCTTTTTTACGTTTCATACGCAAATGTTCAGCTGCTTCCTTGCCGGGGTATTCGTTTCCGTTTCTTATAAAAACAGCATCACTTTTTTCCATGTAAGCAATGAGTTTCTCTATTTTTTGCTCTTCAGAAATAATTTGTAAGTAAACAAAAGGTGCCGCAAAACCAATGCTGGCATTTACTTTACCTACACATAAAAAAGCTAATAATAATACTATTTGTTTCATAATAAAGGATAAATTGTATTAACTAAATAATTGTTTAGTAGCTAACTAAATCAAAATATAATATGCAATAAACTAAAAAATATTATAAAAGTGTTAATTGCACTTTAAAATTAGACAATATGCATGCTATTCCGCCTTTAATATTAGTATTTCCGTTCATTGGGTTATTGTTAATGATAGCAATAGGGCCTATTTTTTTTCAAAAATTATGGCATCACCACTACCATCAAATAAGTGTGGTTTTAGGAACGGTTGTGTTTTTGTACTATGGTTTTGTAATGGATAACTTTTTACACCCATTGGAAACTATAGCCGAGTATGTTTCTTTTATTAGTTTACTGCTTGTATTATTTGTGGCCAGTGGAGGTATTTATGTTTTTATTGATGTAGAAAGTAAACCAATTACCAATATTGTGTTTTTGTTTATAGCAGCTGTTTTAACCAATCTGGTGGGAACAACAGGAGCTTCTGTTTTATTAATAAGGCCTTTTATGCGCATTAACCGTTATCGCTTGCAGCCTTACCATATTGTTTTTTTTATTTTTATAGTTTCCAACTTAGGGGGTTTGTTAACACCCATAGGTGACCCTCCTTTGTTTATGGGATATTTAAAAGGTGTGCCTTTTGAATTTACTATTATTCATTTATTTCCTAAATGGATAGTAGCCATTGCTGCTATTTTGTTTGTTTTCTTTTTAGTAGATAGAAAAAATACTAAGCTGGATGAAGTAGATTCAAATGTAAGTTATACCAATAAAGTACTGATTAACGGTAAGCGTAACTTTGTATGGCTTTTAATTGGTATTGCCAGTATTTTTATTGATCCTAATTTAATTGATGGGCTGCCACATATTAATTTAGCAGGCAAAAAAATATCGTTTATACGAGAAATTATACAGTTAAGTACCGCATTATTTTGTTTTAAACTATCAGATAAAAAAGCTTTGTTAAGTAACAATTTTTCATTTGAACCCATTAAAGAAGTAGCCTGGCTATTTATAGGTATTTTTTTAACCATGATTCCTGCTTTGCAATGGTTAGAACATTTGGCTCAAGACCCGGCTATCAGCAGTAAAATATCCGCCAGCGTGGCCTATTGGTTTAGTGGGGTGTTTTCAAGCGTTTTAGACAATGCACCAACCTACTTAAATGTATTTGCTGTTGTATTGGCTAAATTTGGTTTTAGCATAGAAAGTTTGGATAGTGTGAAGGCTTTTCTAAAAACGGAACATATTAATTACCTGTCAGCATTGTCAACAGGAGCAGTGTTTTTTGGTGCTATGACTTACATAGGTAATGGGCCTAATTTTATGGTTAAATCAATTGCGGATGAGGCAGGCGTTAAAATGCCCGGTTTTGGTACCTATATTTTAAAATATAGTATTCCTTATTTGTTACCCGTTTTAGTATTGGTTTGGTTGTTATTTTATTGCTAAGCACCAATTTAAATGGACATCAGTTCTTCATAATCAATCCCTAGATGAGAGTTGTTGTAAATACATTTACCTTTTTCAATAACTAATACCTGTGGCGATTCATGTTCAATATTCCATTTATTGGCAATTTCGTTCGATATATCACGATGGGCAATTAAATCGAGGTAATAAGGTTTTAGTTTTTCACTGTCAGTAGCATCGTTCCAGTTACGTTCCAACCTGTTCAATGCACCAGAGCTGATACTACAGCGCGTACTGTGTTTAAAAAGTAATATTCTTTGCGAATTTGATTCTTCATTAATGATATTCAGTTCTGCTAATTGTGTTAATTGATTCCAGTTCATAAAATATAAAACGCCAAAACTAACACTTAGTTTTGGCGTTTTGTAATAAATAGTATGTTGATTATACCGACTAGTGTTTAGCCGTATTACTTTTTGAAAATATACTTTTAATTTTAACGGCAGGTACCCATATTTTTGATAGCGCATATTTAATAGGATTGTCCTTTTTTACATGCCAAACAGTTGTTCTTGATGCCTCTAAATGATTTTCATGAACAGTGTAAGCATAAGCAGCTATAGATGTTCTGTATTTACCTTCAGGAAAATTAATAGGGTTATAGCCGTGTAGTGTATAAGCACGGCAATGCATAATAGCTAATCGGTTAAAAGGCACTGCTACTGCTGTTTTTTCACCTGTTCGGCCATCTTCTAACTGTAAATGCCCTCCATAGCTTTCTTGCCAGTCTTTGTTAATGTATAGCAATAAGTTTAAATTACGGTACCAGTTTTCAACCAAAGGGTGGTAATTGAAATCAGCATGCATATCTAAAAAACTTCCTTTTTTGCCCTGGTGTATACCCCCTCCATAAAAAGTACTATCAATAAATACATCTTCATTGGTAATGTAGGCTACCCAGTTTTTAAATCTTTCACTGGTTAAGTCATTGTACAGTTCCTCAAAAAGGCCACCGAGTTCTTTAAATTTTGATTTTTCGAATTTGTTTTTAGCAAAAACATAATCAGCACTCGCTACTTCAATATCAGGTATGTTATCATACAAAGTACTTAATTTAGCCTCATCACAAATGCCGTCTACTGCTATATGAGGAAAAGGCTTGGCAGTTAAAAACTGCTCACGGTATTTTTCTTTGTTAGCTTCAATAAAATCAAATCGTATCATAATAATTATATTATGCATGCAAGTTTAGCGCTATTTTCCCAATAAAATATGACGAGCCTCAGTAAAAAAAATGATACAGAAAGAGTGGCCAAAAGATTTAATTTTGTTGCGCCAAGGACAATTATTGGATTATAAAATTAGCTTAAACTTATAGTTGTAATAAGTTATATTAGCCATAAGTTTAAAAATTGTTTAAACTGTAATTTAAAAGTAATATGAAATTTTGTTTAGGACTTTTGCTAAGTATGTTTTGTATGCTTGCTAATGATGTTAGGTCGCAGACAAACCATGAAGAAATAAGTGAAAAGCTTTTAGAAAAGAATATAAAAGATAGTTTAATAATTGTTGGTAAGTGGAATACATCGGGAGGGAGTGAAACGCAAATGAAGTATCTGGGCGATGTAAAAACCACTGATGGAAAAACATATAAAATAGTAAACTGGGTTTGGTACTGGGGTATATCACACAGGTCAACAACCAAGGTTTTAGTTTATAACGAAAAAAATCAGTTTGTAGGTAACTATCAGCTTAATTTACCTGTTGATTTGCCTGTACAGTTAAACGATTCGGCCCTTGTTTTTAATAACAAAAACAAAAAGGAATGCGATACCAAACTGATTACTGTTATTGACTTAAAAAAAGGTTTACCCAGCGATTTTTTTGTAGCCTGCAAAGACAAAGAAGGAAGTTCATATTACTTGACTGCCGATTAGCTATTATTGAATTCCATTTTCTTTAATGATTTTGCTTTCCATTGTGTAATGCTCACAACCAGTAAAGTAACACAACCACCAAAAACAACCGAAGGTGCTAAGCCCAAGTACTTGGCAGCAAAACCACTTTCAAAAGCACCTATTTCATTGGAACTACCAATAAAAATAGTATTGATAGATGATACACGTCCGCGCATATTATCGGGTACATAAATTTGCATAATAGCTCCCCTTATAATAACACTAATGCTATCAAAAGCGCCACTGAATAATAGCAATACAAGGCTTAAATAAAAGTTGGTACTTAAACCAAATCCTATCATACAAAGGCCAAAACAAGCCACTACAGCTATTAGCGTTTGTCCGGGATTTTTAAAGTTGTTATAAAAAGAAAATACAATCATAGTTATACTGGCACCTAACGATGGAGCAGCTCGTAAATAACCTAAACCCTGCGGGCCAACATTAAGTATTTCATCAGCAAAAGCGGGTAATAAAGCTACCGCTCCACCAAACAAAACTGAAAATAAATCAAGTGATAAAGCCCCTAAAATAATTTTGTGGTTAAATACATACTTTATACCATCAGCGAGATTAAGCCAGATAGAAGTGTGTTTTAGCTGAACCACATGTTTTTTTACTTTTATAAAACTTAAAAAAATAAAAGCAATAAAAATGATAGTACATATTACCATAAAGCTATTGGTTATGCCCCAGTAGTTATACAAAAAACCTGCACTTGCGGGTCCTAAAATAGAAGCCATTTGCCAGGTAGTACTGTAAATAGTGCTTCCTTTAACCAGTTGCTCTTTGTTAACCAATTGCGTGAGTATGGCCTGCGCTGCAGGTGCATAAAAGCCACGGGCTACACCTGTAAGCATAATAAGTAAATAAATGCTGTTTACCTGATATGTTGATTCAAATTTTTCTTGTGTAATGTATAATAATGCCAGAGCACTAATAAGTATGGTAAATAAACTTACCTGCATTATTTTTTTACGGTTATGCTTGTCAGCAAAATGCCCGGCAAATAAGGCAACACTAATAGCCGGTATGGCTTCGGCTAAACCTATTAACCCCAGCGCGTAAACATCTTTGGTTAATTTGTAAATATGCCAGCCAATTATTACCGCCAGTATTTGAAGCGCTACGGTTAAACAAAATCGGGTTAGTATAAAATTTCTATACCCACTTACGCGTAACGGATGTTCTATCGTCATTTAATTATTCATTCTTATCCACTTCCATAATTCTTTGTACGTGGGTTTTTTTCCAAAAGTTAATATACCAATTCTATAAATACGAGAGGCTAACCATACTGTAAACATAAAGCCAATTATCATTAATCCCATCGACAGGAAAAGTTCCCAGTTAGGTACGCCAAAAGGCAACCTTATCATCATAACAATTGGTGATGTAAACGGAATAATAGAAAGCCAGAATGCGGCTGAACCATTGGGGGCATTTAATACCAAACCTTGTGACAATGCTATAGAAAATAACAAGGGCATAGTAACGGGTAACATAAATTGTTGTGTATCGGTTTCGTTATCAACAGCACTGCCAATAGCGGCAAATAAAGCACCATAGAATAAGTAGCCCGCCAAAAAATAAAAAACAAACACTGCAATTAAATAGGGATAATTAAAGGAAAGTAAGCCATCTAAAAAGGCATTACCACTGATAGCTTTTGCCGGCATAGAGTTAGGCATGCTTGCTGCTGCTGTAGCCAGTTCCTGCGCTTTATTGCCTATTAGTAAAGAGCTTACCAAAGGTGTAGCCAGTAAAATAAGCATTACCCAAATAATAAACTGCAACAAACCAACGCTGGCTATTCCTAAAATTTTACCCATCATAAGT
The DNA here is from genome assembly GCA_964442045.1 of uncultured Bifidobacterium sp. Taxonomy (GTDB): domain Bacteria; phylum Bacteroidota; class Bacteroidia; order UKL13-3; family UKL13-3; genus JAAFJM01. The sequence goes on from CAYTWI010000009.1 coordinate 53,317, forward strand.
TGAAAAGGCCTTACTGAAGATATAATGATTTCGACAATACGGTTGGTTTTTTCTTCAATAATGCCTTTCATAACCATAACTCCGTATAAGAATATGAATAAGTATATAAGTAGAGCGCCTCCAATGCCCAAAGCCGTAGCAGCGCTTGAGTTACTGTTTTCTTCAATACCGTTTTCAGCACTAAGTTTAATGGTATTTACATTTATTTTGGTCTCGTTTATTTTGTTAATAATGCTTTCGTCAATTTTATAATTGGCGAGTTGTTCATTTTTAATGTACTTTTCTAACTCATTCTCAATGTAGTTAATCTGCGATATACTGGGTTGGTCAATGGCGGTTAGTTTAATTCCATCAATATGGTCGATGCCAAACGAATCAGGAATACTTAATACTGCATAATAATTGCTGTTTTTCAGGAAATCATTGACCGTTTTTGTGCCGATACTTCCATATTCAAAATTATAAATTTTGCTACTGTTCAGCTTGTTTTCTATTGAACCATTCTTACTGTTTACAAAAATGTTTTTTACATTTTCATCACCAGGACCATGAATACTAAAGTAAATAGTAACACCATAAAATAACACAAGAAGTAATGGCGATAAAATAGTCATTACTAAAAATGATTTCTTTTTTACGCGGGTTAAGAATTCACGCTTTATAATTAAAAAAATTTTATTCATTTATAAATCATTTTAGCAATGCAAACATAGCAACATACCCAATAAAAACAGCACTAAATTTTGCCGTTTATAAAAAAGTAATTATAGTCTTATTTCCTGTTTATAATAGAGGCTATTGGTTGTGCTGTTGGCATAATTATCAGTTCATTAATGTTTACCCTGAACGGACGGTTTACACAAAACTCAATGGCTTCGGCTATATCGTCAGCTACCAGGTTTTCAAAACCTTCATATACTTTTTTAGCCCTTTCCTCATCACCATGAAAACGAACAATAGAAAATTCAGTTTCAACAGCACCCGGATGTATGGCGGTAACTTTTACCCCAAACGGAGCCAGTTCAATACGCATGGCTTTATTCAAGGCATCTACAGCATGTTTGGTAGCACAGTATACATTACCATTGGCATAAACCTCTTTGCCGGCTATGGAGCCAATATTGATAACATGTCCGCTGGCATTATTTTTCATACCTGGTAAAATATACCTTGAAACATATAACAAGCCTTTAACATTGGTGTCAATCATGGCTTCCCAATCATTTAAATCACCATCAAAAATAGGACCCAGACCACTCGCCAATCCTGCATTGTTTATTGATAAATCAATGTTTTTCCATTCATCGTGTAATGATTCAATGGCTGCTTTTACCTCACTGTGTTTTCTTACATCAAACACCAAAGGCAATGTTTTTATTCCATATTTATTGCCTAACTCGGCAGCTAAAGCTTCAATTTTTTCTTTTCTTCGGGCATTTAGAATTAAGTTATATCCCTGTGCTGCAAGCTTACGTGCGGCAGCTTCTCCTATACCAGCCGAAGCACCTGTTATAAATGCTGTTTTGTTTGTCATTTTATGTATGTTTGGGATGCAAAATAAGTACAACAAATGATAATAATCCTATGTGAAAAATGTCATTTAAAAGTTGTACACCCCCAAATAAATATAACTATGAATCCATTTTATGATATTGTGTTACGTTCCTTAGCAGTTTACGTATTTATTATTTTGGCCATTCGCCTGTTTGGTAAAAAAGAACTTTCGCAATTAAGTATTACTGATTTGGTATTGATTTTATTGATAAGTAATGCTGTTCAAAATGCTATGGTGGGTGAGGATACTTCTCTACAGGGAGGTTTATTGGCTGCTCTTACTTTGTTTCTGTTAAACTACCTTATAAAAGTTATATCGTTCAGAAGTAAGTTTTTTGCTAAAATATTAGAAGGTGAGCCTGTAATGTTAGTGTATAAAGGCTTTATAAATAACGATCATTTAAAATCGTTGAAGATAACAATGGACGAACTAGAGGCTGTTGTACGTGAGCATGGTTTAGAAACAGTAGATCAAGCCGAATTGGTTATGCTTGAAAAGGATGGAAGCATCAGTGTTATATCAAAAGAGTTAAAAAACCAAACAATGCATAAACGTAAGCGCGTTAAAAAATATATTGACAGAAATATGAATTAAGCCGAAGCATTGTACTAAAGTCTTGCAACTTTATGTTCATTTTTATTGATATACATTTACTTACTTCACTTATGCGCATTATTTAATAAAATTATATAGTAGGTTTATATAAGCCTAATACGTTCAAAAAGAGTAAATTTAATAAGCTATAAGTATTAAATTTTATCTATTATTGCTAAAAAAGTGTTTAAGTGGTTGATATCTTATTTGAGTAGTTGGTGGAATAAGCGCTTGAATCAATTTTTAAATCTATAATTTGCATTCAATATTAAAAAATTTATGGAACCCATTCCAAGTAACGAAAAAGAGCGTATCAACGCTTTAAAGAGTTATAATATATTAGATACCGGTAGCGAAATTGAGTTTGACAGGCTAACTAAATTGGCCTCATTAATATGTGGTGTTCCTATTTCATTGGTAAGTTTAATTGATGAAGAACGCCAGTGGTTTAAATCAAAAATAGGTTTAGATGTGGATTATACTGATAGAAAAATATCTTTTTGTCAGTATGCCATTATGGAAAAAGAAGTTTTTCAAGTTGAAGACGCTACCAAAGACGAACGTTTTGTTAATAATCCTTTGGTTACTGGTAATCCTAATATAAAATTTTATGCAGGTTATCCATTAATTGATAACGATGGGTATGCTTTAGGGACTTTATGTGTAATAGATAAAGTGCCTAATCAATTAAATACAAATCAGTTAGAAGCATTAGAAATTTTATCGAAAGAAGTTACGGCTCAAATTATATCACGTAAAGAAAAAATAGAATTACATAATTTAGAACGTTTGTTCAACTTGTCAACAGATATGATTTGTGTGGCAGGTATTGACGGGTATTTTAAAAAAATAAATCCCGCTTTTGTTAAAACTTTAGGCTGGAGCGAAGAAGAATTGCTGGCCAACTCTTTTTTTAGCTATATACATACTGATGATATAGCAACAACACTTAGTGAAATGGAAATGTTAGCCAAGGGATCTAAAACCATCAATTTTGTTAACAGATTCAAAACAAAATCAGGCGCATTTAAATTTTTCCAATGGGTAGCTACACCCGATACTTCAACAGGAAATCTATTTGCAATAGCAAGGGATATTACCCAGCAAATAGAAATAGAAAACGAATTACTGAAAACCCGCGAAATGCTTGAAACATCCAGTAAAGTGGCTCGGGTAGGAGGTTGGGAAGCTGATTTGTTAAAGCAAACCATATGGTGGTCACCGGTTACCAAAGAAATTCACGAAGCTGATCAAGACTTTGAACCAACATTGGCTCAGGGAATCAGTTTTTATAAGCAGGGTAAAAGCCGCGATCAAATAACACAATTAGTAAAAAATGCTATTGAAAAAGGCGAAGCTTTTGAACAGGAAGTACAAATAGTGACCGTAAAAGGAAATGACAGATGGGTAAAAGCCATTGGTAATCCTGAAATGGTAGATGGTATTTGTGTTAGAATATTTGGCACTTTTCAGGATATACAAAGAGAAAAGGAAAGCAGGATAGCAGCAGATGAAATGTATATTCAACTGAATACCTTAATGGCTGCCACTACCGAAGTTTCCATTATTGGTACCGATTTAAACGGATACATTACTCATTTTAATGCTGGGGCTGAAAACCTTTTAGGTTATAAAGCTGAAGAAGTGATAGGCAAAACAACACCTTCAATTATTCACAAAGAAGAAGAGGTAATTGCACGTGGTAAAGAGCTAACTCAAATATTTGGATACCCTATAGAAGGCATTGATGTATTTCATGAATATGCCAAACAAGGGCAAAACGAAACCAGGGAGTGGACTTATATCAGGAAAGATGGTTCAACTTTCCCTGTTCAGTTGGTTATAACAGCCCGTAAAAATACCAATGGTGATATTATAGGCTTTTTAGGAATAGCCGTTGATATTACCGATTTGAAAATGGCAGAGCAGGATTTATTGCGTTCCGAATCCAAATTTAAAACCTTGTATAATTCAACCAGCGATTCTGTTGCATTAATTAACAGCAAAGGTTTTTTTGATTGTAATGTTACTACCTTAAAAATGTTTGGCTGTTCTTCAGTTGAAGAGTTTTGCAAGTTAACATTGGATGATGTATCTCCATTGTATCAGGCAAATGGTCGCCCTTCAAAAGAACTGTCCAACAGGTATATGAAACTGGCCTTAGCCAAAGATATATGCAGTTTTGAATGGCGACATAAACGTTTAGATACAGGAGAAGAGTTTCCAACTGAAGTACTCTTAATAGCTTTAGAATTGGATGGAGAAAAAGTAATCCAGGCTATTGTAAGAGATATTACGCAACGGAAACGCCAGCAACAAGAACTGATAAAAGCAAAACAACAGGCCGAAGAAGCCAGCAAAGCCAAATCGGAATTTTTGGCCAATATGAGCCACGAAATACGTACCCCTCTAAACGGTGTGATTGGTTTTACCGATTTGTTAATGAAAACAAATTTAGATGGAACGCAATACCAATATATGTCGGCAGTATTTCAATCCGCCAATTCTTTGCTCGACATTATTAATGATATTTTGGATTTTTCAAAAATAGAAGCAGGCAAGCTGGAACTGGAATTAAGCAAAATAGATTTGCTGGAAATTGCCGATCAGGTAGCAGATGTTGTTACCTTCCAGGCGCACCAGAAAAAGCTCGAAATGCTTTTAAATATATCGCCAGAAGTACCTCGTTTTATTTGGGCTGATGGAATCAGGTTAAGGCAAGTACTGGTAAACTTATTGGGCAATGCTATTAAATTTACACAGAAAGGCGAAATAGAATTAAAAGTAGAAACCTTGTCAAAGGTAACGGATGGCGATATCGTGTTTCGGTTTTCTGTACGAGATACCGGTATTGGAATTTTGCCTGCTAACCAACAAAAAATATTTGAAGCCTTTGCTCAGGAAGATGCATCAACCACACGCAGGTTTGGTGGTACGGGTTTAGGTTTAACCATATCAAACAAATTACTGGATTTAATGGACAGTAAACTACAACTGAAAAGTGAAGTGGGTGTTGGAAGTGTTTTTTACTTTGATGTAACTTTTAAAGCCATGAGAGGGGAGCCCATAGTATGGGAAAACCTTGATTACTTTGAAAATATTCTGGTCGTAGATGACAATACCAATAACCGATTAATATTACAGGACATGTTAGCTATGAAGCAAATTGGAACCGATTTGGCAGAGAGTGGTAAGCAGGCATTAGCGCTGATTGATTCCGGGAAAGTGTATGATGCCATCCTGATGGATTTTAACATGCCAGAAATGGATGGTATAGAAACAATCAGGAACATTAGAAAAAGCAAAAACATAGAAGGTAGTCAAAAACCTATTATTTTACTTTATAGCTCATCCGATGATGAAACGATAAATATAGCCTGTAAAGAGTTAAACGTAGCTCAGCGAATAGTTAAGCCTATTAAAATACAGCAATTATTCGATACTCTTTCTAAACTAAGTCCTAAAAATACCAATAAGTCATATGCAACACCTGAGAGTAAAACTTTAGAAGTAGAAGTAAAAGCATATCCCAATTTAAAAATTTTAGTGGCCGATGATAATACCGTAAATATGTTTCTGGCTAAAATAATAATTAATAATGTACTGCCACAGGCACAGATATTTGAAGCTAAAAATGGT
>CAYTWI010000010.1:0-57833 GCA_964442045.1 uncultured Bifidobacterium sp.
ACCTATTGGCCAGGTATAAATGGATCTTTTAAATCTGAACAGAACAACATCTTTAGGTGTTATTCTATATCCGGCATTTAATTGAATGTACTCGGGGTTGTTTGTTTGATCAAGGTTACCGAGTAAATATAGAGTGCTACCAATATACCACTTTTTGTAGGTGCTGTCCTGTTGAACTTCTTGTGCATTCGTATGTAAACAGCCTGCCAGCATTAGGGCTAATACAATAAATACAATTCTCTTCTGCATATACTCTTTTATTGTTAAATAATAGGCAAAAGTAGATTGGCAGGATACTTCGATTCGTTCACTTAAGTGAAGAAATATGTTTTAGTTCTTTTTTTCTAAAATTCTTGCTCTTAACCTGCTTAATGATTGTGGTTTTATACCCAGGTAACTCGCTAACTGGTGTTGTGGCACCCGCTGAATAAGGTCTGGTCTTTTTTGAAGCAGGTTCAGGTATCGTTGTTCAGGTGAAGATGTTTTAAACTCGTCAAAGTCTATACGTTGTCTGGCTAATAATTCTTCAGACAACATTCTGCACATGGTATCAAACTTTGGAAATTTACTGTTTACTTCTACCGACATATCCGTATTAGAAACCAGCAGAATACTGTCCTCTAAACAATTAATGAAATAATCGGAAGGAGTTTTGTTTGTTACGCAATGGGGTGTTAAGGCATCCTGCTCCGTGTAGAAAGCTGTTGTTTTTTCTTCTCCGTCTATTATGTAATAGGTCCGAATGCAGCCTTTTAAAACGAAGTAGCTATCTTTTGATTCTTGTCCTTCTTTGAGTAAAACAGTTCCTTTCTTTGCTGAGCGAAACAGGTCTAAAGAAAGGAGTACATTCTTCTCTTCTTCTGTTAGAGAAATATATTTTGATATAAAGTTAAATAATAAATCCTGCATTGTTTAATGTTGTTATGTTATTGCTTTCTGTTGCAATTGCCACCAAGGTTTTGGGCTTTGCGAAGGTGGTGATTTTTACCATAAATGTGTATACGAGGGCTTATTTTCTTTAACCAACAAACTGTTTGCGTAACATGAAACCCCTCCTCCTACAAATGTGTTGCTACAGGGCATTTTTCTTATCTTCATCATCTGTTTTTGCAAAATTGCTGAAGTCCGATTTTAGCGTCAGGATATCCTTCAGCGTCAAGTTTTTTTAAATCGTCACAACCAGTTAAATCACCAGATTTAATCTTTACTACCGCTCTGTTTAAAATAATGTCTTTACGGTCTGGTCGCAACACAACTGCTTTGTCAAAGTATTCAAGAGATTTTTTATAGTCCGGTGTCACAAATTGTTCAATTGAAAACCAAACTCCTAAATTATTTAATGCATTTTCATTTAACGGATTATAATCCAAAGCATAAACAAAGTCAGATTGTGAAAGAACTGCCACGCCAACTGAAAGATAGGCTTCCCCTATAATGTTATGAATATTGGAAAGAAGATGTTTGTCTGGCTCACTTTTATCCTTCTCCTTTTTTATCGCGTCAGATAGCTTGTCAACAGCTGTCTTGTGGTCGCCTCTGTAATAAGCGTTGACTCCCGATTCAAAAAGTTTTTGTGATGATTGTCCACCGAAAAGATTTGAAAACATAATTGTCGTTGTTATGATTATTCCCAAAAGTATGATTGATAAAATTATTTTGGTCAATAGTCTCATTTAAAACGCCTTATAACCTGCATATATGCGCCATAACTTATGGCACATATTTATAATTGCAATGTATTAATATTTTACAAATCGTCAAATGGACCTTTAAAGGTATACAATAGCCAGAGGCTATAGTATATAATCACTCGCAGAATGTGAACGAGTGCAGGCAAGTGTTGGTTAAATGAAATTGGCACAAGAGGCACGCTCGTGCCTGATGGTTTTTTGGGGGCAGTTATTTTCGGATTCCGCTCCCCATACTTTGTCCGTATTGGGTCATATCTAATTTCATACTTCCATTGGCTTGAGATGTAAATGTCATTTTGCTATCCATACCTCCTTGCCTGATTGCCTGAAATGTATTGGCAGATGATGGATAAAATCGCATATCCCATTCGAGTTTATTGGAGTTATAAATTAAATGTCCATCGAGGTAGGTTATAATGTGCTTTAAAGTGCTGTCTTTTTCATCTGTATACTCCCCTACAAACTGTTTTAATTCGTTTTCTTCCAAATCAATTCTTTTTACAATTTCGTTTGAAGATGGCTTGTTATCAATTATCTCAGTTATGGTTTGGTAAGGTGCTACTCCTTTATTAAAATTGTTTAGCACAATAATGGTTCTGTCGTTTTTGGCACTGTAATGGATAAAAGAAACATATCCATCCCAACTGCCATTGTGCCCGTAACTTATATTATTTCCGCTTCCTCTAACTTCAAATCCAAAACCGTATTTAATGTCTTTATTGTTGTTCGTTTGGGTAATCTTCATTACTTCGTCAAACTCACTTTGCGATAATAGAGTATTATTTTTGATTGCACTTATCCATTTGTACAAATCTTCTACTGTAGAATGAATTTTTGCACCGCCTACAATTCCATCTAAATAATAAGTAGTTGCATTGCCATATTTTCTATTATCATCAGTTATTTTTTTAAATGAATTTTGTTCCCAAGAATAGCCATAGGCATAGTTTTTAATTGCTTTGGGTGAAAGTCTTCTGCTATACATAAATGTTCTGTTCATGTGCAGGGGCTTAAATATTTTTGCTGATAGATAGTCTGCAATTTTTTGTTTTGACATTCGCTCAATAATGGTTGCTAAAAGTACATAATTAGTATTAGTGTATTGATACCTTGAATTGGGTTGAAAGTCTAAAGTGTCCTTTTTGATATAATTAATTACATCTTGATTGGTGGCTATTTTTTCGTTTTTCCAATGCTGACTAAAATCTCCGAGATATTCAGGAATGCCACTGGTATGATGTAACAGGTTGTCGATTGTTACTCCCTTAAAATTGGACAATTCTGGTATGTAAACTGTGATGTCATCGGTATAATTTACTTTATTTTCTCTGTGAAGTAATGCTGTAGCTACACCAATAAATTGTTTGCTGCATGATGCTAATTCAAAAATGGTATGGGTGTTATTTTTTGCCTTTGTGGTTTCATTGCTATAACCTTTACCCCCTTTATAAATAATCTTGCCTTTTTCTGCAATTAATACGCTTCCGCTAAATTGTTTTTGAGCGGCAAGTAAAGTAAATAGTGAATCTAACCGTTGTGATGTTTTTTGAGAAAAGCCGTTAGTAAAAAAAAATCCAAATGCGATTAAAAGTGTTATTTTATTTATTGTCATAATTTTTTTGTTTCTGTTTAGGTGGTTGGTCTGGTATAATTATCATCAACTGGTTTTATCGGAACTTTTCTCTTTAAAAAATTTCAGGTATTGGATTCATGCGTTGTTACGGGGAAACCTTTTTTGAATAGTTGATGCCGGCTATTGTTTATGTATATATGTCTAATTTATCAAAGGAGCTTTGTTTGTTTGGATAATAGCTGTGCAAATTAAAATTCTTTTTTATTCTACCAACGGTTTAAAGCTTGTTTAAACTTGCTGGCATGGTGGCTTTATTGCTACTTTTTTTAAATAATAAATAGCCGGAGGTTATGGCATATGCTCGTTTGCAGGATGTGAGTGAGTGATGGTTAAATGGAATTGGCACGAGCGGACGCTCGCGCCAGCGGGGTCAAGCAACACAAAAATGCAATTTTTCATTTATTCATTTTCTTGCTTGCTCTTTGTACTGTTCCACAAATTCCTTAGCGTCTCGAAGATTGTCAGGATACTTTGCATAATTCTGATATTTCGTGACTCCATTTTTGGTTTCAACTATTTCGTATATGTGCTGATAATAAAATCCATTTTCAATTAGAAACTTAACTGTTTCCCATTTTTTGTCTTCTGTCTTTTTAGGTGGTCTAAATCGGTGAGGCAAAAGTGTCATTGATTTTCCGCATTCAGGGCAAGGATATGTTTGTCCAGAGCCACTATCAAATGGTCGGTTAAGTGTCAATCTGCATTCTAAACAAACTTTTTTATGTCCCATTTCTTTCTGTTGTTGTGTCGTCTTTTAAGCTGCCGTATAACGTTTTGCAGCTACCAGCAGTTGGCGACTTCTGGTACTACTTTTCAAATATATCACTGAACTTTCTTCCAGCACAATTCTTCAATAAACTACTGAACCGCCAATGGCTGGTAGGTGCTGTTACCTGCTGCTATTCCTATTTTTCAAGTTGTCTGAAATTAATAATTGTTCTTGGCTTCTTTCAATACAAATTGCGATTAAACTTTCAATGTCTAAGGCCAGATATTCACTGCGTTTGATATATAGTCGTTTTTCATTCACGAAAGTCATCTCTATTAGATCAGTCAATCCGTTCAATTTCATGCTTTTTAATTGACTTAAATTCCTTCTTGTATTTCTAAAGTCATTCAATATGAGATTCTTCTCCTTAATAATTATTCCAATTGGTTTCCGTCTCTTTGTTTGAACATAGATAACAATGTCAAATATGACAATTGACCAGAATAAAAGTATTTGAAGGAAATAATTTCTGCCATTGATAAAATAGAAGACAATTGGAACAAGTGCTAATAGAATAAAAATTAGTCGAACACTTTTTGTTTGTCGTCTGAGAATGAGGTCACCTTCAAGTTTATTATTAGCAAGATTATTGAATTCGAAAATCAAATATCCGAAAAACAATACTGTTAAAACAATCACAATGAAATTCGAATAGGGTATGTCGACAAATATTGTTGACATAAGAATTCCAAAGTAGATAATTTGTATTAAAGGCTGTCTTTTCATAATAGCGGGTAACGTTTTGCAGCCAAGAGCCGTGCCGGCTTGCAAAGCGTTTATTTGTCGCGCTAAGATAATAAAAGTACGTAAACGAATGCTATATTTAGATGCCTAGCCAGCATAGATTTTGGGTGCTGTTATAGGGCGTTTTTCTATTCTTGTTTGTATATAATTTCAAAGTCGTCACCAAGTATAATTGATATTTCTTTATGCAGTTCTCTCGTCTGTGAATGAAAATTGTCCCATTGTGATTTGTCCCACATTGAATCTCCTCCCGGGTCTTCCCAATTCAAACTTTCACTATATAACTTGTTTAATTCTAATACTTTTTGTTTTGTCGAGTTTGGTAATTTAATTCTTGCTTCCTGACTTACCTTTCCATTTAGGTCGAAAAGTTCAGCGTCTAAAGTTCCTACGTCATATTTTTTATAAGCAGCTTCATTGTCACACCAAAGACAACCGCCACAACCATAGTCGAAAAAGAAGCGAAGTCTATATGTTGGAGTTTTTCCGTTATTCATACATTGTTGCACCTTTAAAAATGTCTGCAAATGTTGACCAGTTTGGTTGGTCAGCATTTATATTTTGCTTTGTGTTGTCGTAGTAACCTTGTATGTCTTCCGTATAAGCACTCAACGCTTTTAAAAAGTCGGGTAATGATTTGTTTTCCCAACTTTCAGGATTGTCCAGAAAGTCCTTGTGTAATAAGTAACGGAATTTAATGAAAGATTGTCTGTCCGTTACTTTAAAGTCGTTAAGTGTGTCGTTCATAAAATTGGCTATAACGTTTTCGGGCTTTGCGTTCGTGCGGGATTTCAGGGCACAAAACTGTCAACGAGCACAGCACTTGAATAGAAGCACAAAGCTACAAGTTTGCACGTCACCCCGCCTGACACAAAACCTGTGTTATGTGATGTATTTCTCATTTTATTTCTATTGTGTTGTCAAGTAATATATTCTCAAGCGTGTCAACAGGGTTCCAAATTCCGTTGTTAACTTTCTCGTATGTTCGACAGAGTTCAACTATTTTTTCCTGTTCGCCAAATCGGATTAATGATTTTTGACTTTCAGTTAAACTTTCGTAGTAATTGCTAGCAAAGCCATAAGTTGAAAGAAACAAACCCTTTTCTCGTTTCTCGTTGATAATAACCTTAGTAAATTCTTTGACAGCCGTTTTTCCTACCTTTTGTCCACTTCGCCAATGTTTAATTTCGATGATAAATGTTTTCTGTACATTATCAATTTTGCATTCTAGGATAACATCTTTCCCACCATCTTTACTCGGTGGTGTCAAGGTTGTTTTGAAACCAATTCCTTCAAATAATTCTGCAATTGTTCTTTCTAAATCTCTCCATTCCAAATTTTTTAAGTTGTCTGGACTTTTAGCTATTAACTCAATTAGTTTTTTACTTAATTGTCTAACGTAATAAAAAACTTCATTTAGTTCTTTTTTTGATAATTCATTGGATAAACTTTCTGACCATTTTTCTAAATCGTCAAGATTGATTATTTCAAGATTTGTTGGATTGTTACTTAAAAATTCTTGTAAAGTCGGATTGTTTCTATCGATGTTTTTCCTGTTTAAAAGTAGCAATAACAGTTTGTCAAATTTTTCTGTTTTGTTAACCGCAGTTAGTGTCTTAACACCATATCTTACAGCATCATTATTGTTTGTATTTCCTTTTAATTCAATCGCAATTTTGTATTCACTGCCGTCAACTCTCTTTTGAGCAATAAAGTCGGGGTTTCTAACTTGATGACTAGTATCGCTATACTTAACATTAAAACCAATTTTCGATAAAAGCTCTGTCAGCCTTTCCACAACTTCAAGTTCTGTATTATGTAGTTCTTTTTCTTTCATTCGTGTCTGTCATAATATATCACATAACGTTTTGCAGCTACCCGAAGATGGCGATTTCGAAGCACTTCACTGTCAACCAAGCACAGACTTTGATAGAAGCACAAAGCTTCATTTAACCACAGAACCGCCACTTTTGGGTAGGTGCTGTTGTGCGTTCGTGTTTTTTTAATCTATTCTACCACAAGTCCAAGTAGCCTGAGCAATTGGCTCCCCTTCAAAATAGGCTATCCCAGATTGTTTAATAAATCTATTGCTTACCCTAATATTCTTTATCTCATAACGAATTTGATCACCATAGGTCACGCCTTTAAAGAACTGAATATCATTCATGGCAGCAAGCCCAAAAAAGCCATCTGCTAATTTAGCTTTCTTAATTCCTGCTCCACCACATTGTGCCATTGATTCAATAATAATCATTCCTGGAATATATTCATAATCAGGAAAACTACCCATAAGCATCTTGTCATCCTCTTTATTAAAAGTTTTTAAACCGATCACTGAATCATTATTCGAGCTCAGTATCTCATCTACAAAAATGAATGGATATCTATGTGGAATTAAACTTTCTATTTCTTTTTTCATTATTTCTTATTTATTTCTTACAAACGCAAGTTTTTCAACCTGACCGCTAACGTTTTGCACATTTGCGATGGGCGTGCGTTTGAACTCAAATGTAACTTAGGGAAACGAATTTTACAATCACTAAAATCCCGTCAAACAGAGACGAATTGCACGCCTATTGCAAATGTGCTGTTATAGCCAGTGCTTTCATCTTTCAAAGTTTCAGTTTCCTTTCCATTTATAACTTGTTTGTCTATTATTTTCTTGTCCCCATTTCGAAAAGTCATGATGTTTTGAAATTTTCCAGTCAACATAATTTTTTACAAGTTCCAATTCATCTTCAATTTCTCTAGTCCAATTTTCTCTATTTTTTGATGTCGTTAATTGACTAATTTGTTCTTTTATTTTGTCTCCCAATTTAAGATCTTCAAAAGGGTCACCAAGGTAACCTTCTGGCAAATGATGAACAGAATAATTAATATTATTTGTCCATCGTCTCAATAATATTTGCCTTGCAATATCGTCCTCTTTGTTAATTTCGATTGCTTTAAATAAATGGTATTCACTTTCATAATACTTACCATACCAACGAAATGGATTATTATCAATTTTTTCAAGGTCACACCAAATTTCCAATGTCGGTTTTATGAGTTTGTCACTTAATGGCTGAGGAAAAGGTCCGTAATCAGCTTCCGGTAAATTTTCAAAAAACGGAAAAAGAAATTTCACAAAATCAATTTTCTTGACAAGATTCCAGGTTTCAGTTGATTTAATGAAATTGTCGAGGTGAATAAAAGCTAACTTTCTAAATCCTTTTTCTCTGTCGAAACAATAGTTAGCATAATCTTTCCAGTCAACATTTTTCAAAGCTTCATTTCCTACTGTCAACAAGGCAATATTTTGTTCCTTAGCAATCATATTTCGTGTCGTCTTAGCATTGGCTATAACGTTTTAGGGCTTGGCGAAGGTGACGATTTTCACCACAAATGCTGATGCGGAGAACCAATGTTTGATTAACCACAAATGTGTCTGCGGAGCACTGAACCGCCACTTTTGCCAAACCCTTGTTATAGGGCGTTTTTCTTTCCATTAGTCGGTCTTTTGTCTGTAATTATGTCGAAACCCCAAAAGCCTTTTCTGATTGTCAACTCGATTTCAGTGTAATTCTCAATGTCAAAGTCGCAAGGGAAAACCAACTCTTTCTCTTTGTTGTCTATAATAACTTCACAATAAGGTGCTCCACAACCATTTCGTCCTTTCGCTAAATATCCGGTCCGAATAATTTTTGTTGATATGGTTTTAGAATTCTCTTTGGGGAAATAATAGTTTGTCGCCATAAAAGTAAAAATTAGAAGCCCGCCCCAAGTAGCAACGTTAAAAACAAGTTGCAAAAAGAATCCATTTGTCTTATAGTGTTTTTTAAGAAAATTACTTGTCAATGGAGTCAAAATTAGTCCAGTCAAAAACCAAATAGTTGTCGGTATAGCCCAATGAATAAGTGTTTTGCGATAAATATTAATTTCAAAAACGGTCAATAAAAGTGTCCCGATAAACAAAATTGTCAGTAAGGTATTAACCCAATTTATATCCGCTGTCAATGCTTTGAAAAACCTTTGATAGTCATTCAGATTTTTGTCGCTTTCAATATGTTTGTGTTGTCGTTTCACTGTCGTCTTTTAAAATGCCCTATAACGTTCCCACGCTTGGCGCAGTGGGGGATTTTGGAAAACTAAATTGTCTGCCAGCACGAATTTACAATAGAAGCACAAACTTACAATGAAACGAGTCTGCCCCCATTGCGCCAAACGTGTGTTAGTACCAGTTATTCTTGATTTCAATTAGTGTTAGTTTTTCGTTGTCTGCTAAATTGTAATTTGGATATTTTCCATGGCTGTCATTTGATAAAAGTAACGTTTCATTAAAGATGTCAAGTATTCGATATTTAGATAAGCCTCTTGGTAATTTCAAAATCGTCTTTTTGTTAGTTTCTATGTTTAGTAAAAATGTCTTGCCTTTTGTCTCGCCTTTACTATAAAGTGGTTTAAGAATTAACCAATTTTTATCTGAACTAAAAAATCCAAAAGCACTTTCAAAACTTAATTGCTTGCCAATTGAACTTGCATTTTCATTAACAGAAGTCATAATAGAGTAATCCATATCATATTTTCCGTATGCGGTATGAAATCCAGTTGTAAAGATTGATAGGTTTTTGTTTATTAAAACTATGTCGCTGATATCTGGGGTCTCATTTGGTTTATTAATTGTCTGCCAAAATTTTAAAGGATAGTCTCTTGCGTTTAAATGTTTTGGCTGGTCTGTAAGCCATCTATTTGTCAGGTCACTTTTAACTTCTAAGTCAGCCCAAAAAGGAGAGTCCCCAGAAACTTGTGTTTGAAACAAAACTGAAATTACATCAGAGTTGTCTGTAGAAGCTCTATATGGTCTTAAATCACTATTAGGAAAGTCTTTGTGTTTACCTAGTTTATTGGATGTCTTAGATACTTTGAAACGGTAGTTGTTCCTGTCCCAAGCAAATAAATTGTCTCTGCCAATAAGCAAAATATGGTTATGCTTGAAACTCAAAGCATAATTACCACCCCAATAGGTATCTATAATTTCTCCGAAATCGTTAATTTCTATAATTCTCGATACAGCACTTTCTTTGAAGTCAATAATTTTATTGTGTGTCCTGATAATCCAGTCAGTTGGTGATAGCATTACCGAACTGAAAATTCTTTCGTTAAAGTCTAATTCAAATTTCTTTAAAGTTGTCTCAGTCATAATTGCCACTAACGTTTCGGGCTTGGCGAAGAAGCGGATTTCGAAGCACTAAACTGTCTGCCAGCACTAAACTTGATACGAAGCACAAAGCTTCATTTAAGCACTGAACCCGCTTTTTTGCCAAACGCCTGTTAGCACACGTTGTTTATCGTTTTCAAGTCAATATTATTTTTCGAAATATATCTGTCAATTAGTTTTGCTGAATCTATATCAATGTCCAAATTGTCGACCCGCTGTATCTCATTATAGATATTCGTTAGAAGCAATCGTTCATTATAAATGTTAATTTCTTTAAGTTGTCGAATGTCAATTTTATTTTTTAGTCCTGTTATAGTCATTTCGTTGGTTTTGACTTTCAGCATCCCTTTTGGTAAATCAAATATTCCGTTCAAAAATACTAATAAGCCAATAGTTATTCCAATAAGTCCATAATTATTAAAAGATTTTGTCCAAATAATACCAGCAATGCTCAGTAAAAAGACGATAATTCCTAATGTAATTGAGGTCGTCTTATAATATTTGTCGTTTTGTGTTGGAAAAAGTATGTAGTCAGCTTTCCCTTTTCTATACTGAATTTTCGAATAGAGATTAAATATCCAGTAAACAATCCAAAGTCCCAAAAATATATTTGATACAATAGGATTGTCAATTGTCGAAATACTCATGTAGATTAACCCATAGGTTAAAACCTCAAAAATTGTTTTTATGTCGTCTTTATACTTTTTCATACAATGTGTGCTAACGTTCCCACGCTTGGTGCAGTGGGGGATTTTGGAAAACTAAATTGTCTGCCAGCACGAATTTACAATAGAAGCACAAACTTCCAATGAACGGTGTCAGCCCCCATTGTGCCAAACGTGTGTTCTGCGGTCGGCTTTCTTTTTTCGTCCAAGTTCGAGTGTCTGTTCTTTTAGTTGTCGCCATATCCTGTCCATTGATATTTTGATTTCAAATGCTTGTTAATTTCAGTTGTCAGTCGTTTAGCTTTTGAATATAATTCGGACTCTAACTTTTGTCTTGAGGGTCTGAAAAATCTATTAGTATTTATTGTAAACAGTCTTTCGTCTGCTTTGTCTTTAAGCTTTGCCGATATTGTGCAGTAAGTCCGGGTCATTTTCTGTCCATCGCCAACAGTTATTTTTTCATTTTGTCCGCTAACAACAAGAGTTTGAATTTCGTCTACTGAAAAAGTTTTTGAAGCAAATGGACTGTGTCTTGATTTTAAAGTATTGGTTGTCTTGTCAATGACCAATAAATTCTTTGTCGGCTGAAAAAGTCTTGATAGTCCGGAAAGGGTTTGCACAACTGCTTGAAATGCAAAAACAAGTCCCGCAATAATTACAAGATAGCTTGTTGATTTTAATCCTTGTCGCAACAATAAATAGGTCGCAACAGAAATGAGTATACCCAATGTCAATGTGAAAAGAGTGTCAAACCTGTCTTTGGTAGTTTTGGCATAGTCGACAACTACCTTGTCTGTGGTTTCCGTGATTGTAAAATTGTCAATTTGCTTTGTCAAAATTCTTGTCTGGGTTTTATGTTGTTGTGTCGTCTTTTAAGCTGCCACATAACGTTTTGCCGCTACCCGAAGGGGCGGTTTGGAATACTAAACTGTCTTTACGCACCTACGTTTGTTTGAAACACAAATGCTCTTATTCGCACGTCCCCGCCACTTTTGGGTAGGTGCTGTTAGCTGTGGTGCTTTTGTTGTTACTTCATTTTCTTTCTCGATATTTCCTTTCCATTCTCATAGATAATTTCTTCTTTTACATTTCCGTTTTCGTCATAAGACTTTGTCGCTCCGTGTTTCTTTCCGTCAACCATTTCTTGATACAATTTCAGTTTACCATTACTGTATGAATATTGCTTTCCGTGTGGTTTGTAATTTCTATATTCTTGCTCTTTTCTGTCAATAACATCGTCAAAGATTGAATACTCATTAATGTATAAACCTGTACCATCTTTCATTATCTGTGTGCCGTCTTCTTTCCAGCAATTTTGAACAAAAAATTCCTTTTGAATAAATTCTGTTTCGCTTTTCATTTGACCATTGGGATAATATTGTATCCTTTTCCCATCTCTGTCATACTTAGAAATATAAATTTCTGTTGTTTTCAAATTTCCATTTTCGTAAAAATGTGAATGCAAGTAACCCTTTGGATTGTCAGATTTTGAGACAGAAAATTTCTTGTTCCCGTTTTCGTAATATTCAATTCTTTCGATTGCTTGTTCGCCATTTAAGTATTCAATTATTTCTTTTGGGTTCCCATTTTCATAGTAGCTTTTATATGTTCCTGAAGCAACACCATTGGAAACTGGAATAACTTCTTTTGGTTTGTCTGGGGAATAGAACGTTTTTAATTCGCCAACGAATGACAAATCAAATTCATTTCCGTCTTCATCTAAGCAAATTTCATTTGGATTTTTACGAATGTAATTCTCAATATTTTTCATTGTCTGTTCATTGAGTTTGTAGTATTCGTCATCAAGCTCTTCAAAATCTGTGATTTCTTTGTATAGATTACTAAAAGCTTCTAAACCACCTTTTCTAGCATCTTTTATTTTCTTATTTTCCTTCAAATATAATTCGTAAGAACGATTTACAAGTTCCGCCATTTTATTGTCGCCAATATGTTTTAGACCTTTAATTATTGTCGGCACATACATTCCATAATCGTTATAATAAAATTGAGTAAATCCACCATTTGTAACTTGAGCGTCAACATACCACCAATAATAAAGTGCCTTTTGTCCGTATGATAATGTGTTACCTTTTGTGAGTTCGCCTTTTCTGTCTTGGATAAATTCTGAAATTGGATCAAGAACAAACCAACCAAATTCAAAACCTGTTAACTTGAAAAATTCGCCCTTGTCGAGTTTGGGTCTGTAATGCTTAGTCTTGTCAAACTCCCAATATGGGTCGTCTTGTTGTTTGTTTTGTCCGAATAAGTTAAATATGTTCATTGTCAATATTGTAATTGCAGTTATTAAAAGTCCACAGAATAATGTTTTTTAGTCTTTGTCATTTTGTACAGTCGTATTTTAGCATCACATCTAACGTTTTGGCGCTTGGCGAAGGCGGGGCATTTCAGCACTACTGTTGATTTGAAAAACTAAAGTCCGGTAAAGCACAAAAGTGTCATAGAAGCACTTCACCCCTGCTTTTGGCAATACCTTGTTAGTAGCTGGCGTTTGATTTGACTATTTTTTCATTAAAATGCATCCCAACCTAACAAGTTTACTTCCAAAACAATTCCCATATGTTTTGGTACATTAGGATTTGGAACTAGTAAGCCTGCACACAGTTGTACTCGTTTGGTCAGATTATACATTCCGCCAAATACACCAACAGATGAATCATTGTTTCCACTTATCCAGTCACCCATTAAGTACCACTTTTTTGAAAGATTAATTTCATAGCCAAATTGTGCCCCAAAAGTGTTACCATTTCCAACAAACATTTGATTAGTTTGATATAGTCCACCAACAATTCTACTTTTACCTTTCATAAAATAGTATATCCCAATGCCGTACAAATAATAATTTATTTCTTTGTTGGCTAATTTACTACTTAAGTTATAACCACCCTGCCCACCAACATTAATGGCAAAGTGTTGATTTATTTTGAATTGTTTTTGGAGAGTTCCCATTAAAATTGGATATAAAGCACCTTTATTGGGGTCATCGTTATGTAAAGCCCTCCATTCAGGAGAAAAATAAAATCCTTTGCCAACTAAATTAATACCAGCGTCCCAACCTTTCCCCAGTCCATAAACAAAATGAGCCTTGGATTCTAATTTATCAGAATAAAGATTAAGTTGATGCTGATAGAATATTTTTTTTGAGTTTGTTATATCTCCAGATGGAATGTTGAACAAGTTTTGTTGTCCTAAAACGTCACTTGACAAAAGCATAAAAAGTATGCTGACTAAATATAGATAATTTCTTTTTTCTGTCATTTTTGTTTGATTAAGTATGTGGTTTTTACACTTGCCACTAACGTTTGGCACATTTGCGATGGGCGTGCGTTTAAACTCAAATGTAAATAGGGGAAACGAATTAATCAACTACTAAAATCCCGTCAAACAGAGACCAATTGTACGCCTATTGCAAATGTGCTGTTAGTGGCTGGTTTTCTTGTTCGTCCGCTTTTTCTAGTTAAGCTGTTGTCGAAATTTTGCATTTATTATTTTTGTCAGTTCGTTACCTAATTTCTTTGCATTGTCTGCATTTTTGTTGTCCATTTGAAATTTCAAAATTGGAGTTTCAATATTTTGGTCTTGAAGAAAATGAGTAACAATAATTAAGTCAGTACCTAAAGTCCCAACACGTCTTATCTTCATTACTTCTGTTTTCATTTTTACTTTCAAGTTGCTATTCAAAGGGATTTTAGTTTGTTTAAGATTTTGTCTAAACGTTATTATATGGTCTTTGATTTGAAGTCCATCTGCAAGTTGTCTTATTAATGTCAATATTGAGAACCCAACGAAAAAAAGTCCTAATGTAATTGCAATAATTTTAGTTGTCATTTCCGTTGTCTTAATGAACGGAGCAATGGTTAGAAATAGTCCGCCAAAGAAGAACAAAATAACACCGGTATTTGATTTGTCTCCTAAACGAAATTTGTGTTTAACTTCCAGAAAGTTGTCGTCAGCCAAAATTGTTAAGCAAGCATGATTCGCAATCTTTTGTATGTCACTGTTAATTGTTGTCAATGTTTGTTTCTTTTGTTTATGGGGTCAACTAAACTTGCCACTAACATTTCGGGCTTGGCGAAGAAGCGGATTTCGAAGCACTAAACTGTCTGCCAGCACTGAACTTGATACGAAGCACCAAACTTCATTTAAGCACTGAACCCGCTTTTTTGCCAAACGCCTGTTACCAGCTGGCATTATTGTTCTTATTGAATTAATGTCTCCCATTTACATTTCTTTTATTGGCATGTTTGTGGGCAAAGTAATAATGTCAGGGCTTATTGTACCACTTTCAATTTTTTCTATTTCAAATGTCACAATATATTTTCCCATATCCATTACAAGTTTATAGAATGGAGCTTTAATTTTTTCAATTACTTTATTGTAAAAAAAATCTTTGTAGTTTTTATACAATGTCGGGTTAATGTATTCTTTATCCAATGGATAGTAATAAGTTAACGAAACAGGTTGTCCGCCTCTAGGGTCAACACCTGAAATAAAATATCCTTTACATAATTGTCCTAAAATGGTTTCACTTGGTAAATCTTTTTCTTCTACAAGATTTAAACTATTCTCCGAACAATTTGAAGAATAGGTAGTGTCAATATTTTTCCATTTTGTAAAACATTTATTTGTCAAAGCGTTGTATGTAAAAAACACAAAACCTTTTTGCCCACTTGTCAAAAACTCTCGTTTAAAACTACCGTCTTTTGAGATGAATACTTTTACCTTGTCACCATACTTTTGTTTTTGGTAGTCATTGTAAGTTACATTATCAGTATTGGTCGTAACGGTTATTTTATAAGTAATAGTCCCTTCAAATGTTTCTTGATTTTTTGTCTGGGCACAACTACTTAAAAAAAGAGCAATTGCCTGTAGAAGTAAAAATATTTTTTTCATATGTAATTCGTCTTTATGCTAGCTGGTAACGTTTTGCAGCTACCCGAAGGGCTGGACTTTTACCACAAAACTTGATTTGAAAAACTAATCTTTGATTAACCACAAAACTGTCTTTGGAACACGAAACCCCGCCTTTTGGGTAGGTGCTGTTATGCACAGATGTTTTTGTTCTCATGGTCAAAAGTTGTCAGGGTTTACACCTTTGTTCCTTAACCAATCATGGTCTAAATGGCCGTAGTTAGATCTATTAATTAGAATGTCGTGATTTAGTCCATTCCAAACCCAACAATGAGA
Organism: uncultured Bifidobacterium sp.; assembly: GCA_964442045.1. Taxonomy (GTDB): domain Bacteria; phylum Bacteroidota; class Bacteroidia; order UKL13-3; family UKL13-3; genus JAAFJM01. The sequence continues at coordinate 15,905 of CAYTWI010000010.1, forward strand.
CAAGCCCCATGCTCTCTCATGGAATGGAAGGTCTAATTGACTGCCAAAACCATTTGCAGTTGGGGTGAAGATTGAACATGAGCTAACATCGTTTCTAATTCCTTGTCTTATTTCATTGAGTTTGTCAACAAGCCAATTACCTGACTTAAACGTGAAGTAAATATGTTTTATAGATTGAGTGTTATTTACATAATTGATTATCTCTAGGACATTGTCATCCAACCAATTTCTGTCAGCTAAATTGTCCAAATGAGTGTCTGAGTATTCTCCAACTCGTCTGTTGTTAATTTGTCTTGTTTCCCAGCGATATTCTTGATTAACAAGAACACAATTTTCATTTTCTAATTCAACTACATCAATTTCATCTTTAATGCCTTTAACAATGTCTGCAAAAACAATTTTACTAGACTCACAGATATCAAAAATTTGCTGCTTTGTTGGGTTGTCGTTTCTTGCTGTTCGTTTTTGTGTTAAGTGATTATTGTTATATAAAAATAAATTCGCCATTATAGGCCACATAAACCCTCCACGGCCATAGAAAAAGTCTGATTCGTTCCAACTCCAGCCGTGGTTGTATGTACCGATAAAAATAACTTCAGGGTTATAAGAAACAGTGTCTAAAATTGAATTATGAGTTTGAAACCCATTTTCAAAAGTGTGTTCTTGATATTTGTGTAAAAATGGCATTTGTCTAATTAGTATTATTGTTTGCGTGTGTCGTCTTACACTTGTGCTAACTTGTTTATATGTTTGATGAAACTACATAAAAACACCCAAAAGTGGTGTGTAGTTTTGGTTACATAATATTTTTCCGAATATAATTAATTTACAAATCATCAAAAGGGCTTTTTATTTAGCTATAAGTGCATACTCATATATATTCTTAGTTTTATTACTGCTTTTTTAAAGGAATATAAAGCTTATATGCTCACTCGCTGAATGCAAGTGAGAGCCTGAAATTAATTAAACGGAATTGACACGAGCAACACGCTCGCGCCAGCGGGGGGCTGGGATATAAAAGTTTATGCTTTGATAGCATTTGTTTAGCTCCCGACTTCGTTTGTTTGGCCTTTGATGCCTTATGTTTAAGCTTTGATGCCCTATGTTTGGCTTTTGATAGCGTATGTTTGACCTTTGATAGCTTATGTTTGACCTTTGATGCCTTATGTTTGGCTTTCAGTGGCGTATGTTTGACTCTTGATAGCGTATGTTTGACCTTTGATGGCTTATGTTTAAACCTTGATGCCTTATGTTTGGCTTTCGGTGGCCTTTGTGTCAGTTTGAGTGGAAACTGTGTCAGCTTTGATGGCTTATGTTTGACCTTTGATGCCTTATGTTTAAACCTTGGTGTTTCATGTTTAACCCTTGATGGCCTTTGCGTCAGTTTGAGTGGAAACTGTGTCAGCTTTGATGGCTTATGTTTGACCTTTGATGCCTTATGTTTAAACCTTGGTGCTTCATGTTTAACCCTTGATGGCCTTTGCATCCGGTTGCGAAGGATTTGTTTGGGTTTTGTGGTGGTTTGCGAGAGGGGTGCCCGGTTATGTTTGGCAACAGGCAGGAGCGGCATGCTTGTGCCGGTGGGACCCGGACCTTGCGTGCAAAGCCCTTACCTTTTATGTGGCAGGTAATTAAAGCCAAAAGCCCTCCGATGGCTTTTATCAGGGAGCTTTTGGGTAATAGTGTTTGTTTAGAATTTGTTATTCTTCGAAACTGAGGTTTTTGGGAATAGAGCTATAGTTTCCCGTGGTGGGCACTGTTTTATCTACTATTTCCATTCGGTAATCGTCTATCCATACCTTTCCTACTCCGCTTAACAGAGTTCCAAAGGCTATTTTATTGGTTTTATCAGGTATGTCGAGCACTACTTCTGTTTTTTTCCAATCCGTTGTTCCTTTAATGGGTCTGTTGCCCATATTGTCAAATGCTAACATTTCTTTGTTCAGTCCATCGGCTCGCATCCATAGTCCGCACCAATCAGTTACTTGTTCTGCTTTTATGTATGCGCTTAGTTTTACTCGCTGGCCTTTATATTTTTCGGCACTTATTATTTGCATAAGAGTTCCAAAGCCTTTTATCTTTTTATCTTTAGACTGTATGGTGGCGCAGTTTTTTCCATCTCGGCCTTCTCCGGGTGCTGTACCCATATTGTAACTGTTGGGTTCATTGCCTGCTATTATCCAACCTTCAGGTAGGTCAAATGAGAAAAGGAGCAGCAGTACAGCTATGCTTAGTGCTTTAGTTGGTATATTTTTCATCCCTATTTTATTTGATTGGTAGTCGGTACAGTCTGGTCTACTATTTCAAAGGTTATATCATCAAACCAAATTTTGCCTGTGCCTGACAGCAAGGCTCCGTAAGCTATTTCAGTTGTTTCTTGTGGTATATCTAATACTATATCGTATTTAATCCATTCCGTATTGCCTTTTATGTTTCTGTTGCTCATGTTATCAAAACCCAGTAGTTTGTACTTTTTATCCGTACCTGTGTAAGAGTCTAACCTTAACCAAAAGCCAGCATATTTTTTTACATCCTGCGTTTTTAAATAGCCGCTCATTTTAACTCTTTTGCCTAAATAGTCGGTAGCAAGGGCCGTTTGCATAAGGGTGGCAAAGCCTCTTATTTTTTCTTCTTTAGACTGTATGGTAGCACAGTTTTTTCCATCGCGACCTTCACCGGGTGCTGTTCCTATATTATAGGACGTCCGCTTGGTTCCTGCCACAAACCATCCTTTAGGTAAATCAAAAGAGCTACAAATAAATAATGCTGTGGTTAACAGGGCTATGGTTGCTAGTTGTTTTTTCATGGTGCTTATTAATTGGTGGTGGGTATTATCGTGTTTACATTATTGTATGCAGTAAGGGTATTTATATCAGCTATGTTATTGAATGTCGTGTAATCCTCCTTATCTATTATATTAATATCGTAGGAATTGGTTTGAGGTTGGTTTTGTTTTTTGGTAAAGGTCCGTTTGCGTGCTGTTTGTTTTGTTTTCGTATTGGTATTGGCTGCTACAGGGGCTTGGGTACTTTTTGCTCGTAAGGGGCTTGGCAATACACGGCTTGCTTGTACCGGTTTTATTGCTACGGGTCTGGTATATTTTATTAAATAAATGCCTGCACCTAGCAGCATAAACAGCGTTAAATAAATGGCTTTTTGCTTAATACTTTTTTTGCTTTTAGTTTTTTGGGTTAAGTATAAAGCTACTTCATGCTCAGGCATATCTATAGCCAGGCGTTTATGTTTGTCAATAATTGTTTTTATATATTGGTCGTCCATGGTTAGGCTAGTATAGATTTTAACTGAATATTTTGTATTAGTATCTCCTCGTTTTGAATATACTTTTTGAGTATTTTTTTGGCTGCGTGTATGCGGCTTTTAATGGCTGATTGGCTGCATCTTTCTATTTTACTTATTTCCTCGTAACTAAAGCCCGATAGCTCAAAAAGTAACAGTGCTCTGCGTTGCTGGAAACTTAATTGCTGTAATATGTTTTTGAGTTCGTTGGCATTTACATTAGTTTCGGCATGTTGCCATGCTTTGTTGTTATCGGCCTTAGCCCAATCGAACATGGCTTTTAGTTTTTTTATTTTATAGTGTTTTTTGCATAAGTTACTGGCTATGCTGAATAGGTAGCTTACAAAATAAGTTTTGTTTTTAATAGTATCGAACTTTTCAAATGCAATAAGAGCTGTTTCGTTTACAATGTCTTTTGTTTCTTCTTTATCCCAAATTAAACTTTGTACAAACCGGTATAAGCGCTCGTGAGCAGGCTTATACAGCAGCATAAAAGCTTCTTGTTTGTTTAATGGGAGCTTGTTGTTTTGCATTTACTTTATACCGGTAAGTTACTTTGTTATTTAAAAAGTTGTTACGCCTGCTAAAAAAATATTTATATACCTGGTTTTTAATGAGTTTAATTTAATAAAAAACGCCATTGAACTTTGTTCAATGGCGTTTTGTTTATTGTTTGTGCCGCTATTATTTTATTACTTTAAACTCAACCCTGCGGTTTCTTGCGCGGCCTTCTTCAGTTTTGTTGCTGGCTACCGGTTTGGCGCTACCAAAACCTTTGGCGGTAAGCTGTGTTTTGTTTACGCCTTCGCTTATGAGGAAGTTTTTAATGGCATTGGCTCTGCCTAAGCTTAGTTTTAAGTTGGCTGCTGCTGCTCCTACATTATCAGTATAGCCCGAAATAAACAGCTTGTATTTTGGTTTGGCTATCAACAGTTGTGCTAACTCTTCTAAGCTTTCGAGTGAGGTCATTTTTATTTTGGTGGTACCTGTTTCAAACTCTAGGTTGTTAAAGGCTTCTCGCAATACTTTTTTCTCTTCGGCTGTTAGCTGTTTAGTCGTATCGGCTGGTGGTGGCACTACCACTGCTTTTACCGGGCAGCCTTTGTTGCTGGCTGGGCCGGGTACGTCTATACAGTTGTCTATTTTGTCTATTACACCATCGCCATCCGCATCAGGGCATCCGTTCAGTTCTTTTGGTCCTTTGTCTAACGGGCATTCATCACGTTTATCAGAAACGCCATCGCCATCAGTATCAGGGCAACCGTTAAATGATTTTAAACCAGGTAATAGTCTGCACGAATCCTGGTAATCCGGTACACCATCGTTGTCTATATCAGGGCAACCATTTAACTCAGCTCTGCCCGACTCTTCCGGGCAATTATCGTCTTTATCAGGTACACCATCGCCATCCTTATCAGGGCAACCGTTTAGTTTAAGAGTTCCGGCTACAGTAGGGCATGAGTCTTTTTTATCAGTTACACCATCTTTATCAAAATCCGGACAACCGTATAGTTTAACAGAGCCAGAATCGGCCACGCAACTGTCTTTGTAATCAGGTACACAATCTTTGTCTTGGTCAGGACAACCGTATGCGCATTTTCTGCCGGGTATGTTTTCGCAACTGTCTCTGTCGTCAGGCACTCCGTCTTTATCTTTATCCGAGCAGCCTTCTAAATCCCATGAGCCGTAACGTTTTTTGCATTTGTCTAACTTATCTATTACACCATCGCCATCTCTGTCACGGTTGCGACCAAAGTTCCAATTAACGCCTGTGCGAATATTAAAGTAATTTCCGTTGTCGTAAACTGCATTGCTGCTAAGTGCTGTAATGTAGGTGAGAGGTGCTACTATATTATCAGTAAACAAATAAGTTTGGAAAGGGCCTAAGTTAAGAGAGAAACCCAAACCTATATTGCTGATGCTTTTGTTGTAATAAGTTCCGCTCAGGCGTAAATCCAATACAGTCCATGCTTTTTTGGTAAAGGCAAGAGTAGCGGCCGGATTGAAGTTATTGTTGTTAAAATTGTTGAATAGTATTAAATCGAAAGTATTGTTATAATTAATGGCATATTGGCCACCCAGGTATAGTTTTCCGTTGAGTGCGGTGGTGTACGAGCCGGAGCTTTCAGTTGGTTTAAAGTTGTAGTTTTGTAAAGAGTCTACAATATCTTTTATACGAGTATTGATTACAGAATCAGGCGTTACGCCTACCATTACATCTATGCCTGTATAGCGAAATTCAGTAAATGAACGGCTGAGAGAGCGAGTATCGTTGCTCCAGGTTATCCAGCCTAAATTAATGGCACTGGCTGATACAGAGAAGTGCTGGTTAAACTTGTATTGTCCGCCTAAATCGAAGCTAAAGCCTGAACCGTTTTGTTTCAGGAAATCATCCGCGTTTAAATCTTTTTTGTCCTTGCTTTTTTGGTAGGCCGTATAAAATCCCGCTGAATTTACTTTGTAGTCGGCTGAAAGGTATAGCTCCTGGTCATTGCTGCGGGCTGTAAAGCTGGAACGTTCAGTATTAAGGTTGGCTAAACCGTACAGGTAACTTACGCGGCCACCCACGCTTAATTGTTTGTTTATTTCGCGGGTGTAACCTAAGCCAAATGAAATCCAGCTGGTATAATCCATTTTCAGGTTGGACAGGCTTATGTTATCGCCTGCTATAATACCATAGCTTAAATTGTTGAAGTTGCCTCGTGTACCTAAACGGATCACGTCTTCAGGTATGCTGGCTGTTATTTCAGTATTTATTTGTACACCTAATGAGAAGTAGTTTTTCTTAATGGCTATACCTAAAAACAGGAGGTCAACCTGATTCGTTATATTGATATCGTTTAAATTACGGTCGCCATTGCGCAGAAATATGTTAACAGATGTATCAGGCGACTCGCTCTTTAAAAAGAAGTCTTTAAGCCCTACATTGGGTGCATTAAAATGTAAATAAGTAGCAGGAAAACCATAAGTAACATTTGCCTGTGGCCTGATACCGGGGTTTAAATAATTGCTTTGTGCTACATTCCTGAAGTTGTATAAGTTCTGGTTAGTTTGTGCTGTAACTACCTGGACAAATATTATTGCTATAAGAGTATATAAAAATTTTTTCATACGTATAAATGTGTTTAAGGGGTTAAGGGTTAGTTTTTAATTGGCTTGTTTAAAATTTAACTTTAACATTTACTCCTACTTTAACATTTATATTGTAATCGCTGTATATTTTTACAAACCTGGTTCCGTTCTCAGAGGTTATAAAAAATGGTTGTATATATATTTTGGTGGTTTTGCGTACATGTTCTAACAGGTCTCCGCTCAGGTCTACTCTGCTTATAGTTTGGTCCGATGCTTTTACTACTTTTCCGGTAGCATCTATAGGTGCGGGCAGTAATGAGTTTGGGAGGTTAACAGAATCGAGGCGGTTGCCTAATGAATCAGTAAATACTAATTTCACACTGCCCCCAAACGGAAAGCCATTGGTTGTGCGCAGCACAAGCTCTGCTTTTACCACATTGTCTAAATCGCCCGGTTTTATGCCATTGTTAACAGAATCTAACAAGCCAAAACCGTTGCTTGATATACTCATAGGTAATTCAGTTTCTATATCGAACGATATTTTGCTGTCACTTCTTAAAAAATTGGCAGTTGAGTTTGGTAAGCCTACGTTGGTGGTAACGGTGCCCTCGTAATTAAACTTAACAGGTGGCATGCCCAATACGTTTCGTATATTAGAGTTATTTACATCATATACACCTGCACCTGTTTTTGTCTGGCCGGCTTCGGCTACTGTGGGATAAACTATATCAAACGAAGGACCATTAAAAGGTAATGTTGCGCCTGCTGCATTTTCGCCATCTATATTTAAAGCGGCCTTCATTGGAATACCCATAGAGTTATTGGTAATAAAACTCATTTTGGGGTTTTCAAAAATTAAAGTGCCGTTTAGTTTTTTTAACTCGGCTAAACTTACTTCGCCTTTGTCTAGTGTAATAACACGGTTGCCAAAAAATCCTTCAATATAATTAAAGTTTAAATTAGACATGTTGAGTATAATATTGACGGCATTGCTTGAGTCAAAATTAACAGTAGCTCCCGTTGTTACTAAACGGGCTGCTACCAATACCCTCAACCTGTTATAGGGCAGGTCATTATCTTGTGTAAAATCAAGTATGGTATTATCCAAATTAATGCTGCCTGTTACATTAGAGTTAGCTATAACATATATACTTTGTGCGGGCAGAGCTACTCCGTTTCTCGTAGCACCAACAAAGTTTAATGATAGTTCTATATCCTGGTTTACAGATGAGGTATAGTTGTAGTTAATAGAGGCCGTATTGAACTCTACCTTCCTTATTAATGTACTTGGGTCGTCCGGTGTAATATCTATTAACAAATCTTTAGTGTACAGGTTTTGGTCGCTAAACTTGGCACGACCTCCATAGGCCACTACACGGCTTGTTTGGGCAAAGAACTTTACCGAATCGTTTGCTAAAATGGTAACGGGCGATGTGGTAGCGGCTGTTGTTATCTGGGCAAAATTATAACCTAACTCGTTTGACAATGTTTTGCCAGAGAGGTCAATACTATCTGTTTTACTGGCTCCGGGTGCAATATTGGTGTATGAGAGAGTGCCTATAAGAGTGGCGGGTAAAAAGGCTATATCGTACAGGTTTATATCCATAGAGCTAACCGTAACAGACAGCTTGTTTTCGAACCTTACTATGATATAACCTGATGATATTTTGGCCTGGTCAAAACCATCAAACAGGGTAAACTGGGTAATGCTGGGCACACCATCGGTTAAGCTGGGTACATTGGTGGGGCTACTCGCTAAAGCTAAGTCAACGGCATCTTTGGTGGCCTGGTTTTGAAAACCATTGCGCATCTGGATGAGTGAACGACCGCCAAAGGCTGTAATATCGTTAATGTTTACTACTCCTAATTTTTGCTCAAATGTGCTGGCGGGCTGTGGTGGTATAACCAATAACTCAGGTGCTGATACTTCTTTTATTTTGCTTTTGCGGAAAAACAAACGCATAAAACCATCAGGATCGTACAAAACGGTTGAGTCGCTTTTTACTATATTCATCAGGGTCATGTCGGCATTTACCAATGGCATACCAAACTCTGGCTCCGGTTTATAGTTATCGTATTTTTTAAAATCAACTTCTTCTTTTTTGCAGGCTGCAACTATTAAAAGAAAGAAGAACGGAATAAGTAATTTACTTTTCATAAGCCTTTTTTGCAATTTTAACAAAAAAAAACTACTGATTTACATGTATTTTACAAACTGTAGGTTTGGGCTTGTAAAATTTTTTTTTAATGCGGTTTTATTACTGCCTTACAATGTTGTTAAAGAGCAACTCCATATTCATCAAATTTTCGAATTGTTTGTCTTCTTCGTTTTGCTCTGCTTCTTCGGCTTTGTCTTCTTCAGAGGTGGTTTCGAGCGGGTGGTGGTATATGCTCCACTCCTGGTTATTGTATTCGAGGGCTGTCAGGTTTTCTATCCAGTCGCCACTGTTTAAATAAGTTATTTGCCCGTAAGAGGTGGTAAATGTTTTCATGCTGGGCTGGTGTATATGCCCGCATATTACATAGTCATATTTTTTTTCTATACCCAACTGTATGGTTGTTTCTTCAAAATCGTCAATAAACTTAATGGCACTTTTTACACCTTGCTTTACTTTTTTGGAGAATGATAAACGGCCTCGGTTAAGTATTTTTTGCGATACGAAATTAACTGCACTGTTGAGCAGAATAAGTATATCGTACCCTACTCCACCAAGCTTGGCCAGCCACTTGCTGTGTTTCATGCTTACATCAAACACATCACCATGAAAGAACCATGCTTTTTTTCCATCTAACTCTAACACAAGTTTGTTGAGCACTTCTAAATTACCAAGGTTAAAGTCCGTAAATTTTCTTAGTAGTTCATCGTGGTTACCTGTCAGGTAATATACTTTGGTACCGTTGCTCAGCATTTTAAAAATGCGTTGTACTACCTTCATGTGACTTTTGGGCCAGTAGTGTTTACTGAATTGCCATATATCTATTATATCGCCATTTAATACTAAAATTTCGGGGTCGATTGATTTGAGGTATTTGTTAACTGCCCTGGCCTGGCATCCGTAAGTTCCTAAATGTATATCGGAAACTACGGCTAACTTAATTTTGCGTTTGTTCATAAACAAAGGTTTTGCAAAGTTTGATTTTGCATGTGTACTGATTGTAAACTAAACATTAAGTAATTGTGTATTGGGCTCTATTTATTTTATACTTTATTTGTAGTATGCTTATCAGGTACCTGCTGCATTATAAATTTGCTATTATATGGGCTCTTATTGTACTGGGTTTATGTGGTATGAACGGTGCTTATATTCCGCATTTTAAATTATCAAGCTTATTCAGAATTGATAAGCTGGCGCACTTATTTTTATTTGGCTTTTTAAGTTATTTAATTGCTGTAGCTTCCGGCAAGGCTTTTCCCCATAAAAGCCGTTTTCAGTTAATATATCCTGCGTTTTTAATGGGTACTGCTTATGGTATTTTAATTGAAGTATTGCAGGCTACGGTTTTCCCTAACCGCACCTTTGATTATTTGGATATGCTGGCTAATACTATTGGCTGCGCACTGGCATGGTTAGTATTAAACCGGTACTTTAAAAGAAAAACAAAAAACGCTAAAGCAGATTAATGCTTTAGCGTTTTTTTATTATTTGTTAAGCTCACTCAAGGCTTTTTGTACTGTTCTGTCCTGTTTGCTTATTACTGCATAATAGGCGCCATCGCGCCACATTTGGCGTGCAATGAGTGCTTTTAACTGCTGCTTAATGAATGTGCCTGATTTGCTTAACTCGGCTGCTGTAGGTGCTGCTATTTTTTCTGAAACGGCATTAGTCGTTAATGTAGCCATTAATTCATCGCTTACGTTAAACTGTGCAATGTATGCATCTACATCTTTATACATTTTCAGGTTATTTCTGTTAGCATCAACATACTGGTAAGCGGTTTTATTTAGCAAACCTGCTGCTGCCACATGTGACAGGAATTTGCTGTTGAAAGAGGTATCAATAGGTACTTTTACATCAGGCAAAATACCGCCACCACCGTATACTACGCGTTTGTTTACAAGGGTATAGTATTTGGTTGTATCGTTGATGGTGTTTTTATCAAGACTTTCTAACTCACCGCTTTCGTAGCGCTGTATAATATCTTCTTCGTAGCTTTCTAACCCGTTGCTATAGTTTTTTTGTATGCAACGTCCGCTGGGTGTATAGTACCTGGCTACAGTTAAACGTACGGCACTGCCATCGCTTAACTGAAATGGTTCCTGTACCAAACCTTTACCAAAACTGCGCCTGCCCACTATGATGCCTCTGTCCCAATCTTGTATGGCACCGCTTAATATTTCGCTGGCACTGGCAGAACCTTCATCAACCAATACGGCTAACCTGCCTGTTTCAAACAAGCCTGGTTTTTCTGTTTCGTAGGTTTGTTTGGGCTTCGCTCTGCCCTGGGTATATACTATCATTTTGCCCTCGTCTAACAGTTCGTCAACTATTTCGGTAGCGGCATTTAAATAACCTCCCGGATTGCCTCTTAAATCTATCACCAGGTTTTGCATGTTTTGTTTTTTAAGCTTTACCACGGCTTCCATAAACTCATCGTGGGTTTTGGCTCCAAACCTGCTTATTTTAATGTAACCTGTTTTATCATCGAGCATAAAGTTAGCATCTATGCTATAAATAGGAATAGTATTGCGGGCAATCGTAAAATCAATTTTTTGTCTGGTTGAAGGACGGTATATGCTTACCTTTACTTTGCTTCCTTTTTTACCTCTCAGTGTTTTTACTACCATGTCGTTCGTTACACCTACACCTGCTAACCTGGTGGTATCGGCTTTAAGTATTCTGTCACCACTTAGTATGCCCAAGTCGGCTGACGGGCCTCCGCTAATGGCAGATACTACCATAATCGTATCGTTTACTATATTGAACTCAACGCCTATGCCTTCGAAATTACCATCTAAGGGCTCATTAGCTGCCTGTAAATCTTTTGCGGGAATATATACGGAGTGTGGGTCGAGTTTGGCCAACATATCGTTAAACATTACCGACTCCATCTCTTCCGTATCTACTGTATCAACGTATTCACTTTGTATAATACCCAGAACTTCGTTTAATTTATTTTGACCGCCTACTAATTTGAAGCCTCCTGCCGGTCGTAGAAAAATGCCAATGCCAATGCCTCCTGCCAGTAAAACGCCATATATAAATGGTTGCCATTTCTTCCAATTATCGTTCATGTATTATTATTTTATAAATTGCAGCACAAATATAAAAAGCTTAATTGCCTTACAAAGTTTAATTTTACTAACATGTCGAAAAAGAATATTCGTACTACAGAGCAAAGTTCTAAATACAATCATTTGGAAAAAATGAGTACTGCTAAACTGATTGCCAGCATAAACAAAGAGGACCAAACGGTGCCTAAAGCTATTAAAAAGGCTTTGCCTAAAATTAAAAAGGCTATTGACGCTGCTTATGAACAAATGGAACAAGGCGGGCGTTTGTTTTACTTAGGTGCAGGTACAAGCGGCAGGTTGGGTATTGTTGATGCCAGTGAATGCCCTCCTACTTTTGGAGTGCCTCACGGATTGGTTATTGGCTTAATAGCAGGCGGTGATACGGCTATCAGAAAAGCTGTTGAGTTTGCCGAAGATGATATGAAACAGGGCTGGCTTGATTTAAAGAAACACAAGGTTACCAATAAGGATTTTATTATAGGTATTGCTGCCAGCGGCTCTACTCCCTACGTAATTGGCGCTTTGGAACAGGCTAATAAGAATGGTAATAAAACGGCCTGTATTGTTTGTAATAAAAACAGTGCTATTGCTGCGGTAGCACAGTACCCTATTGAAGTGGTTGTAGGCCCTGAGTTTGTGACGGGAAGCACACGTATGAAAGCCGGTACTGCTCAAAAACTAGTATTGAACATGATAAGCACCAGCTTAATGATTAAACTGGGAAAGGTTAAAGGCAATAAAATGGTTGATATGCAACTGAGCAATAATAAGCTTATTGATCGCGGCACTAAAATGATAATGGGCGAACTGAACATCAGCGAAAAGAAAGCTGCTGCTTTATTGAAAAAGCATGGCAATGTGCGCAAGGCCATTGATGCTTTTGTTAAATAAAACTTAGCTAAAGCTTACTCCGTACGTTTTCAGTTCTTTTAAAATGGGTTGGTAAAACTCGGCAGTAAGTGGCATGTGTACGCCACGTGCCTGTATTTTATTTTGCAAAATTAGCCTGGTAGCTATAGCCATTGGTAAACCTACGGTTTTAGCCATAGCGGTATATATTTTACTCTCTCCTTTTACTATTAATGTGCTATGCTCTTTATGTAGTTTACCGTTCTGTTTAAAAACTATTTCGTGTTTCATTACAATCATGTCTAAATCGTTTTTCTCTAAAAACCATTTTTGTTGTAATAAATGCTGAAGTATTTGTGCCGGGCTGGCATTATCCAAGCCTATTACTTCGTTACTGAACAAGCCCAACCATTTTACGCGTTTAAATTCTTTGCTGTTTTTACTTATATTCAGGAATGCACAGAATACGTCTTCTACATTGCTATTGTTGGCTCCGCTTAAAAAGGAAGCTACTAATTCTCTATAGGTTAAATGCATACTGTTATGCAGCTTAAAAGTATCGTCTGTTAAACCCAGTTTTACCAGTAAATTCCAGCTTTGGCTATAACCTTTTTTGCGCAAAGTACCACGCAATACAGTGGTGGCTTTTTGTAAACCATAGGGCTCTATATAACTTAAACTATCTCTGTTAGCATAGCTTTCAAACAAACCGTAATCGGCTACTTTTACTGTTTCTGTTTGTTCAAATATACGGTTGGGTGGAATAAACTTAACTAAACCATCTTCTAAATACTGTGCTGTTGCCTGCCCTGCCAATACTACATTGCGCGGGTTCCAGGTAAATTTATAATTCCAGGGATTGTTATCGAATTCGGGTGCTATTAAGCCTCCGCAAAATGATTTAAAGGATGTTATTTCGCCTCCGTTATCCTGTATCTGGTGTATCATAGCCATGGCTGATAAATGATCAATGCCCGGGTCTAAGCCTATTTCGTTTAAAAATAAAACGCCCGCTTTTTTTGCTGCCTCATCTAATGCTTTCATTTCCGGGCTTATATAGCTGGCAGTTACCAGGTGCTTTTTAAACTCTATACAATCATGTGCCGCTACAATGTGCAAAGTGGGTGGCAACAGGGAAACTACTAAATCGGCTTGCTTAATGGCTGCCTGGCGTGCTGCCTTGTTATTGATGTCGAAGGCAATGGCTGATGCATTTTTGCTTTTACCGGTTTTTTGTTGTGCCATGGCTAAGTTCTGGTCGGCTATGGTTACATGCCAGTTCTCTTTTTTGGCGTGTTGCAACAAATATTTTATTAAGTATGATGAGGATAGGCCTGCACCTATTACCAGTATATTTTTCATTTTGTGCTGATGTAGTAAAGGCACAAACTTAGTTTTACATTTAAGCAATAAAAAATAATTTTAAGCAGTAAATAGTTTAAAACAAAAAACCGACTCATCGTAAACGATTGTCGGTCTTTGTGGGCAAAAATTATTTTATGAAGAGATATTTATGTAGGAATCCACCCAAACCTACAGTATTTTTATGGTTTGCTTTTGTCTTGTTGTTCTTGCTTTGGCGCATCGTTGCTGCTGCTTTTTATTTTGCTGCAACCTCTTGTTAAACTTCCTAAGGTTAAGCCTCCAAATAACAATATAATCAATTTAGTTTTCATACTTTAATTCTTTATTTGCTGCATTGAACGTTACGAAGGTGAATTTTGTTACACAGATTCTAAATTATTTTTTGATGAAGTTAATTTTTCATGCGTTCAAATGCATTTTTTATATGATAAAGGGATTTAAACATAAAAAAAGCGGCTTGTAGTAAATACCACAAGCCGCTTTAAAGTTTTATTTTACAGTTAATTAAATAGCTGCTTCGTATAATTTGCTTACTGTATTCCAGTTTACCACATTCCAAAATGCATTGATATAATCAGGTCTGCGGTTTTGGTAATGTAAGTAATAGGCATGTTCCCAAACGTCTAAACCTAAAATAGGGGTTCCTTTTTGTTCAGCCACATCCATTAAAGGGTTGTCCTGATTAGGGGTAGATGAAATAACTAATTTACCATTGGCTACTGATAACCATGCCCAGCCTGAACCAAAACGGGTAGTGGCTGCTTTGGCAAACTCTTCTTTGAATTTATCCAAACCGCCTAAATCTGCGTTAATGGCGTCTGCTAATTTACCTGAAGGTGCGCCTCCGGCATTAGGGCCTATTACTTTCCAGAATAAGCTGTGGTTATAATGTCCGCCTCCGTTGTTGCGAACGGGTGCAGGGTATTTTGAAATATTTTTGCATATTTCCTCTATACTTAGTTTCTCAGCATCGGTACCTGCCACTGCATTGTTTAAATTGGTAACATATGCCTGGTGGTGTTTTGAATGGTGAATTTCCATAGTGCGTGCATCAATATGAGGCTCTAGCGCAGTATAGTCGTACTCTAATTTAGGTAATTCGAATGACATAATTTTTTTGTATTAAATGTTAAAATTGGTGTGTTAAATGTTTCGCATTAATTGCGAATGCGAATGTATATTATTTAACTAAAAATGGGGAGATATTGTTTTGTTTGAGGCACAAAAAAACTGAAAATTCCGTCTACTATCGTTTTATACCCACAATTGGTCTTGATAAATCGGTTATTAAAAAGTTGTTGGCTTTATGGGTTTCTATCAAATTTGTATGTTATTAAATATTTAAAACTGAACATGAAAACACGTATCATATTATTTTTATTTGTATTGGGTTCTGTTAACCTGTTTGCACAGGTTGATAATCCGAAGGGAGTTATTCAAAACCCAAAGGGTTTCAAAGAAAAGTCGCATAACTTTTTTATGAGCAAAAGGCTTAAACAGGCCACAGGCCAACGCGATACTTTTTATACGCTAAACGTTCAATTTAACAAGGACACTACAGAGCGTGGCATCAAATACCGTTACCTTGATTCGCTTTACAATGATTTGCTGGCACGCAATACGGAACTGAACCGTAAACACAAAGGTTTGCAGGCTGATTACGCGGAGATGAATCAACGTTATACTGATTTATTGAAATCGTCATTGAGCAAAACGGAGCAGTTGAATATGGCTTTGAAACAAAAGGAAGACATGCTTTCGGCACGCGAAAAAAGACTGGCTGAACTGGAAGCTATTATACGCAGACAGGACTCTATTACCAATGCTTTGAACGAAATAGTAAAACGTGCTTTGTTAAGCTTTAACAGTGATGAGTTAACTGTTGAAATGAAAAACGGAAAGGTTTATGTTTCGTTAAGTGATAAATTGTTGTTTAAATCGGGCAGCGCTGATGTGGAAGAAAAAGGCCAGGATGCCATTAAAAAACTGGCTGATGTATTGAATAAAAACCCTGACATAGATGTGTTAATTGAAGGACATACTGATAATGTGCCTTTGCGCAACAGTGCTAATTTTAAAGACAACTGGGAGTTGAGTACGGGGCGTGCTACTAATATTGTAAGAATTTTAAGCGATATAAGCAAAGTAAACCCTAAACGTTTAACGGCCGCAGGCCGCAGTGAGTATATGCCTAAAGCAAGTAACGATACTCCTGAAGGCAGGGCCAAAAACCGCAGGACTGAAATTATTCTTACCCCTAAACTGGATGAGTTGTATAAACTGATTGATAAAAAATAGGTATCGGGTTATTCGCCCCTGATTTTATATTTTAAATTTTGCAATTGCATTTCAAACCATGATGGTTCTCTTAAGCGGAACCATGCTGGTTTTTTATTATAACGGGGATTTAAAAACACATTTACATAAATAGCGCCCTGCTCATAAGTATGTCCGTACCAGTTTTTATAGAGTGAATCTCTTTGTGGTTTGGTAAACTCTGCATTTACATTTGATTGTAAAAACCTAGGTAAAGTATCTATGTTTACATCGTTTAAAGGCTGAATGTTTAAGCCTTCTTTTTTATCCAGATAACGTATATCTCCTCCAGTACTAATGGGTGCGTAGGAGTAAAACAATGAATCGCCAAAATCGTGCATGATGCGTTTTTCCAGAGCAAAAAAACTGCGGTATTGCAAATTACTATCGGCAATTACTTTACCGGGGTAATACATATAATTTCCTATTAATAAACTTATGGCCATAGCCGTACAAGGCCATTCTATTTTTGGCAAGCCTGCAATTACCAATAACAAAACCATAAACTGGCTGATAAAAAAATAACGATGCCCGATGGTGTTGTACAGGAAAATGGCCATACAAATACTGTTTACCAAAAGTATAATAGCTGTATAAATGAATAGCTGTTTATTGATTTGTTTTTTTGCCCATAAGTATATTAATAGCAGGTATGGAATGAGCATACCGTTATCAATCAGGCGCCATATAATTAAAAATACGCTTTGTATAAACTGCCCTGCTCCTTTTATATTATTGTGTTCGGTATAGTTGGGTGAAAGGAATGCCCAGCCAAAATGTATTTGATGTGCCCATAACCACAACGCTAGTGTAATGCTTGCAGGAAGAAACAGTATAAGCCCGTTCTTTATAAAAGTTCCGAAATTTTGTTTTATTTCATAGCATTGATAAGCATATATAAGCCCAAATGCCAATAGGAAAAAATTAGCCTGCAAATGGGTTAGCTCCATTAACACGCTGCTTATTATAAACAAACCGGTACGTACAGTAATTAAACTGTACAGGCATAACAGTACCCATAAAAAAAACAGGGGCGTATTTAGCAACAATGCCTGTTGTGCCACAAATACAGAGTATATGCCGGAAAGCAACACCACTATATTGGCTTTTGTTTCTGTGGTATACAGCAAAGCTATTTTCCGCAAAACAAGTAGGGTACAAAAGCCAATGATTATTATTAAGACATGGGCAACCCACAATGACTTACCGAAAATGGTCCAGCAAACAGCCAATAGATAAGGAAATAATGTTGGATGGCCTGGATCTGCCAATGGCGGATACCAAATGGTTTGTAAGTTATTGTCGTATATGTTTAAAGCTACTTTTGCTGTAGAGGTAACAGCATCGCCATGAAAAGGATCGTTTTTAACTAGCAGAAAAAATATAAAGCACCCTAATGCAATGAGGTAATATATATATTTATTGAATAACTTTTCCATAGATGGCTTTTGTGATAACAACACGCAAAATTTATAATTAATGGTATTATTGCATTGTGATTAAAACGCTACAACAATATAAATTTTTAAGCATATTTATAGTTTGTGTGCACGCGCTTTACTTTTTTACAGCCTTGCACTTTAAAGGAATTTACACGGTTGACTCGGAAGGTTATTTGTATTTAGCCAATAACTTAATGGAGTACCAAAGCGTTTATGCTGGCAATTTGTTCCAACCGTTACTGGTTGATTATTTTGCATTGCGTCCACCCTTGTATGGCTATTTTATTGCTTTCAGCAAAGCTGTTTATGCTTCTGATTTCACTGTTTTGTTTTTTCAGAATATACTTTCGCTGGGATTGTTTTTTTATTTACTAAAGCTGCTCAGGCATTTAGCCATATCTACTAAAATTACCCATATTGTTATTCCTGTTTACCTTATTTTATACCCTGCTCATTTTGTGTATACCAATACTATTATGAGTGAAACACTATTTGAGGTGCTCATTTTTGCTTTGTTTTACCATACGTATTTGTTTTATACCAAGCCCTCCGTATGGCGGATATTTGTTATTTCATTAATAATTGGCTTGGCTATGCTTACCAAGCCTGTTGCTATTTTAATAGGGCTTGTTATTATTGGCTTAATAGTATTTATTAAACCTTTTAAAATAAGCTATATATTGGTTGGAGTTTCTATTCCGTTTATTGCTTATTTCAGTTATGGTTATGCAGTAAAAGCAGAAACGGGTTATTTTCAGTTTACTTCCATGAAATCGTTTGCTACTTTAAGATGTTTGGTTAAGTACAGTGCAGCCGATGTATATGGAAGTGATTATGCCGACAGCTTATGCACCGCCATTTATGACGGAGGGAACCAACAGGCAACAGTAGCTGAACGATTTAACTATATTGACAGCAGCAGTAACCGGTTTTTATTGAACCATAAGCTGGCCTTTGCTAAAATATACCTGAAAGGTTGTGGTGTTTATTTACTGGACCCCGGCAGGTATGATTTGTATAAACTCATCAACCAGAATAATGACCATGTTAGTGGTATGTTTGAAACCCTGCACCAGCATGGAGCTAGAGCAATGGTTAAATATTTGTTTAAAATTAACCCCTTAGGCTTATTGATATTAGGCTTGTTGTTCTGTTGGAATATTGTAGTTGTTATTGCTTTTGCGGCTATGGTATTTAAAGTAAACAACTATGCTGTTATTAAATGGCTGATTGTACTTTTTGTATTGTACTTTATTTTTACCACGGGTATGATGGGTATTTCCAGGTACCGCGTACATGTTTTCCCATTGTTATTACTGGCTTTTTGTCTTTGGGCCAATCAATCAGCTTATATAAAAAAAATACTACATGATTAATTTTCATTCGCCACTGGAGCCTTTACATTTTGCACTTTTCAAAGAAAAAAAAATTGAAGTGTTTTTAAAGCGCGATGATTTAATTCACCCTTTTGTAAGTGGTAATAAATGGCGTAAGCTAAAATACACTTTGCACGATGCTAAAACCAACAATAAAAAACATTTGGTAAGCTTTGGCGGTGCTTACAGCAACCATTTAAATGCGCTGGCTTGTGCAGCAGCTATGTTTGGTTTTAAAGCCACCGCTTTTGTTAGGGGCGAGGAAGTAGATAACCACATGCTTGCTTTAAATAAACTTTGGGGCATGCAATTGATATTTGTTGAGCGCAGTACTTATAAGGATAAACCGGCTTTGTTTAACCAATATTTTGGTGACGATGCCAATGCTTATTTTATTGATGAAGGGGGAGCAGGACTATTGGGAGCAAAAGGCTGCGAGGATATAGTTTATGAACTGGGACCTGAATACAACAGAATTTTTTGTTCCGTAGGCACAGCCACTACTTTACAAGGTATTACACAAGCCATACAAAAAAAGGGATTGGCAACCAAAGCCGAAGGTATTTGTGTGTTAAAAGGTGCAGAAAATATTGATGAATCATTGCAGGCGCTGCAGTTAAACAAGCATTATAACATACACCATCGGTTTCACGAGGGTGGCTATGCAAAAACCAATGATGAACTTTTTGCCTTTATTAAACTATTTGCCAGCCAAACAGGTATTTTATTAGACCCTGTTTATACGGGCAAAATGATGAAAGCGGTATTTACATTAGCGGAACAAAACTATTTTGCTCCGCATGAAAAAATAGTATGCGTACATACCGGTGGTTTATTGGGCCTACTCAGCAAGCTTTAGCTTATTTTTGTATTAAAATTTTTCGTACCAATTGCTTACCTGAATCTGTGTTTAGTTTTACAAAGTAAAAGCCATCATTCAACTGGGCAGTACTTAAAACAACCGGCTGGTTAGTGTTTACCATCTTAGTCAAAACGGTTACGCCAACCGCATTAATAATGCTTGCTTCTGCATGTTCATTACTCAAACTGGTTTCAATGGTTAACACATCTTTTACCGGGTTAGGGTAAACGTTTGCTTCTATTTGGTTATTGACTAAATCGTTTGCCACCCCTAAACTAATTTTACCGGTTATGCTGCTTTTATAAAACCTGAAACCTCCTCTTTGGTTACCTATCATTAATTCAGGTAAAGTATCACCATCAATATTGGCAACGGTAACACTGGTATAAAAACCCTGTAATAAACTATCAGCAGGTAATGTGGTATTGTCTTTAAAAATACTTTTAATTTTTATGGCAGGTTTTGCATTAGTAGCATACACATCGGTATACAAAGTAACACCTGTACTGTAGCTTCCTACCAATGCTTCGTATATACCGTCATTATCCAAATCAACAATATGTGGTGTAGCATTTCCATAGGTATCAACGCGTGAGCGTACATTTATTTTTCCCAATGTATCAATGGTAGGTTGCGAAGTAAAGGAAGCTTGTGTAGCTGTTCCGTTATTCTGGAAATAAGCCAGTGTACCATTGCGTTTGCCTATTACCAAATCTAATTTCCCGTCCTTGTTTAAATCAACTAATTGTGGAGCTGTTTCTGTACCTGCATTTATTCCAAAATAATTGCTGTCGCGTTTGGCAAAGCTAATGTTTGAACCTGTTGATGTATTTTCGAAGTAATTGATATAGCCATTATACCAGCCAAAAATTAAATCTTTTTTACCATCGCCTGTTAAATCGCCAAAGGTGGGTATAACACTTGATAATGCTAAGCGGGTATTGGCCTGTATATCGGCCAAATTGGTATCAACCAAATTAAAAACAGGATTGGTTTGGGTACCTATGTTTTTATATAAGTACAATTGGTCAAAACCATTTTGTGTATACAGCCAGTTACCGGCAGTACTTACTACCATGTCTTCATCACCATCATTATCAATATCAACAAATACAGGTCTTGAGTTACCCCCTAAATCAATCATTTCATCCTGCAAAAAATTGTTTTTTACATAGCTGAAATTGGCAGGCACATTGTTACTGGCAGCCATGTTTTTATACAAATAAACATGATTGGTATTTTTTACTGCTGCAGGTTCATTGGTGGTAATAATCATATCGGTTACACCATCGTTATCAAAGTCTTTAAAATAAGGTGCAGGCCATATTAAATCAATTGGGCGGAATGTATTGCGAGGGAAAATAGTATCCTCACGAATAAAACTATCTAAGCCGCTTGCACTTTTTTCCTTACCGTTTTCTAAATAAATAAGTGGTGCAAATGCACCATCACCAAAGAAAAAATCTTTGTCACCATCCGCATCCATATCAAAAGTAGCAAAAGCATTGTTTACGTGCCTTGAGCTTTTACCTACCACTGTTACATTTAAGCCTAAATTAAAGCCATGTGTGTTTATTTTATAGCTGATTCCACCCCAGTTTAACTGGGCTAGTTTATATTTTATCGAATCGCAAAACCCACTTCCGTTTGGCCTTTCATTCAAAAACAAATTAAAGTAATTGGAACCTGATGGTGATTGAATAAAATCTAATTTACCATCACCATTCAAATCGTCAATTACATTCAAATCAGTTGAACTGAATTCAATGCAATCATCAATATCCTGAAAATTATGATATAAGCAATTGCCCTTTTGTTCAAATTTAAAATTACCTGCTGTAGATATGTTTTTTAAATACCTGATGCCATTGGGCTTACCAAAGGTATTGGGCTCCACCACAAAAGTAGGACCTGTTGATGTAAAGATATCTTCTTTACCATCACAATTGTTATCAATTATTTTTAACCATTGAATTAATGGAGGAAACTGCTGCTCATAACTGGGTGTGTACACCCAATTATTCCCCTGCCATAAATAAGTTAAAACTTTATTCCCTACCCTATCAAATACAACCAGGTCTGCTTGCCCATCGTTGTTTAAATCTAACTTATTAAACTGTGGGTTTTGCAAGCCACCAACAAATGGCGATTTTAATGTATCGCTTGAATTTCTTTTTAAAAACTTGGCACTATTGGAATAATAAAAATGGACATTTTGTGCGGATACATAACCGCTTGTGAACAATAGTACAATAAAAATTCGTAGCACTTTAATCATAATTATTTTGTTTTGTATCAAATATACATTTAAACGCAAGTATAGCATCTTAAATTTTACTTAATGATTATTATGACGTCAATAAACGAATTATATAAAATATATTTACAATTCCCATACATTTCGACCGATACAAGGAACATAAAAAAGGACAGCTTGTTTTTTGCCCTGAAAGGTGAAAAGTTTAATGCCAATGCGTTTGCCGCTGATGCATTAAAGAGCGGAGCTAAGTATGCAATTATTGATGAAGAAAAATACAAAGTAAGTGACAACTACCTGCTGGTTGATGATGTATTGCAAACGCTTCAAAAGCTGGCTACTCACCACAGGCAACAATTGCAAATACCTGTTATAGCCATAGTAGGCAGCAACGGCAAAACTACTACTAAAGAACTACTAACTGCTGTACTTAAACAAAAGTATCATGTACTGGCTACACCCGGTAATTTTAACAACCATATTGGCTTGCCTTTAACTATACTGCAAATAACTTCCGCACATGAATTAGCTATTATTGAAATGGGCGCCAACCATGTAAACGAAAATGCCTTTTTATGTGACATTGCTTTGCCCTCCATGGGTATAGTAACCAATAACGGTAAGGACCATTTGGAAGGATTTGGCAGCATGGAAGGTGTTATTGCATCGAATAAGGAGTTATTTACTTTTTTAGCCAAAAACAATGGTATGGCTTTTATCAATAAACATGATGAAAGTTTAATGCACATGGCTGAACATGTTAGCAACAAAAAAACTTACGCAGCCAACTTTGAAGGAAGAACTGCGCAAGCCGACTATGCTTGTTTTGCCAGTACAATAAGGCCAACTATTGCGTTTACATTACCAGATGGCACTTCGCCTATCCACTCTAATTTAAGTGGCGATTATAATTTTGACAATATTATGGTAGCCGTGGCTTTTGGCTTATACTTAAACTTAAGCGAAACGGAAATAAAAAACGGTGTTGAAAGCTACCAGCCTGCCAACAACCGTTCGCAAATAGTTAAAACCCACTCCAATACTATTTATATGGATGCATACAATGCCAACCCGAGTAGCATGGAACTATCTATAAAAAACTTTGCAGCCATGCCTTTTAATGATAAAGTACTTTTTTTAGGCGATATGTTTGAGTTAGGAAAATATGCTGCTGACGAACACCAGGCCATTGTTAACCTTTGCCAAACATTGCATTTAGAAGAAGTATATTTATGCGGCCATGATTTTGCAAAAACGCAAAACACCTATAAAACTTTTGCTACTACAAATGATTGCTTAGCTTACATTAATGCCAACCCCATTAAAAATAAAAACATTTTTATGAAGGGTTCAAGAGGAATGAAACTGGAGTCGTTAGTACCCGCGCTTGATTAATTGGTAAACAGTAAATAAAAGTATACCGCAGGAACTGATAAAAACAATCCGTCAAAGCGGTCTAATACACCGCCATGTCCGGGTAAAATATTACCTGAATCCTTTACGTTGATATTGCGTTTCAGTAGCGATTCGGTTAAATCGCCAAAGGTGCCAAACACCAGGGTTAAGAAACCTACTATTATCCATTCATATACTGCTAATACGTCAAAGTACTCAAAGCGTGTTAAAACAAAAGCAACTACAACAACCAATGCTGCTCCGCCTGCGCTTCCCTCCCATGTTTTTTTAGGACTTACGCGTTCAAACAATTTTGTTTTACCAAACTTGCGCCCTACTAAATAAGCACCGGTATCGCATGTCCATAACATAATAAAATAACCTATTGGCAAAGCTCCATCATAAATCATGCTGTTAAAGCGACCAAAATCGGCAAGCATGCTCAGTGGAAAACAAATGTACATAATGCCCAATACCTGATAAGCCAGAGTATCGAACTCGCGTTTGGTATTTTCGAACAGCTTAATAATAAACATGAATAAAAACACGGGAATTAAATGGTAAAACCAACTTATATCCCATTGGTTACGTATAATTAAAGCAAACATTAAATTGATAATGCTGCCCGCAATTACACCCAAATATTGCTCTATCCAGTTTTTATCGGGCAACAGCAATTGGTAAAATTCCCTTAAGCATAAAAAATTAACAGTAAAGAGTAAAATATAAAACGACCACTCATTTAGTACGGTGCAAAGCACAATGGTCAATACAAAAAACAAACCTGTAATGGCTCTCTGCCAAAAATTACTCATGGTATTAATTATTTATTTAAGCTATAGGTGTTAATTAAATGCAATGCGCTAACGGCATTTTCCTGACGGCAATATATTTCTATTTTGCCAAATAGTTGCGCATAAGAACTGTCGGTTTTGTTAATTTCTGTGGTTTCAATTTCATTGTTAAACAGCAATTGCCTTATATTTTCAGCATCAAACAGGTTGTTTGTTTCGGCTATTTTAACCCAACTACTCATTTATGTTGTTTATAAATATTTGATTGAACCTTAATTTACTCATGCTGTAAATCATAGCTACCAAACCCAATATAGCAATTGCAGTAATGTAAAAAGGAAAAGTATATTCATCTCGCAAATAATAAATGCTTGGGTCTTTTTGCAACAGATAATTAGCAATAAGGGCGAAGGCATTGTTAAAAAAATGCGCTAAAACACCAACCCATATATTACCACTGTAAGCAAATATGTAGCCCAGTACAATGCCAAATAAAAAGCGCGGTAAAAAGGCATAAAACTCACCATGAGCAGCACTAAACAACAAAGCGGTAAATATGACTGACACATGCAAATTATAAAAGCACATGCGTACAAAATTTTGCAGACAACCCCTGAAAAACACTTCCTCCACTATAGCAGGAATTACAGCCACCACCAATAAATTAAATAGCAATTGCCCTATGGTATTAGCCCTGATAAACATTTCTGATTGTTTCCTTGCCACCTCTTCGGCATTTCTTAAATATCGTTCCCAGCTTTCAAGGCTTGCCGGAAACTTAATGTTATTGTTTAATTCCAGTAACCAGGATGAAACCGGAATAGCCAGAATGATTATAGCGACACCAAATAAGTAATTGTAATATTTGGTAGGATGTAAAATGCGTAAAAAATGTACCGGGTTTTGGTGGAGCGATTTACTGAAAAAGTAGGCAGGTATTATAAAAGTACCTACGCTAATAAGCATTTGATTTAACTTAACAGCAAATACGCCTGCCGGATGTGCCGCAGGATTATCCAATATATCGTTGATGCTGGTTTGTAAATTAATATTAAAAAGAAGCTTAGTTAAAAGCAGGCCAACACCGCTTGCCAGTAATGTGAAACAAATAATCATTCCGAAAAGAATAAGTATGCGCCACAAAAAAAACACAATTGGGTTGGATGCAAATGAGGGTATATTGGACATTTTCGTATTTTTGCAGGCGCAATATAATTTTTTAATAAGTAATTGGTAAAAATAAGCAATATAGAGCTGGGAGAGTTTCCTCTTTTACTGGCACCCATGGAAGACGTAAGCGATCCTCCGTTCAGAGCTGTATGCAAAGCAAACGGTGCAGACTTAATGTACACTGAATTTATCTCCACTGAGGGTTTGGTGAGAAATGCTATTAAAAGCAGGCAAAAGCTAGATATTTTTGACTACGAAAGGCCCATTGGCATTCAAATATTTGGTGGCGATGAAGAGGCTATGGCTTTGGCCACGCAAATTGTAGATGCTACCAATCCTGATCTGGTTGACATTAATTTTGGCTGCCCGGTAAAAAAAGTGGTTTGTAAAGGGGCCGGTGCCGGGGTACTTAAAGATATTGAATTAATGGTACGCTTAACAGAAGCGGTAGTTAAATCAACCAAGCTTCCTGTTACGGTAAAAACCCGTTTGGGCTGGGACGAAAACAGTAAAAATGTTGAAACTGTTGCCGAAAGACTACAGGATGTAGGCATCGCTGCACTCAGTATTCATGGTAGAACCAGGGCTCAAATGTATAAAGGTGAAGCTGACTGGACCTTAATTGGTAAAATAAAAAACAATCCGCGTATTCACATTCCTATATTCGGCAATGGCGATATTGACAGTCCGCAAAAAACCGTAGAATATAAAAACAGGTATGGTGTTGATGGTGTAATGATAGGCCGTGCGGCTATTGGCTACCCCTGGATTTTTAACGAGATAAAACATTATATAAAAACGGGTGAATTATTAGATGCCCCTTCTGTTGAACAAAGACTTGATGTTTGTAAAACACACTTACTTAAAAGCATGGAATGGAAAGGCGAAAAATTAGGTATTTTAGAAATGCGCAGGCATTATACCCACTATTTTAAAGGACTAAACCACTTTAAAGAATACCGCACCAAACTGGTTACACTGGATACAAAAGAAGCTTTAATGGAAGTTTTTGAAACAATCAGTGAAAACTATATGGTTAACGAACCTTCTTTCTAAAAATTTTTTTTGACATTTTTCAAACTTAAAACTGATTGCTTTACAGCCTCTTTACAGGGCTTTGTCATAATTCTGTCATAAGCATTATTACTGAGATTCATCATGCTGTTTATAGCGTAAGTGTAGCGACTTTTGTCCGCTCTAAAATGAAAAAAATGAAAATAAAACTTTTTACACTTATCGCACTTGCTTTTGCAACAAGTGGCACTTTTGCCCAGGTTACAATAACGGATTCAGTAAGCATGCTTCCTTCAACCGTTGTTGACGTATTTTACAATCTTGAAACAGGTAAAAAAGATACTGTTAGAAACAACAACTGGCATTTAGCTTTTGCTATGCGTCATGCACAACCACCTTTAAAAACCATGCAGGCCGCAACCGTTTTAATTAATGAAGGCAGAGGCGTTTCTTTATACAGCAGCAACCAAACTTTAACTAACTGGAGTTCATTCGATACTACTAACTGGATGAGCTGGCCAAGTAATTTTAACAGTGATTCAACTTTAGAAGTTGGTGCTTTCAACCAAGGTAGAAATGTATCCAATCCGTTTGATTATGGTTGGGGACAATACAATACAACAAGCAGAGATGTAGCCGGAAATAAAATATACTTATTAGCCATTGATGGTCCTTATCCCGGAGCTCCTTCTTCAGGATTCAGAAAAATTTGTATCCAAAAAATTGCTTACGATACACAATGGGTATTTACCATTAGTAAATTAGACGGTACTGACAGCAATACGGTAACTATTAACAAAAACCAGTTTAACGGTAAATTATTTGCTTATTACAACATGAATACCAATACTGTAATAGACAGAGAGCCTATTCCTTACTCACAATGGAACTTATTGTTTACCCGTTACAAAACATTGGTAACCTTAGGTCCGCAAACAGTTATGTATCCGGTAATGGGTGTATTACAAAATCCAAATACTATGGCTTATAAAGTAGCAGGTGCGACTGCCAATGCAGCAACTTACGACACTACATTATTCAATGGCAAATCAAGAGGTATTGACTGGGACTGGAAAGAAATTACCACAACTCCGGGTGAATGGCCTGTAAAAGATTCATTGGTATATTTTACCCGTGTTGACAATAAAATTAATAAAATTAAATTCACTAAATATTATGCTGCTTCTGACAGACAGATAATTATCTTCAATAAAACCAGCTATGCAGGCTTATCAGTTAACGAAAACGTATATAACACTGTTACTGCCTCTGTTTACCCTAACCCGGCAACTACTGAATTAAACATTGAGTTAAGCAATGCTAAACAAGCCAATGTAACAATCAGCAACTTAAGCGGAAAAACCATTGCTACAGGTAACTTCATCAACGCAGGTAAAGTTGATGTTAGTGGTTTACAAACCGGTATGTACTTATTAAATATTGCTACAGAAAATGGTAGCCAAACCATTAAGTTCATTAAACAATAATTTTTGTTTGGGTATTTCATTCAGTGAAAAATAAACACACATATAATTTTCAACATATAAGCATGGCCTTTTGCGCCATGCTTATATGTTTATATGCAAGTGCCCAAACCAATACCAATCCAACTGATTCAACCAAAAACAAAGGCCTGAACGAAATAATAATTACAGGTCAGCTAGGCGAAAACACCTTACAAAAATCGGTACTGAAAGTAAAAGTAATTGATGCAAAAAGAATTCAGTTACAAGGTGCTTTTAACTTACCTACTTTACTGGCCAACGAATTAAATGTAAGAATCAACTACGACCCTATGTTGGGTAATAGTATGTCAATACAAGGTATTTCGGGTCAAAACATAAAAATATTGATTGATGGCGTGCCGGTAATAGGTCGCGAAAATGGCAATATTGATTTAACACAAATCAATTTAGCCAATGTAGAAAGAATAGAAATGGTGGAGGGCCCCATGAGTGTAAACTTTGGTACTGATGCTTTAGGCGGGGTGCTGAATATTATTACTAAAAAATCGAGCAAAAACAAAGGAAGGCTCTGCCTTGGTACTTATGGAGAAACCATTGGTCAATATAACTTTGATGCCCAGGCTAATCTGGGCTTTAAAAGAACAGGCTACCAAATAAACTTTCAACGCAACTTTTTTGAAGGATACAATCCGGATGGAAATTCCCGTTTTAAAATATGGAAGCCCAGAACACAATATGTTGGTGATTTTAATTTTACCTATTTTATTAAAAATGGTTCTATTAAAATTAACAACCAGTTCTTTAATGAACAAACCACTAACAAAGGAATTCCTACAGTAAACTCGTTTGAAGCCACAGCCCAGGATGAGTATTACTTTACAAGAAGATTAGGCTCCAGCTTACTTTTTGATAAAAAACTAAACAGCAAATGGCAATTAAATATTATTGCAGCTTACCAGAATTACCAGCGCATAAGACGCTCCGTTTTTAAAGATATGGTAAGCTTACAGGAAACGCTTATTGCAGATGCCAGTTTGCAAGATACTACTTACTTTAACCTGTATATGAGCAGGGGTACTTTAACCAATAAAACGCTTAGCAGGAAACTGAATTACCAGTTGGGTTATGAAATAAATATTGACGAAACGGAAGGGACAAAAATAGCCAACCAAAAAGCGCAGATTGGCGATTACGGTTTGTTTGGAAGTGCTGAAATAAAAGTGGGCAGCCGTCTTTTAATAAGACCTGCAGCCCGTGTTATTTATAATACCAAATTTGATGCACCCGTTATTCCTTCCTTAAACGTGAAGTATGATTTAAATACCAGTTGGGTTTTAAGGGCTTCCTATGCAAGAGGGTTCAGAGCACCTTCATTAAAGGAGCTTTACCTGGCTTTTGTTGACCCTAACCACAGCTTACATGGCAACCCTAATTTAAAGACTGAAACGGGCCATAATGTTCAAATAGCTGTTACACATACTAAAAAACTAAGTAAAAATTATACCTTTACAATAGAACCAACCGTTTTTTATAACCGTATTAACAATATGATTGATTTGGTAAGGCTTAACTCAACTACTGTGGCTGCTCAATACACCAACATAAGCAGTGTTGAAAACATTGGTCTTAACTTTAATACAGGTTTATCAAGCAATACTATTAGCGCACAGGTTGGTTATGCTTTTAATGCACGCCAAAACAGCATTATGCAGGCAGCGGGAACTAATACTTATTTTTACACCAACGAGTTTAGGACCAATGTAAGTTATACTTTCAGCAAAGCTTTAACTACGGTTAGTTTGTTCTATAAATACAATGGCGTTTTACAATACTATCAATACAACTTAACCGATAACAGTATTATACTGGGTACCATGAACGATTTTAATTTACTGGATGCTACAGTAAGTAAGTTTTTATTAAAACGTAAGTTGAATGTGACCCTTGGTTGCAAAAATATTTTCAATACCATTAACATACAGGCAAACTTAATAAGCGGACCACATGCCACAGGCAGCAACAGTGCTGCGGTAGCAATGGGTACCAGTTATTTTGCCTCTTTAAAATTTAATCTTGACTTTTTTACAACCAATTAAAACCATGCTTCTAAGCATTAAAAACATACTATTCATAACCATCATCGTTTTTGTATTTACATCATGCGAAAAGGAAGACAAGCCCATTAAATTACCACCAAGAGGCAATAGTTCATTTATGTCTATCACTTTAGGAAAAGATTTTGAAAAGCAGGCATTCCTTAACTTAAAAGATAGCCAAATTACACTGGTTGACATTAACTCATGGGATTTGGCTTTTGATGCTTCGCCCTTTGGATATAACGTTTACTTAAACGGAGGTATGGATATGTATGCTGCCGATACCAAACGCAGGAATTTTTTTATTACCAATAACACAGATACTTTTAATTACAAATGGGATGCTCCTTGCGGATGCAACGACTCATTGGCCTTATCGCACTGGTGCGATTTTAACAGGTCCGGTAAAGGAAACCTTTATATGTTAGATCGTGGGAGTTATTATACCACCAATAGGTTTGTGGAGTTTAGACTTATTCAAGCTACTCCTTATGAGTATATTTTTGAATACGCTTATATTGACAATCAGCAATTGGTTTATAGGGTAACCCTACCCAAAGATCCTACTAAGACTAAAGTATATTATAGCTTTACTACTCCAGATACTTATATAAATTTTGAGCCCCGTAAAGAGGACTGGGACTTATGCTTCTTAAAATACCGTTATGTTTTTTATGAAACGAGTGTATTAACTAAATATGTGGTAAGGGGTATATTTATTAATACTTCAAAAATAAGTGTGGCGGTTGACAGTAGTAATACTTTCGAATCTATTACACCTAGTATGGCTATTAATAATTTTCATTATAGCAATGTGCGTGATGTAATTGGTTACGATTGGAAAATTTACAACTTTACTACGGGGCAATACAACGCAAGGGCTAACGTAAATTATATAATATACAATGTATACAACAACGAGTTATATAAATTACGCTTCTTAGACTTTAACCTAAACGGAGTTAAAGGTACACCCAAGTTTGAATACTTACAGTTAGATTAGGATATTATTGCTCTTAAAATAAACACTATGTTTAAAAGCAGGTATAACACTAACAATACTTTTGCTGATTTCTTATCAATTTTATTGGCCATTTTAAGCTTTTTACTTTTACTTAAACTGAGTGAATAAACGCTTAGAATAATAGTTATAAGTATAGCCACAAAAGTAAATGCATGTAGCGAATCTACTAATGTAAAGGTGGAAGATTCTGGCAAAATGGAATCAATAATATATTTATTACCAACGGCTGCAAACAGAGAACCTACACTTAGTCCAAACCTTGATTCTATGCTGTCTGCATGGATAAAGAAACACATGTACGAAATAAAAAACGATACGTACATACATAAAAATAATTTGAAGAATAAGCCCCACGCGTTGCGTTCTATATAAATATCAACTGTAAATGAACCATAATCGGAATGAGCGGATGGTAGTGTTACATCGCCAAAAGTAGTTTCATAACCCCTTAATCCTGTAACCACATCTACTTTGCTTATGTTCCAACCTGCTATGGTTAGTTCAGGGTCAAAATGTTTACCGGAAGTATCGGCTACAAAAACCAGGCTGCGCGAATCGTATTGCGAGTTTTCAATATGTATTTCCAGTTTTTGCTTATCAAACGGGTAATTATGTACCTGCCACGATTCTTTCATTACACACTTCATTTTCATGAGGGTAAAAATTTCACCATTGGAAGTATCGCTGTAATTGTCAGTATTTTCAATTGATTTGGCGTTTGGTACTTCTACATTTTTGCCAAAATTAAATGCTTTATTTTTATACCTGAACCATAACCAAAAGCGTACGGTATATTCTTTTTGTCTGAAATCTATATCGTGTAAACTTATAAAATAAATACCTACTTTAACCGTGTCAGGTGGTGGTGCAACAGAGTCCGTTTCTGCCGCTTTGCTTATTTTAGCACTCAGTAATAATAAAACGGCTAATAGAATAAGGAGTTTTTTCATAGGTAAGGTTGCTCGTGTTTACATTATTTAAATAGATAAAATGACACTTATTTTATCTTTTATGCAAATTAGTAAAGTAATTGGTATTACAATACGCTTAGTTTTTCCGGTCAATAATGTACTCCACCAACATGGCTAACTTGTCGGCCACCTCTTTATTGTTTTGAGCAGCTAAGATGGCCAGGGCTTTTTCTTTGTATTCAATCATGGCTTTGCGCGTATAGGCTATACCATCGTGCTCATTTACATATTTTATAACTTCAGCAACCCGTTTCTTTTCGGTATTGTGGTTTTTTATAGAATTAATAATATAATTCCGTGTAGACCTATCGGCATTGTTAATGGTATAAATAATTGGCAGGGTTAATTTTTTTTCTTTTAAATCAATGCCTGTAGGTTTGCCTATATCATCATCACCATAATCCAACAAATCATCTTTTATTTGAAAAGCTATACCTATGTATTCGCCAAACAAACGCATTTGTTCTACCTGTTCAGTAGTGGCTCCTGCACTGGCAGCTCCAATGGCACAACAAGAGGCAATTAAGGAAGCTGTTTTTTTACGGATAATATCGTAATACACTTCTTCTGACAGGTTCAGGTTTCTGGCTTTTTCAATTTGCAATAACTCACCTTCGCTCATTTGCTCAACCGCTGTACTAACCAGTTCCAGCAATTGGAAGTCTTTATTTTTTACGGCTAACAGCAATCCTTTGGACAGTAAATAATCACCCACTAAAACGGCTATTTTATTTTTCCAAAGTGCATTGATACTAAAAAAACCTCTGCGCTCATCGCTGTCATCTACCACATCATCATGCACCAAAGTAGCGGTATGGAGTAGTTCTACTAAACTGGCTCCTCTGTAAGTGGCATCATTTACTTCGTTAAATAACTTAGCGCTGTAAAATACAAACATGGGCCTTACCTGCTTGCCTTTACGTTTTACTATGTAAGTCATAATAGTATCAAGCAAAGCCACATTGCTTTTCATGGCCAGTTTAAATTTGTTTTCAAACAAATCTAACTCATGGGCAATGGGTTGTTTTATGATATCTATTTTACTCAATAGTTTGTTTTTATTTGCATACAAATATTGCTATTTGTATGCAAAATGTGTTATAACTTATATTAGTTATTTTAGCTTTTACTTTGTGCATCAACTACGGCAATAGTAACCATATTTACTATTTCGCGTACACTGCTGCCTAGTTGTAATACGTGAGCCGATTTTTTCAAACCCAATAATACGGGCCCGATTGCTTCGGCCGAACCTAATTCCTGTAACATTTTGTAGGTAATATTACCAGACGAAAGTGAAGGAAAAATTAAAGTATTTACAGGCGCTCCATTTAATTCGCTAAAAGGGAAATTAGCACTTAAAAGTTTTTGATTAAGTGCTACGTTTGCCTGTATATCGCCATCAACAACCATGTTGGGGTAACGTTCTTTCAGCACATTGCGCACTTTCATCATTTTTTGTGGTACTTCACCATCTGCCGAACCAAAGTTACTATAACTTAATAAAGCAATGCGTGGTTCTATATTGAATTTTTTAACTGCTTTATAGGTTGAATAGGTAATATCCACTAAATCATCGCTGCTCGGATAACGGTTAACGGTGGTATCTGAAAAGAATAAGGTACCTTTTTTGCTCAGCATAATGTACATACCGGCTACATTTTTGGTTCCGTCTTCTTTACCCAAAATTTGTAAAGCCGGTTTAATAGAGGTCGGATAGTTTTTGGTCAGTCCGCTAATCATTGCATCTGCCTGACCCATTTCAACCATCATAGGTGCAAAATAATTTCTATCGCGCATAAGCTTACGTGCTTCGTGCAGGGTAATGCCTTTGCGTTGGCGTTTCATAAAAAACATATCGGCAAATTCATGCAGTGTTTTTTCTTCTTCCATTGGATCAATAATGGTTATATCTCCCAACCTAATATGGTTTTCCGCTATGATAGCATTTATTTTTTGTTTGTTGCCTAACAATATTGGAATAGCAATTCCTTCGTCTTTTACAATTTGTGCGGCACGCAATATTTTATAATTATCAGCTTCGGCAAATACCACGCGCTTAGGTGCCTGTTTTGCTTTATCGGTTATAGCTCTTACAAAATTGCTTTCTTTACCTAAGCGGGTTAACAATTCGTGATTGTATTTTTCCCAATCGGTAATAGGGTTTTTAGCTACACCACTTTCCATAGCAGCCTTGGCTACTGCTGGCGAAACGGTAGTTATTAAACGCGGATCAATTGGTTTTGGAATAATATAATTTTTACCAAATGTTACGTTCTTTTCGTTGTAAGCTAAGTTAACAATTTCCGGAACGGGTTCTTTGGTTAATTGCGCCAATGCATGTACCGCTGCAATTTTCATTTCTTCCGTAATTTTTGTAGCGCGTACATCCAGAGCACCTCTGAAAATGTATGGGAAGCCCAATACATTGTTTACCTGATTAGGATAATCGCTTCGGCCGGTTGCCAAAATAATATCGGGCCTTGAGGCCATGGCTAAATCGTAAGAAATTTCAGGATTTGGATTGGCCAGCGCAAATACTATACAATCTTTAGCCATGCTTCTTAACATATCCTGGCTCACTACATCGGCTTTTGATAAACCAACAAATACATCGGCATTAGCCATTGCATCCTGCAAGGTGTGTAAGTTGCGCGAAGTAGCAAATTGCTTTTTTGTATCGTCTAAATTAGGGCTATCAACTCTTATTACGCCTTTGCTATCGCACATAATCAGGTTTTCTTTTTGTACGCCTAATGCCAACATAATTTTAGCACAGCTAATAGCAGAAGCTCCTGCTCCATTATAAACTACCTGTATGTTATTGATGTTTTTACCAACCAGCTCTAGTGCATTTAATAAAGCAGCTCCTGTAATAATAGCAGTTCCGTGCTGGTCGTCATGCATTATGGGAATATCAAGCTCTTCTTTTAAACGTCTTTCTATTTCAAAACACTCTGGAGCTTTAATATCTTCTAAGTTAATACCACCAAATGTGCAGGCTATGTTTTTAACAGTGCTGATAAACTCTTCTGTATTTTTAGTGCTTATTTCTATGTCAAACACATCAATATCAGCAAAAATTTTAAATAAAACACCTTTGCCTTCCATAACGGGTTTTGATGCTTCCGGGCCAATATCGCCAAGGCCCAGTACAGCTGTTCCATTTGAAATAACAGCTACTAAATTGCCTTTTGCCGTGTATTTATATACATCGTCCGGATTTTCGGCTATGGCTAAACAAGGCTCTGCTACGCCTGGTGAATAAGCTAAACTTAAATCGCGTTTGGTATTGGTAGGTTTGGTAGGTACTACAGCAATTTTACCGGGACGGCCTTTGCTATGGTATTTTAGTGCATCTTCTTTTAATTGACTCATTTTTAAAAAATTTATAGCTACAGAAATACTGTTATAGCTTCTTTTAGCTAGATTTTAAGCAAGCGATATTAGATTTTTATTGACTAAAATAAAAAAAAATTAAACGGGGTGGTTTGTAGTTATCGTTGGGTTACGTACTTAAGTACTTTTTGATACAATTCTTCAGGGTTAAATGGCTTGGTAACAAAGTCATTCATATTGGCCTCAATTACTTTTTTGCGTGTTTCGCTAAAAGCATCGGCACTTAGTGCAATAATAGGTATGTTAGAGTTTTTAACGGTGGTGTTTGGAGCACGTATCATTTCTGCTGCCTGAAAACCACTCATTTCAGGCATTTGCAAATCCATCAATACCAAGTGAAAATCATCGCGGGTAGAAAGGATTTCTATGGCTTCCACACCATTGTTTGCAATCTCTACATCGGTATTCCAGCGTTTGAAAAACTGCTTAGCGACAAACTGGTTCATTACATTGTCTTCTACAATAAGAATTTTGTAACGGCTTAAATCGTATACTTCTTCCTTTAGTTCTTCTTGTTTCAATGCTTTCAGTTTACTTATTTCAAATGGTAACTCTACACTAAAGGTAGTGCCCTGTCCCACCCTGCTTTTTATACTTATATTTCCGTTTTGTAAAAGGGTCAGGTTTTTTGTAATGGCCAGGCCTAAACCTGTACCGCCAAATTTACGGGTTGTATCGGTATATGCCTGTGTAAAACTTTCAAATATTTTGGAGTGTTTATGCTCGGGAATACCAATCCCGGTATCGCTTACGGTAAAGGCTACCAATGCCTTATTTTGTTTGTTGGAAAGTAAATTTACATTTACTGTTATGGAACCTTTTGAAGTAAATTTAATGGCATTACCCACAAGGTTAAACAGTATTTGGTTGAGTCGGTATGGATCGCCTTTTAAAATATTGGGTATGGCTTCATCTATACTGATAACAAAATCTAAATCCTTTTCTTTTGAGCGGTACTCAAATGTTTTGTATAGCTCCGACATGCGCTCACGCAAGTCAAATTCTATATTTTCGAAGGTTATTTTACCCGCTTCTATTTTACTGAAATCTAAAATATCGTTTATAATCACCAATAAATTATCGGCTGAATACCTGATTGATTTTAAATTTTCCAGTATTGTTCCCTGTAAGTTTTCTTCTAAAAGCAGTTCCGTTAAGCCCATAATAGCATTCATAGGAGTGCGTATTTCGTGGCTCATGTTTGATAAGAATTCGGTTTTTGCTTTGGCTGAGTTTATTGCATCGTTACGGGCTTGTAATAACTCTTTCTGAAACTTCTTGTTTTCGGTTATATCTTTACTAAAAATAGCTGCACCTGTTACTTCACCTTCTATTTTAATAGGGTTGTAGGTGGTTTCTAAGCAGGTATATTCATTATTAATAGTGTGCTCTTCAATAGTGGTTATACTCTCGCCTGTTAAACACTGTTTAAAGTGTTGTAATATTTCTATATCGTCAATAATTTCATCTATATGCTGGCCTATTTGAATATCTATATTCTTATCGGCTCTTACTTTATTTTTAAATGAACTGTTGAACGAAATAAAACGCAGGTTTTTATCGAGTGCATAAATATAATTCTGGGTACTTTCCACAATAGCTGTCAGGCGACTATTGTTCTCTTTTATGGCTTGTTCTGCTTTTAATCTTTGCTGTTCAATCTCCCCGATACGAACACCATTCAATACTACTTTTTCTATATAATCGGGGCTTATTTCTGCTTTGGGAAAGTAATCAAAAGCACCATTCTTAATCATTTGTACGGCTAGCTTTTCATCACCTTGGGAGGTCATAACGGCTATTGGGGTAAGCACATTAAACTCTCTTATTTTCTTCAGTAATTCAAGTCCGTCAAATCCGGGAAGCAAGTAATCTAAAAAAATGCAATCATAATTATTACGTGTTATTTTAATAAGTGTTTCTGAAGCATTTTTACATATATCAAGGGTATAACTCAGTCCTGTTTTTTTGATAGCTCTTTCAAATGATATAATATCCACATCATCATCGTCAACCAATAAAATCTTGTAGTTACTCTCAGCGTGCATGTTTAGTTAGTCAAAAATAGAGATTAATTGGGGAATTCGCAAAGTTTCCAAAAGCTATTCAAGGTACTAACTACATCCATAAATTGCTCCATTGATAAGGGTTTTAATATATAACCTGCTACGTTTAAGTTAAATGCCTCTACTTTGTCGTTATCTTCATTGGAAGTAGTCATTACAAAAACGCTCAGGTTTTTTAACTGTTCATCGTTTCGTATTTCTTTTAAAAACTCTATTCCGCCCATTCTTGGCATGTTT
The DNA here is from genome assembly GCA_964442045.1 of uncultured Bifidobacterium sp. Classification (GTDB taxonomy): domain Bacteria; phylum Bacteroidota; class Bacteroidia; order UKL13-3; family UKL13-3; genus JAAFJM01. The sequence goes on from CAYTWI010000010.1 coordinate 53,606, forward strand.
AAATCAAGCAAAATAATTTTGGGAACTTCAAGAGGAGTATTGGCGTGTGCGTTTCTTAAATAAGCCAATGCTTCAATACCATTATTGGTTACTGCCAGACTGTGTTGAACATTATTTTTTTTGAATGCTCTTTTTACATTCATAATATCAACTTCATCATCTTCTACTAATAAAATATTGAATATACTATTGCTCATTTTAATCTAATTTTATTTCAAGTATATAAAACATTTTTAACTGCAACTAAAAAGGTTATTAACTTTATGTGAATGGCAGTTTTATATTTATAAATGTTGTTTTTTTAGCTCTTTTTGCCAAATTAAATACCCGTTTACTGATATGGCTGTATAGACCAACATCAATGCGGCATACAGGTATAATTGGCTTTGCCCATACAGCAGAACACTCGCAAAATTAAGTATTATCCAGTATATCCAGGCACTTACAATTTTCTGTGCTTCTTTATAAGTAGCAATAAAACAAAAAACAGTAATGGCAACATCGGGCAGGGTAGCATTTATATGCAAACAGGGCAGCATAAATTGATACAATAATACGGTTACTGATACACCTGCCAGCAATGAAATAATTTGTTGTTTGTTAGTCCATTTTTGGAGAGGTTTAGTTGTAACACTTTTTTGCCATACATACCAACCATAAATAGCCATTACTGCATAAAAAACATGTAATAATATCTGCCCGTTTACCTGTTTATGATAAAATATAATGGCACCCAATACCGAAGATAAGAAACCAAAAAGCCAACAGATTTTTTTTTGCTTAATAAGAAAGTAATTATAAAGCAGCGTTGATACTATAACACCTGCTTCTAATATATTAATAGGCGATAAAATCATTCAATCCAGTTTAAATTACGTTTGACAATATCTTTTTGCCAGGCTTCAAAATTGGCTTTGTTATAGCTGTCTTTTAAAAGCTGCTTGTAAATTACCTGTGTAGCAAAATAGTTGGCTAATTCAGTGGCAGGTCCTGCTAACCTGCTATTGCTTGAGAGCATGGCATTGAAAAGATTATCGCATAATTCTTTATTTAATACATTTATAGTTTTAAAGGTGTTAAAAGCAAGTAACCTGGTTCTGAATTCAAATTGACTTGAAGCAAACTGGTTTAGTTGACTGATGGCGTATTGTTTTTTTTCTGGAGCTAAAATTTGCTGTGTGGAGGCCAGAGCCATTATTTCATAATGTTTTATTTTAACAGCATTGTTCATACCCCAAATGTTTTCGGTAGCCAATAATATTTTCTCTATTGTTTCTTTATCCTGGAAATTATTGTATAGTTTATCCATGGCTGTTTTTACCACATCGTAACTTGAGTCCGATAATGCTTTTACATAATAAGGTTTCCATTCTGCCGAAATTGTGTTGAGTTTATTCAGCACATTTTCGCGTACAACTGATTTAGGGTGTTGTAACATGGCCTGCATGGCTTCTACCGAAACAGGTTCTTTATCGTTAATTAACTGATTGATAATTTCATTTACAATACCATAATGTTTCTCTTTTTGAATGGCTTGTAACAAGATATTTCGTTTTTCATTCAGTTCCAAATCACGCAAAGCTACCACAGCATCATACCTGTCAATATAGTTAGGTGCTTTTTCTATTTGTTGTCTTAACTCTTCAAGTGTTTTTTTAAAAGTAACTTGTTTTATAATATTTGAGTTGGGGTCAAAAAGTACAAAAGCTATTTTCTTATTAAGCGGATTGTTAATTTTTATTACTTCAAATGCGTCCTGTTGAATTTGTGTAACAGCATCAAGGGTTCCATCGGTATAATGAACCTCAATGGTAACCGGCATTTTAAAATGACCGATTGTTTCATCGGTTTTATGTATTTGTTCAATGGTTACTGCTGTTACTTTACTTCCATTATTGGTTAAATCTTCATATTGAATAAGGTAATGTGGCTCTCCTCCCCTATAAATCCATTGGTCAAAAAACCAATCTAAATTTAATCCTAGTTTGTCTTTAATGGCTTGTTGCATATCGTTGGTTTCAACGTTGGCATAAGCATGCGTTTTTAAATAATGATTAAGGGCTCTTTTCCATTGGTCTTTTCCAAGTACATATTCCAACATGGAAATAACGGCTGCTCCTTTAGGATATACCCTAGCCGTTCCACCAGCGGTGTGCCCCACTGCGTAATTGTCTTTTTTACCCGCTTCTACAGCTGCATTTTGATGTGCTCTTCTTTGCCAGTCATATTCATCGTTTCCGTCTATTTCTTTGCTAAACAGCTTTGGGTAATAGGTGGCAAAACTTTCCTGTAACCAGGTTCCTCGTGGGTCGCGGGCAGTTATATAGTCACCAAACCACTGATGGGTCATTTCATGGCAGTTTACACCAATATAGTTTTTATCTAAAAAGGCTTTTTCATCCACATTGAAGAAATCGCCAAAAATGGTAGCGGTGGTGTTTTCCATGGCTCCAAATATGAAATCCTGAACCATTACCTGACTATAGCTTTCCCATGGATAATGAATGCCTGTTTCTTTTTCCAGGAAATCCATCATTTGTGCCGTGTAACGGTAAGTGGGAGCCATCCTGTCAGCAAACTCCGGGTAGTACCAATTGTTTAGTGCTACCCCATTGGTTGAAGTAGTTTTATTAACTGCATACTTACCTATGGCCAGCATGAGTAAATAGCCGGCATGTGGTTTACTCATCTGGTAGTGCCAGGTAACCGTTTTATCCTTATTCTCCGTTTTACTAATTAATTTTCCGTTTGAAAGCACCTGATAATCTTTATTAAATGTAATAACAGTTTCGGTAATAAATTTATCATTCATGTCATCGTACATCGGAATCCACTGCCTGTTATCTATTCCCTGTCCCTGTGTCCATATTTGTTTACGCACAGCAAACGGATTGGGAACTTCAGGTTCTTTTTCATTCCAACCTATAAAATAAATTCCTTTTCGCGGGCTGGCTTCATATTCAAATGCAATAACACCTTCTTCATCCCATTTTAAACTTTGTTTAGGTTTAACCCAAACACCAGCCTTACTTATTAAAAAAGGAACCGATATATTATTAAAAGTGGCTGATTTTATTTTGATAGATGGAGCATCAAAAAAGATGGAATCAACTTGTTTTTGTAAAACTACAAAATAGTGCTGCACCTTTCCTATGACCAGCCCTTTTTCAGCTACAAAACTGGCCTCCACCTTCATTTTTGTTATATCAAGCGCATGTTCTCTATAGGTGGTATTGTCTTTTAAGTAGGCGTTGAAATTTTGCTGAGCCATGATTATTTGACTCGCCTTAATAAGGAAAATTACAAGTAATAGTTTTTTAATAGGTACCATAATGCTAAAATTAAAGTTTTTAAATATTCATTAAAAAAACTTTGTCAAAAAAATGATAATAGTCACCGAAGTTATGTTTTTTTGTTAATATTGTTTTTCAAACCCTTAATAAAAAATGCATTATGAAAAAAAACTGTACTAAATTTTTATTGATTTTGGTTATGACGTTTTGTTTTTTAATAAAAAACAGTGATGCTCAAACACCCATGTTTAATTATTCTCCACCCATTTCTACGGGATTAAACATACCTTTAAATAATTATGTTTTAGGAGACTACAAAATACAATGCATTTATACCCCGGGCGATCTTACCGGTGTATTTGCGGGTAACATTACTTCCATTTATTTACGCCCTAATACTACAGCTGCCGGTCCGGTAATAACCAATTGCTCCATAAAACTGGGACAAACCTCTGTAACTTCCTATACGAGTGCTACAGATGCTTTTATTACGGGATTAACTACTGTTTACAGCAACCCATCGTTAACAGTTACCAATCCAGGTACAGCTAATTGGGTTCAATTTACCTTACAAACACCTTTTTATTACGACCCGACTTTACCTTTAGTAGTTGAATTCAGCAGTACTGCAGTTGGCGTTGGTTTTCCTGTTAATGTTTTTATTACACCTACCATTAAAACACAATTAGGTAATCCAAGCACTGCTACCATAGGTAATGGTGCTCTTGCTGGTGGTGCTAATTATCATATGCATTTTGGGGTTGATATGGTTGCAGGTTCTAATGTTTTATTACCGCCCATTGCCAATTTCTACACGCCAGATACCGTATGGATCAACAGTCCACAAACCATATTAAATACATCAAGCTTCCAAAGCCGAGTGTTCTGGAACTTACCTGATGAAAACCCGTTATACCCTGGTTATAACCGCACTA
>CAYTWI010000011.1:0-24893 GCA_964442045.1 uncultured Bifidobacterium sp.
GTTACGTAGTTGACGCCAAAACAGGCGAAGCCGTTAATGGAGCCAAAGTAATAGCCAGACCATTAAAAAAAGGAACATACACCAATGCCTATGGTTACTTTGCCATACAGGCAACTGATGATGTAAAAACCATCACCATATCTTACATAGGTTATGTAAGCCAGGAAGTAAGCATTAACATAAGCAACACAACTAACTTAAAAATTAATTTAGTAGAGAAAAAAAACGAACTGAAACAAGTAAGCGTACAGGCAAAAAAAGAAAACGATAAAGTACAATCAACAGAAATAGGCATTGTACATATACCCATAAAAAGCATAGCCAATATACCAGTTATAGGAGGCGAAAAAGATGTTATAAAAGTATTGCAATTAATGCCCGGTATTAAACGTGGCCACGATGGCAGTACAGGTATGTTTGTAAGAGGCGGCAATAGCGACCAGAACTTAATACTAATGGATGAAGCACCCGTTTATAATGCATCACACTTATTAGGTTTCTTTTCCATTTTTAACTCTGATGCTTTAAAAGATGTGAGCATGCAGAAAGGTGGTTTTACAGCCAACTACGGAGGCCGCTTATCATCTATAATGGATGTAAGATTAAAAGAAGGAAACAACCAAAGCTTTCATGCAGAAGGAGGAATCGGAATACTATCAAGCAGGTTAAGCATAGAAGGCCCGCTTATAAAAAATAAATCATCATTCATTATATCAGCCCGCAGAACATACATAGACCAGGTATATAAATTAATCAACAAAGACCTCCCCTATTACTTTTATGATATCAATGCCAAAATTAATTATAAGTTATCAGACAAAGACATTCTATACTTTAGCTCATACATAGGTGATGATGTACTTAGTTTGCATAACCCTACCGACTCCTCAAAACAAAACGTCAGTAAAAATATAGACTTTGGCTCAACCCTTGGCAACAGAACTGCCACACTACGCTGGAACCACGTATACGCCAATAAAAAGCTATTCTCTAACATATCATTAATACATAGCAGCTTTAGCTATAACATAACAGGTAACCTGGCTGGCAACAAACTTTTTATTACCAGCAGCATTCAGGATTATATAGTAAAAATGGACTACAACTATTTTAAAAACAATACCAACCATATCAAATTCGGGTTTGAACTGGCACAACACTATTTCCGCCCTAATGTGTCAAAAACAGAAGGTGTTTTTAACGAAAACATAAAATCAAACGATGGTTTAAAAATAACTACACAGGATATGGCACTGTACTATTTAAACGATAAAGAAATAAATAAAAAGTGGGCTATTAATTACGGTATAAGATTAACCGGTGCCGTTAACCAGCAAACAGTTTATGTAAACCCTGAACCTCGTATAAATGTACGCTATGCTTTAAACGACAATGCAAGCATTAAAACATCCTATACACGCATGGTACAATACCTCCATTTAGTATCAGGTTCAGGAGCAGCTATGCCTACCGATTTATGGTATCCTGTGTCAAAAAAAATAAAACCACAAACTGCTGATCAGATTTCTATTTCCTATAACCAATACATACATAAGCTAAAAGCTAACCTGACCATAGAAACTTACTACAAATGGATGAACAACCTGGTAGAATACAAAGAAGGAACAGTAGCCATGCTGAATAATAATATAGAAGACGATTTATTACAAGGCACTGGTAAGGCCTATGGAGTAGAAATAACCTTACAAAAACAAATGGGCAAATTAAACGGCTGGATAGGTTACACCCTGTCATACAGCACACGTAAATTTGATGAACTAAACAACGGCAAAACATTTTTTGCCCGCTACGACAGGCGACACGATTTCTCCATTGTGGCCAATTACCAGCTAAGCAAAAGAGTAGCCTTTTCAGGTGTATTTGTTTTTGCATCAGGCTCATGGTTTACACCCGTTATTGGCCAGTTTTTAATGCCCAATGGCACTTACTCCAACTTTGACCCTTTGCCTATTTACAGCGATAGGAATGCAGTACAGCTTTCTGCATCGCACCGTCTGGATTTAAACCTTGTTATTTATTCAAAACCCAACAAAAAATGGAGCAGCGAATGGCATATAGGAGCCTATAACGTATACAACAGAACACAACCATACCGAATAAGAGTAGAACAAAATGCAAATGGCCAGTTACAATACCAGGAGCAGGGATTATTCGGTTTTATTCCATCAATAGCTTATAACTTTAAATTTTAAACATGCATAAAATAATTATAATACTCGCAAGTCTTGCGCTGATACTTTGCTCATGTCAGCCCGAACCAATTACCATTGACATACCACAGGCACCGCCAAAAATGGTTATCAGTTCCCAACTCGTACCAAATGAAAACACATTACTGGTAGCAGTAAGTAAAAATTTCAGTGCGCTAAAAAATGGCGCACCCACTTACGATAGCAATGGAGTAAACTTTGATACCACATTATTATTAACCAATTCCGTGGTAATACTACAGTCAAATAATACCATCGATACATTAACAGAGTTTTCGCCCGGTTTATATATGAGCAAACCACTGGATGAATTTACCCTGCAAAACTACACCCTGTTTGCCTCCCACCAGTCAACAGGATTAACAGCATGGTCAAGCACAAGCCACATGCCCAATATTGTATTCGATAGTATTTACCCCATTATAAGCAGTTACGATAAAGGTAACATAAACGTGCATTACCAGTTTACCGATATACCAAACCAGGAAAACTGGTATTTAATAAACTATATTACAGGTAATAAAAAAGATACTACTAAAAGTAAAATAGATGTTGATTATATAGCCAGCCGTATGCTAAACCAATCGAACAATTTTGATTTAATAACCGAAAAAGATTTTATAGCAGGCAAATACATAACCGATAAAAGATTAAGCCGTGTAAAACTGGGTGACACCATTGCAGTAGCAATTTCAAATATTAGCAAAGGCTATTACGATTTTTTAACCGTACAGAAAAAAGCATCACAACTGGTGAACCAGATACGTGCAGAAGTAATTAATTTTCCTACCAATATACAAGGTGGTTATGGTTTTTTCACCATCCATAAGCCCGATATACATTTAATGGAACTTAAAAACTAAGCCAGGCAAGCAGCCAATAAAAGCATTTTGATTTAAGCACGGAATAGATACATTTGTTCAAAAACCAATCAATATGAAAGTTGAAATTTGGAGCGATGTAATGTGCCCCTTTTGTTATATAGGTAAACGCAGGTTCGAAAATGCATTGGCACAATTTGAATATAAAGACGAAGTGGTAGTAGAATGGAAAAGCTATCAGCTGGATCCGACACTAAAAACCAACCCCAATAAAAATACTGTGGAGCACCTGGCACAAAGCAAAGGCTGGGATATGGAGTATACACGAAAAACTACCGAGCATGTTACTAATATGGCTGCCAACGAAGGGCTGGAATACCATTTTGATAAAGCAGTTGTTGCCAACTCATTTAATGCACACCGCTTAACACATCTGGCCAAAACACTCAATAAGCAAAATGAGTGTGAAGAGGCATTGTTTGCAGCCCACTTTACCCAAGGCAAAAATATAGATGATGTAGAAACACTCGTCAATATTGGAGAATCAATAGGTATAGGAGCAGATATAAGCAGCACTATGTTAAACTCAACCCAGTTTAAATCAGAAGTGCAGGACGATATTTACCAAGCCATGCAAATAGGCATAAAGGGCGTTCCGTTTTTTGTATTCGATTATAAATATGCCATTTCAGGCGCACAGGAAACAGAAACCTTTTTAGCTGCCCTTTATAAAGCAAAACAACAATAAATAAAAAAGGAAGCATGGTGCTTCCTTTTTTATTTAAGCATTATACATTCTCAATAACAATAGCCGAAGCTCCACCCCCGCCATTACAAATAGCAGCAACACCATACCTGCCGCCTTCCTGTTTCAAAGCAAATATAAGCGTAGTTATAATCCGGGCACCCGATGCCCCAATAGGATGTCCCAAAGCCACAGCACCACCATACACATTTACCTTGCTTAAATCCAATGATAAAATTTGTTGCATAGAAAGTACCACCGATGCATAAGCCTCATTAATTTCAAACAAATCAATATCTGCTAAACTTAAATTAGCTTGCTGCAAAGCTTTTGGAATAGCAATGGCAGGCGCAGTAGTAAACCATTCCGGAGCCTGAGCCGCATCAGCATAGGCTATAATTTTAGCCAAAGGTTTTAATCCATATTTTTCAACAGCCTCTTTCGATGCCAGCAGCAAAGCACTTGCACCATCATTTAAGTTACTAGAATTAGCAGCTGTGAGCAATCCATCTTTTTCAAAAGTTGGTTTTAAAGTTGCTACCTTATCCAGAATTATTTTATCAATATCCTCATCACGGTCAATAGTAACAACACCTTTTTTCTGCATTACTTCAATAGGTATAATTTCACCGCTAAACTTTTTATGCTGCGTAGCTTGGGCTGCTTTTTCGTAAGATTGAATAGCATATTCATCAAGTGCAGCCCTTGTGAAACCAAATTTACGAATACCAATTTCAGCCGCATTGCCCATATGAAAATTATGATACACATCCCATAAACCATCCTTCACCATGCCATCTACCAGATTCATATCGCCCAGCTTTAAACCTTTTCTTATGTTAGCATAATGCGGTACATTGCTCATACTTTCCATACCACCTGTAACCACTATATTTTCCAAACCCAATTGAATTTGTTGTGCACCAATCATAGTAGCCTTCATACCCGATGCACAAACTTTATTAATAGTAGTGGCGTCTTTACTATCAGGTATTTGTGCAAACTTAGCCGCTTGCCTGGCCGGTGATTGGCCTACATTAGCACTTAATACATTGCCCATATAAACACTGTCAATTAAATCAGCATCAATACCAGTTGCCTTATACGTATTTTCAATAGCAATAGCTCCTAATTCAGTAGCCGATAAATGAGATAAACTGCCTAAAAAACCTCCTATAGGAGTTCGTTTGGCCGATACAATAAATACTTCCTTCATATTATTTTTTAAATTATATTTTCAATTAATAAAGCAGTTCCCTGCCCTACACCCACACACATGGTAGCAATACCATATTGCTTATTGCTTCTTTTTAATTCCAAAGCCAAATGTCCTGTTATACGTGTACCCGACATACCCAAAGGATGCCCGATAGCCAAAGCACCGCCATTTACATTCACCTTATCCTCTGCTATTTTTAATTCATTCATTGTGTAAATTACCTGTACCGCGTAAGCCTCGTTAATTTCCATCAAATCAATATCAGCTATCGTTAATCCCGTTTGTTTTAAAATTTTCTGGGTAGCCGGTACAGGTCCGGTTCCCATTATATCTGGGTGCATACCCACAATCGATGAAGAAACTATTTTAGCCAAAGGTTTTAAACCATATTTTTCCACTACCTCGCCTGATACCAGTAACATAGCAGCAGCGCCATCATTTAAACCTGATGCATTGCCGGCAGTTACTGAACCATCTTGCTTAAATGCGGGTTTAAGCTGCGCTAATTTTTCTATTGAACTATCAGCCCTTACTCCTTGATCCAATGGTTTCGTATCATCAATAGCCAATGAAGGTAATGACATAATCTCTCCTTTAAATTTCCCATCCCCAAAAGCCTCTATATATTTCCTATGCGAATCATAAGCAAAAGCATCCTGCTCAGCCCTGCTTATCTGCCAGCGTTCAGCTACAATTTCAGCTGTTTCGCCCATGGTATATGGGTAATATTTTTCAACCAGTTGCTTGTTCACAAACCTCCATCCCAAAGTAGTATCAGCCAGTTCCAACCCACGCTCAAAAGCTTTATTCGATTTAGCCATTACATAAGGAGCCCTGCTCATACTTTCTACACCACCTGCTATAATAACATCAGCCAGGCCTGCTTTTATACGTGTAAAACCATCTATAACAGATTGCATACCCGATGCACATAACCTGTTAACAGTAACGCCCGGCACTTCAACAGGTAAACCCGCCAGTAAAGCGGCAAATCTGGCTATGTTTCGGTTATCCTCACCTGCCTGGTTAGCACAACCCAGTATCACATCATCAATGCTGCTTACATTCAGGTACTCATTCCTGTTCAATAATGCTGCAATAACAAAGGCAGCCAAATCATCGGGCCTGATGTTGCTTAGTATGCCACCATATTTTCCAACAGGTGTTCTTTGGTAATCTATAATATATACTTCTTTCATTTTTATATTTTATACCAATCGGTATATTTTATGACAAAAAAATTTATTGCACCATTTCTTCTTCTATTATTTTTACAGCCCTGTCCAAAGCCAATACCAATAAATCCTTATTGTTATTTATTTTAGCCATCATAATACCACCCTCCACCAAAGTAGCAATGGTATAAGCATAATCCTGTGTATTGACAGAAGACTTAAAGTCTTTGCTTTCTTTTCCTGAATCAATAATTCTGGTAATTATTTTAACCCATATTTTAATACTCGTAGCAATATATTTTTTCAAAAAGGGTAAGTTATCATCCGCTTCAATAGCAGCGTTCAGCATGGGACATCCACCCCATTCAAAAATTGTTTTCCAGTTAAAGCGGTAAAAATCAATAAAGGCAAGTAGCTTATCTTTAGCCAGAGTTTGTTTGCTGATATCATTCGAAAGCTTTTTTTCCAACTCCTTTACATTAAACAAATAAGCTTCAATGGCTATGGCCTCCTTGTTTGCAAAATGTCCGTACAAAGCACCTTTGGTTAAACCCGTTATTTCTATTAAATCGTTCAATGAAGTACCAGCAAAGCCCTTTTTGTTAAAAGTATAAGCCGCTTTTTCAATAATAAAAGCCTTTGTTTTTTCTGCTTTCGACATCTTAATTTAATAATCAGGCACAAAGCTAAATAAAATATACCGATTGGTTTATTTTATTTTTTACAAAATTATACTGCACTATTAATCAAATAAATATTCTTCATAACAATGCTCGTTTATCCATCATTTAAACCGCCCAATTATATATAGTAACTACTTTCAATATCTCCATTGAAAGCCATTGTTTTTATGTTTATTTGTTCCGCAAAAAGCCGTAACGTTCATACAGAATGAAATTAAGAACAAAAAGAAAAATGATTATATTAATAGCTATTTTATTCAGTTTAAGTACCGGTGGGTACTTATTTTTAGAGCAAAAACAATTTGGCCAACTACCCACAGGAGCACGATTGGAAAAAATAAAAAAATCGCCCAACTACAAAGATGGTTCCTTTAAAAATTTAAGCCTGACACCTGACTTAGCTCCCGATGCCTCTTACTGGAAAATATTGAAAATGTATTTTAACAAACCCAAAGATGCGGAACCACCACATTCATTACCCTTTGTTAAGACAGATTTAAAAAACTTAGATACCAATCAAACCCAGATTGTATGGTTTGGACACTCATCGTATTTTATTAAAACCAAAGGTTTAAACATATTAGTCGACCCGGTTTTTAGTGGCAATGCATCGCCTGTTGGTTTTTTTGCTAAAAACTATGCAGGTAGCAACGAGTATAAAATAAGCGACTTTCCCGATATAGATATTGTACTCATAACCCATGATCATTATGACCACCTTGATTACAAAACCATATTAGAATTAAAAAATAAAGCTAAAATGTTTTATACATCCTTAGGTGTGGGTGAGCACTTAAACTTATGGGGTATAGCTAACGAACGGATTGTTGAGTTTGACTGGTGGGAAGAAATAAACTTTAGCAACGACATTAAGTTTATAGCTACTCCTGCACGCCATTTTTCAGGGCGCAAATTTAAACGTAACCAAAGCTTGTGGGCATCATACATTTTGCAAACACCAACCGAAAAAATATTTTTAGGAGGCGATAGCGGTTTTGATACACACTTTAAACAAATAGGCGAAAAATACGGACCATTTGATTTGGTTCTACTGGAATGTGGTCAGTATAATAAAATGTGGCCATATATACATATGCAGCCCGAAGAGGTAGTGCAAGCCGCACAGGATTTAAAAGCCAAAGTTTTAATGCCCGTTCATTGGAGTAAATTTACCTTAGCCCTGCACCCCTGGAACGAATCAATAAAAAGGGTTACGGTAAAAGCAAAAGAAATGCAGGTAAAAACAACCACACCATTAATAGGACAATTAATTAAACTAAATGAAAATTTGCCCGATAGTATTTGGTGGGAATTTTAATGTTTGACTTATTAAAACAAATACTGCATTTTGCTACTTTAGTTATTTAATTAAATCAATTTATGAAAAAAAATATACTCTTAATTACCGCTTTTTTAGCAAGCAGTTTTTATGCAGGTGCGCAAAGTATAAACTTTGAAGCGGATCAGTTATACCCTGAAGGAATTGCGTACAACAAAATAACAGATGAGTTTTTAGTAAGCTCTTTAAAATATGGTAAAATAGGTAAGGTTAGCCGTGATGGTACTTATACCACTCTTATCAATGATTCGCTATTAATATCGACTAATGGCTTGCATGTAGACAATAAAACCAATACGCTATACGTCTGTGTTACAGACCCGGGTGTATCAATAAATACAACTGCAAAAACACAGGGTAAAATGGCTAAGGTTATAGCTTATGATTTAACCGATGGACACAGAAAATTTATTGTTGACTTACAACCTTTAAATAAAGACAATGGCAATTTTGCCAACGATATTACAGCTGACACAGTAGGTAATTTATACGTTACCAATAGTCTTTCGCCCATCATTTTTAAAATTAATAAAAAAGGCGTGCCTTCCATTTTTGCCAGCAGCCAAACCTTATGGAAACAGGAAGGATTTAACCTGAATGGCATTGTATACCATCCAAACGGGTTTTTAATTGTAGCCCAATCAAACACCGGTGTGCTTTATAAAGTTGATTGCAAAGACCCCAATAATATTAGCCATATTATGTGCCCGCCAATAGTAGGTGCTGATGGTTTGGTGCTAAATGGCAAAAATGAATTATTAGTTATTTCAGATAAGGATAAAAAAGTTTTTAAACTGATAGGAAATAACGATTGGACAAATGCCGACTTAAGTGGGACAGCTGATTGTGAACAAAACTTTCCTACCACAGGTGTTTTTGTAAAAGGTTCTTATTATGTTTTAAATGCCAAACTAAACGAGTTATTTGACCCCACAGCACCAAAATCAAAAATATTTACCATACAGGAAATTAAATTCTAATTTTCCATTCTAAAATATTACATGCATAAAAAAAGCCCGAATAATCGGGCTTTTTTATTGTTATAATGCCCTATTAAGCATCTGATGCGGAGAGTTAGGGATTCGAACCCCAGGTCCTGTTACAGACAACAGTTTTCAAGACTGCCGCAATCGACCACTCTGCCAACTCTCCATCTGCGAAAGTAAGGCTACGGATTATTTCTCACAAATTTTTTTTCAATTTTAAGCAATAAAAAACCCCAACCTTTAATAGTCAGGGTTTTTTATTTAAATAGTTTTTTATTTTTCTATTTAGTTAACCATAATTTTCTTAACAAAACTTTGGTTTCCTAGTTCAACTCTTACAAAATAAATACCGTTGGTTAAACCTAAAGTAGCTTTATCAAGTACTGCTGTATGGCTACCTGCTTGTTGTTTACCTTCAGCAACAGTACCTAAATTTCTTCCTAAAATATCAATTACCGAAATTTTCACTTCGTTAGCTGTTGTTAAATCATAGCTTAATTCAGTGCTTGTATTAAAAGGGTTTGGAGCAATTGTAAAGTTAATGGCTTGTTCTAAATCTTTAATACCTAACGAACCGCTTGCGCTTACTCGAACGTCATCTAAGAAGAATGTAGCACCACCTTTTCTAAGTAAAGTAATTTTAAAACGAACGTTGGCTTGTTTAGGAGCAGTTAAGCTCACTTCACGCCATTTACTTTTATCGGTAGGTACAAAACCAATGGTATAATCTAATCTGGTAGTGCCGGTTGTCGAAATATTAGTTCCTAATGCCGGAATACCGGTTCCTGTCATTTGAGTCCAGGTAGTACCACAGTTAGTAGAAGAATAAACCCTTAACTCATCTGCCGATGTAGCAGAACCAGGACCGGTAACTAATGCTGTAGCAAAAGCAAAATTAAAGGTTGGGTTACTTGCTCCTGATAAATTGAATGATGGAGAAATGAAACTTTGCTCAAATCCGCTTGAAGGATTTTGGTTAAACGGATCATCTTCTAATTTCATACTGGCAATTCCACCATTGTATGATACACCTAATTGTCTAACCCATTTTGATCTGCCATTTTCTGAAACAAAACTCCACCCTTGTTCTTGCCAGTTGTTTTGGTATTCCCAATCAGCAAAATTTAATGTGGCGTTGGTAGCTACATTGTTTGTTACATTTACATAATTAACATAAGTAGTATCAACAGTTCCTCCGTTGGTAGTAATACTTAATTTTACGCTGTATACGCCAGGGTTTGCATAAACAACATTACCCGGGTTTGCAGCAGTTGATGTAGCTGGTGTACCACCATCAAAAGTCCAGTTATAGGCTGTTGCTGTTCCGTTGTAAACATTGTTACTGAATGTAACAGCATTTCCGGCACAAATAGTATTTACATTTGAGTAAATAGATGGTATCGCTCCACAAGTGGTGGTTGGGTCGTTAACACCTGTTCTTGCTAAATTTTCTGCACTCCATAATTGGCTTCTGTAGTTTTCCAAGCAGAAGTGAACACGGGCTTTTTGCTGTAAAGTAAACATGTTACTTGCGCATGAACCAATAAAGTAATCCATGAAATTTTCCTGCATATCAGGCAATTCTAATGCTTCGCCAAATTTGGTTAAATCAACATTGCTGATAAAAGTACTGCTACCTTCAGGAATGTATCTGTAATCTTTACCTCCACATGAATTGTAAGTAGGGTTACCACACTCGTTTCTCAATGGGTAAGAGCTGGTAGGTCTGAAAAAAGTTTTTGGAGTATCAAATACGCCATCACCTTCCGAATCACAAGTATCTGAATCCTGGAACGGGTGGTATAAACCTAACCAGTGGCCTGCTTCATGCGAAGTAGTTGTTACGTTTGGTGTTTGGCCCGGTAATGATTTTTCAATATTTCCAAACTCATTATAAATAACCATAACACCATCAGTAGCTGCTGATATAGCACCTGCAGCAAATGGAAACTGAGCATAACCTGCTACTCCAATTCCACCGCCTCTGTTGATTGATCTTACAACCCATATATTAAAATAACGTTTTGTATCCCAAACACTTTTTGTTTTCAATACATCATCGCCATTATCTGAAAGTGGAGAGTAAACACGTACTATACCATTGGTACAATTACCTTTAGGGTCTTTTTTGGCTAATCTGAATTCAACTTCCATATCAGCCGCTATATCTTTAAATATTTCTCTGCGGTTACCTGTATCGCTGTTTAAGTTTCTGAAACTTTTGTTTAATTGAGCTATCTCGCTTTTAATCTGAGCATCCGAAATATTTTCAACTGATGAAGTACCTGAATGGAAAACATGCACCACAACAGGAATAATATACTTAGGAGCAGATGCTTTACCCATTGATTTGGTAGTTTTATAATCATTTGGGTTATAGCTTTGAGCGGCTACTTTCCAGTTTTGTTCAAACTGTGCTTTTTTAGCTGCTAAAGCCGGGTCGGCTTTTAAAGCGGCTTGTAAATGCTCATCTGACCCACAAACATGCACTTTTTGCTGAGCAAAAGTGCTTAGGCCTAAAGCCAACATTGAAATTGTATAAAAAAGTTTTTTCATTCTCCAATACTTATAAATAGGTTAGCAAAATAATAAAATTAATAAGTATGTCAATAGCAAAACTGAAAGGGTTGCGTTACTTAAAATTTTTTGGTTTGCTCCCAAACTTCCAAATCAAACAATTTGCCCCCTTCTATTTTTAGTCTTACAGCGGTGCAAACTTTATGAAACCCATGATTACCAGCAGCACCCGGGTTTATATGCAGTAAATTGAAGTCCTTATCGCGCATTACTTTCAAAATATGCGAATGCCCGCAAATCATTATGTCAATTTTTTGTTTCTGAACAATTTGTTTAAACTTTGGACTATATTTTAAAGGGTACCCTCCAATATGAAGCATACAAACGGTTAATCCCTGCTCTTCAAAAATAAGTATTTCAGGCATTCTTACCCTTAAATCGGCTCCGTCTATATTTCCCCAAACGGTTTTCAGTGGTTTAAATTGTTCCACCTTGTCAAAAGTAGCCACGTCTCCCCAATCGCCTGCATGCCATAATTCATCGCAATGCTCAAAAAATTTATATAAATTAGGGTTAAAAAAACCGTGTGTATCTGAAAAAATGCCTATTTGCTTCATTAGTGGAGCCTTATTCACCCTTTCCTTTTTCTCCTACAAAATTATTATGAGGGTACTTAAATAAAATATTGAATGAGGTTAAGGAGCCATAAATTTTAGTAATATACTGTTGCATATTTACTTTGTCTTCATCAGTTAATTTATCGTGGGCATTAATTCTTTGTTCTAAAACCCTTAACCTGTCGCGCAACATCACAATTTTATGAAAAAAGGTATCGATAGGAATTTCTTTGGCCTGTTGGGTTTTATCTGCAGGGTAAAAAACCATTTTGCCACCTTGCCATTTATTATGCAAAAAAACCTCCTCCTGCACATCCGTCCACCTGCGTAATATGCCTATAAGCGTTTTTTCTATTTCGGCATTACTTATTAAATCTTCAGGCGGTTCAACAGCCTCTATTATTTCCATGCTATGGTTTGAACGCGAAATTTCTTTGGCTCCTTCAGCCACAAAAGTTATATAATAGGTATTGGGTTTTACATTAATTACTACGCCATCACCATAATCGTGGTGTTTAACTCTGCTTCCTATTCCAAGGTTTTGTGCATCTGTCATATAAATTAAAAATTTAGTTTAAATTATTACTGTACTTTTTAAACAGCTATTTGTTCCTTTCAAAATAATCAGGAAGGGTTTTGTTTTAACCCGTAAAACTTTGGGGCAAAACTTTTAATAGCTAATTGTTGATTGATAGTGGGCAAAGTAAATAAGATTTTATTTTTTATTGCACTTTAATAAAAAATTATTTCAACGTAAAAATGATACTTTCTGACAAACGAATACTTGAAGAAATTGAGAATGGTAATATTTTAATTGAGCCATTTAAAAAGGAGTGTTTAGGAACTAATAGTTATGATGTTCACTTAGGACGTTATCTGGCTTGTTACAAAGACCGCGTTTTAGATGCCCGCGAACACAACAAAATAGATGTATTTGAAATTCCGGTAGAAGGTTTTGTATTACAACCCAATACTTTGTATTTGGGTGTAACTGCAGAGTATACTGAAACACATCGCCATGTACCGTTTTTAGAAGGTAAATCAAGTACAGGCCGTTTAGGAATTGATATACATGCAACAGCAGGAAAAGGTGATGTTGGTTTTTGCAATACCTGGACGCTTGAAATTTCATCAACACAACCTGTCCGCATATATGCAGGTATGCCTATTGGCCAGTTAATTTATTTTGAAGTAGCGGGTGAAATTGATATTATGTACAATACAAAGAAGGGTGCTAAATACAATAAACGTACGGTTAAACCGGTTGAAAGTATGATGTGGAAGAATAAGTTTTAATATAAACTGTTTCTACAATTTTTCGAACCTTTTTATAAGAACAACTCCGGCATTGGTTTTTATTTTTAAAATATAAATTCCTTGCTGGAGTTTTTTTGTTTTTATAACAGCAAAGCGGTTTATACCTGCCTTTATTTTTTCTTTTTGCCTGTTAATTATTCTTTCATCACCTGATTGTATCTCTATTTCTATCTCTACTTTCTGGGCTGAGTTACTAAACAAAACAGCGTGGTAATTACTATCGGCCAACGGCCTGAAATCAATTAAGGTATCGCGTGTATAACTGGCCAGTATTTCATAAGCCAATAAAGCATCAACGATTCCATAGCCTACATATTTATCATGGTCGTAATATTGATCAGCACTAAGAATAAGAGCCTGCTTAACGGCATAAGGCGTTTTGTTGGGATAAGCCTGCATTAAACAAGCTGATGCACCGGCAATAATAGGTGTAGCATAGGAAGTACCATTGCCTTTGCTTACCTTACCCAGTGCATTCACCAATTGTACTTTTTCGCCCAAAGCGGTTACTTCGGGCTTTTGGTTTTTGCCTTTACGGAATCCAACTGAACTAAAGGTAGCTACATTTTTTTGAGCATCGCAGGCAGCTACGGTAATTACACTGTCAGCATCGGCAGGTGTACTTACCTTTTCCCATATTTTATCGCCTTCGTTACCTGCACTTACCACTACTAATATACCTTTGCTTACGGCAATGTTAGCTGCCTGGGCTATGGGTGTTCTGTTACCAGAAAACTCTTTGTACTTATGCCCTAATTTTTCATCATCAAAAACGGTATACCCTAATGATGAATTAATGATATCAACGCCCAAACTGTCGGCTAATTCAGCTGCTTTAGCCCAGTAATATTCTTCAATAGGTAGCTCTGAGTCTTCAACTTCTGTTTCAAATAAAGCCAGTTTAGCTTCGGGAGCAGCTCCCATATAACGGTATGGTGCATTAGCGGCTATACATCCGGCCACGCTTAAACCATGCTCTTCCTGGTTAGTAGCAAAAACACTTTCTTCGCTGTTCACTATATTATAAGTGGCTACAATATTTTGTTGGTTAAAGTAAGGGGAGCGTTGCAGGTTTTTAAAACCGGCATCAAACACCGCCACATATTTGCCCGCTCCATTCCATTGCTTTTTATGCAGCTGGTCTATATTGTTTAGGGTTAATTGAAAATTAGAAAAACCATTGATGGATGTTGAATCTATCAGCTCATTCTTATCAAACTTTTGTTCCAATAAATTAATTCTTTCTGTTAAGCCTATATCTTTTCCTTTCTCGTCAATCTGTTCACTTGCTATTAACTGAATGCTTTTTACAAAAGGTAATTTATTAATAGAATCAATATTGTTTGTAATGGTGGTAACTATTATCCCGTTAAACCATTTAAGGGTATGCTGCAACTGAAACCCTTTGCTTAATATTTGTGCAATATAGGCTTCATTAACAGGTAAGTCTTGTTCGTTTATAATAGGCAAATTAAACTTTAGCCTGCGGTCAATAGCCCTTTGCGAAATAAACTGTAATGGGTTTAAGGTACTGAAGGTGGTATTGCTGTTAAGGTCGGCAGTATCCTTATTACTGAACGAAATAAAATAACTTGTTTTTTGTGCACTTGCCAATAAACTTAACAATGAAAACAATAAAAATACAATGTGTTTTTTCATTCAATTATACCAATCAATTTTTGGCGTATATCGTAACCTGACTTACGCTCTTTACCATCTATATACTGTGTTTCAATCTCTTTATTTTGTAAATAAACCAGCCCCCTGTTAAGCTGATAAATGCTCTGTTTGTTTGTTTCCAGAATAAAGTCGCTGGAAAAGGTTTCTGTTATTTGTAAGGTATTCCTAAAGGTAGTATCTGCTAATATAAAATCGGTATTTACAGCATCAACTTTTGAGTTAATACGACCCAATGTATTAAACAAATTACCATTCCACACAAAGGCTGCTTTAATGGGTAAAATGGCTTTTAGTATCTCTACATTGTTTTCAGTAGCTATTAAATAGTTACCTTTACGCTTGTAAAAGTAATTCTGAATTTCGATAAAGTTATTGGTATTGGCATACTTTGCCATACGCCTAATACGCCAGGTTTGTATGCCATTATTATCAAAAAAGCTTTCTGTAAACTGTGTTTTTAGCTGAAAGCTGAATGTATCTATACTATTGTCATTATCATTGTAAGCAATACTATCAACGGCATATAAATATTGTTTAACACTGTCTACCGGAAAATACTCAATACCCTGATTGCTTTGCTCAGGTATAGGAGCACTATCTTTCCTACAAGAAACTACAATAAAAATTAAAATAAGTATGCTTGCTATGGGCTTCATTGTTTTACAAATAAATATAATTTTCGATAATAACCAGAAGCCTTGTTACCACACAGGCAGTATTAGGGCTTGTGCTTAATAACGTTCCTCTTGTAAAAATAGTTAAGGTAAATCAACTATACATCAAAACTTGACTGAATCCAGCCGCCTCCTATTACATCGTTGCCATCATAAAAAACAGCACTTTGTCCCGGAGCTATGGCTTTTACATGATTGTTAAATATAACTTTCATCCGGTTACCTTCCTGTTCTATAGTGGCAATACTGCCCGGGTCTTTGTAACGTATTTTTGTTAAAGCTTCCATTGGACTGGTCAATGTTTCAAACTTACCCATATTCAGGTTTCTTACCCACATACCTTTTTGTTGCAACTCATGCTCTTTGCCCAACACTACGGTATTGGTTTCTGGCATAATGTTTAATACAAACATGGGTTCGCCTAAAGCTATTTCCAACCCTTTGCGTTGACCAACGGTATAAAATGGGTAACCCCTGTGTTTACCCAATATTTTTCCATCAGCAGTCACAAAGTTACCTCCTTCCACACGTTGCTCTAATCCATCTACTTTGCGTTTTAAAAAGCCTCTGTAATCATTATCGGGTACGAAGCATATTTCATAGCTTTCGCTTTTATTGGCCAGTTCCTGGTATCCCATATCTATAGCCATTTGCCTTATTTCTGTTTTACGGAAACCGCCTAAAGGAAAACGTGTTTTGGCTAAGCTTTCTTGCGTTAAACCCCATAAAACGTACGACTGGTCTTTATTATCGTCTAACCCTTTGCTGATAACATAGCGGTTATTTTCATGACGAACCTGTGCATAGTGGCCAGTGGCTATAAACTCGCAGTCAAGCATATCAGCCCTTTTAATCAATGCCTCCCATTTTATATGGGTATTGCACAAAACACAAGGATTAGGGGTTCTGCCTGCAAGGTATTCATCAACAAAATTATCTATTACAAAATCGCCAAATTCATCGCGAATATCAAGTATCATGTGGTGGATGCCATGCTTAACAGCTATGGTTCTGGCATCATTAATACTATCCAGACTGCAACAGCCTGTCTCTTTTTTGGAACCACCGCTATTTTGGTAGTCCCAGGTTTTCATGGTTACTCCTACTACTTCGTAACCTTCTTCGCGCAGCATAACTGCTGCAACAGTGCTGTCTAAGCCGCCACTCATGGCAACTAAAATTTTTCCGTGTTTACTCATTTTTCAAAACATTTCAGGGTTCATAGTCCTGTTGATTGATTATTATTTCAGGATAATTCTAAAGCCTATCCCTTGCTTTTTATAAAAAATTTAAATTACAAATTCAGATTTGAATCCGTTTCTGCTCGGATTTACACACATTACCGGTACTGTACCTTCTGCATTTACTATACGTTGTGCGTAGGTATCAATCAAGTATTCGGTAAAGTCTTTATCTTCTGACTGGGTCATAATCATAATCAAATCAGCTTGTGAGTACTCTGCATATTTTAAAGACTCTGCTGCAAAATCTGATACTGACTCGTCTACTTCTTTTACTGTATACTCAATACCGTTTTCAACAAAAATGTTTTCAACCTGACGTAAATTGGCTACCATTTTATTATTTAAAAACTCATCACTGTCTTTATTATAAATGATATGAATGATAGAATTATATGATTTAGCTAAGTGAATAGCCATTTTTACTTTTTGTTTTGACTGAATTGATAAATCAAGCGGGAACACTATATTTTTATAGGCATTTGGCAGTTTTTTCGATTTAACCACAATAACCGGTACGGTACTATAATTAATTACACGGCTGGCATTGCTACCAATAATACGTGCAGCACCACTGGCACCATGCGTACCCATAATAATACAATCGCAACCATATTCTGTAGCTGTTTCTACTACTGTTTTGTAAATACGGCCTACTTTCACTTCTGTTTTACAAACAACACCGTATTTTTCATTGGTTTGTTTGGCTAACTGTTCTAACTCAGGCAGGTATTGTTCACGTGCCATTTGCGTTTTATCGTCACTGTTGCTACCAAATTTAAAAATAGAAGTAATCAAATATTCTTCAACAATATAAAGCAACACTAATTCATTATCGAAATGTTTGGCTACTTGTGCAGCATGATCCAATGCATTTAAGCTGATTTCGCTAAAATCAACAGGAACGAGCATAATATTTTTTTTCTTTTCAGTCATAAAAAGTTAAATTAATGCTGCAAATGTAGGCATTTTAACTATATAAAGTAATGATTAAACCACACTGAATTATTAAGTTAATACAAAAACGCTCAAATATTGAACTTATTTAAAGAGAGTTATTATTCAATTTTATTCCAAAAATTCAACAATTAACCGCTTGAAGATTCCTTACATTATGTTAAAATTAAGTTTATCTTTTGTCATCTTTAACAAGCAAAAGGCCTAATTCATAAATAAATCATAATTTCGCTTGTAATGCCCTTATTTATATTTAAACGAGCTTTATTCCTGTTGTTGTTTTTAGTAGCAACAGGAAAACTAACGGCTACGCATGTAGTTGGGGGCGACATTACTTACAGGCACATAACCAACGATAGCTTTGAAATTACCTTAACGCTTTATATTGACTGCATTAATGGAAATGCAACTGCCATAAGACTGGATACCAATGCAATGATTGGGGTATTTGATACCTCCGGAAATTTGATAAGCACCTTATTAGAATACCGAAGCTTACCTCAGCGGATTAATTCTGTAAACTATAACTGTGTGCAACCGCCCAGTAATGCATGTGTAGACAAGTACATTTATACCTATTTTACCCGATTGCCTTACATTAACGGAGGCTATATTTTAACCTACCAGCGTTGTTGTAGAAACAACAGTATTACCAATATTGTAAACCCGGGGCAAACAGGCGCCACTTACTGGGCTTATTTACCTGATACCCTACAAACCAAAGGTTATAATTCGTCTGCTGTATTTAAAACCGTTCCTCCTAACTTTTTGTGCAATAACCGCGATTTTATTTACGACCATTCTGCTACTGACACAGATGGAGACTCTTTAGCTTACGAATTATATACACCATACATAGGAGCCGACCAGGTTAACAATTTACCACGACCGCCTAGCGGACCACCTTATTATGGAGTAATATGGCAGTCACCTTACGATGTAAATAACATGATGAATGGCTTGCCAGAATTGGCCATAAACCCCAAAACAGGTTTACTAACAGTGAAACCCCGTAATGTAGGGCAATATGTGGTAGGTATTTTAACCAAGGAATACAGGAAAGGCCAACTCATCAATTTATCGCGCAGGGATTTTCAGTTTAATGTGTTGTTATGCCAGTTTAATTTGGTTACATCGTTTACCAATAATATAAAAACATGCAGCGATACGGTAACTTTCGTCAATAAAAGTGTGGGGGCTACCGACTATTTGTGGGACTTTGGCATAGCCAGCTCAATTACTGATACCAGCACTTTAAAAGAGCCTACTTTTATTTTTCCAAAACCCGGAAGTTATAATGTAAAGTTAAAGATAGGTAATGCCAATTGTACCGATAGTACTACTGCTATTGTTAATATTTTAAGCGATACCATTCGTTTTGCCGGTAACGATACTGTTCTGTGCAAAGGCTCATCCATAGTATTAGGTGTTTTTGATACTACCCGGTATACATATACCTGGAGTCCGAGTTTGTTTTTAAACGATTCCACATTGGCACAACCAAGAAGTACGCCACCCCAAAATATACAATACATAGCCACACGCAAAAGTGAATACTGCACCAATACGGATACCATAAATATACAGGTAAACGAGGTGAGTGCTTATTTTACAAGTACACTGGAAAGTAATTGTACCGATGCGACACTTTTTATAGACTCTATAAGACCTTATAAATATTTAGACTGGTTTTTAAATAATACGGCTGTTGAACTCAAAAATCTGCAAGGGCGAAAATTGCCTTTTTATAACCCTTACACTGTTCAATTAGTAGCCAGCGATAGTTTTTGCAGCGATACGCTGGTAAAAAATTTTATTCCCACCCAAACAGATTCCATTACGTTAATACCTAATGTTTTTACGCCTAATGACGACACTCAAAATGATTGTTTTTATATACGTGGGGTGCACTTAGGAAATGAATGCACCTCACTTATTATATTTAATAGATGGGGCCATGTGATGTTCGACTCTTCGAAGGATGGAATTTGCTGGGATGGCACTTATGCAGGAAGCAAAGCTTTGCCCGGTGTTTACTTTTATATTTTAAAGCACCGCAATAAGGATTACCACGGCACCCTTACGCTGCTTTATTAATAATGGTGTGGCTGAATTAATTTATCTTTAAACAAAGTTGCCTGGGAACATGCTACAAATAATAAGCAAAACTTTATTTTGCCTGCCTTAAACTGTAGTATCAATGAAAAAAGTGTGTGTAGCTTTGTTATGTGCTTTTATGTACTTACCCAATACCGTTTCGGCATGGGGATTTTATGGACACAAAATGGTAAACCGTTTAGCGGTTTATAGCCTGCCGCCTGAAATGTTTGCTTTTTACAAAGCCAATATTGACTACTTAACCGAAAATGCAGTAAACCCTGATAAACGCAGGTACAGCGATACCTCGGAAGCTTGCCGCCATTATATTGATCTGGACCATTATGAAAAAACGTTGCCCATTGATACCGTTCCAATCCGCTGGAACGATGCGGTAAAAAAACTCACTAAAGATACTTTGCTGGCATATGGTATTGTACCCTGGCATATTCAAATTATGCTGGAGCGATTAACCACTGCTTTTAAAGAAAGAGATATGGATAGAATTTTGTTTCTGTCGGCTGATATTGGCCATTATATAGCTGATGCACATGTGCCCTTACATGCCTCTGAAAACTATAACGGACAATTGACAGGACAACACGGCATACATGGTTTTTGGGAAAGCCGCTTACCTGAAATGTTTAGTGCAGGGTACGACTTATGGGTGGGTAAATGTTATTATATAAGCAATCCTTTGCAATATGCCTGGCAAGCCAGTATAAGCAGTTTTGCGGCCATTGATACTGTGCTTTCATTTGAGAAAAAACTAAGCAACAGCTTTGATGCTACTAAAAAGTATACGATTGAGTTTAAAGGTTCGGCACAGGTAAAAACG
The DNA here is from genome assembly GCA_964442045.1 of uncultured Bifidobacterium sp. Lineage (GTDB taxonomy): Bacteria > Bacteroidota > Bacteroidia > UKL13-3 > UKL13-3 > JAAFJM01. The sequence goes on from CAYTWI010000011.1 coordinate 21,138, forward strand.
TACTCTAAAGAATATGCTATGGCTTACAATGAAATGCTTAATGGGCAGGTGGAAAGACGTTTGAAAGAAAGCATTTTAAGTGTAAGCAATATTTGGTACACGGCCTGGGTTAATGCGGGTCAGCCTGACTTAAACGAGCTGGTAAAAGGCAGTAAAACCGCCAAACCAAATGAAGAGCAATTGAAAGAAAACATTGCAAACGAACAAAAATTGCTGAACGAGCAACGCATGATTGGAAGAGATGAAAAATAGTTGATAAAGCTGAATCAGCATTTATCAACCATTTCCTTAGTATTATAAATTTCCTGTTCTTCCTCCATCCACAGGTACGTTTATTCCTGTAATGTATGAGGCATATTCGCTGGCTAAAAATGTAGCTGCATAAGCAATTTCATCAGGTTCGCCAAAACGTTTCATCGGTATTTCGTTCATCATTTCCTGGCTTACTTCATCAGTTGAGTGTTGTTGCTTTTGGGCTTTGTTATCAATAATCTGTTTTAACCTGTCGGTAGCAGTAGCTCCGGGTAGTATATTGTTAACGGTTATTTTAAAAGGAGCTAATTCGTTAGCTAAGGTTTTACTGTAATTGGCCATGGCTCCCCTAATGGTATTGCTTACGCCCAATCCTTTTAAAGGTATTTTTACACTGGTAGAAATAATATTGATAATGCGGCCATAACCGGCTTGTTTCATACCCGGAAATAAGCTTTGGACCAAATGGTGACTGCTTAAAATATGGGAGTTGAATGCATTTAAAAACTCTTCCTCTTTGGCATCAATGGCTAAACCTGCAGCCGGACCACCACTGTTATTAACCAAAATATGGTATATATGGTGTTTTTGTGCCTGCACTTCAATGGCTTCTTTTACCTGTTGTGGTTGCGAGAAATCGGCTACCAGAAAATCGTGTGTTTGACCCAGGCTGGTATCCAAATCTCTTACTATACTTTTAAGTAAGTCGCCATTGCGTGCCATTAGTGTAACATTGGCTCCGCACTTAGCCAATTGCATAGCAATAGCGTAACCAATTCCTTTGGTACTTCCGCACACCAATGCATTTTTATTTAATAATGAAATATTCATGTTTTATGTTTCTGTCGTTAATCTTCGTGTCTGCGCATGTTACGGTCTACATCGCGCTCTTTAATGGTTTCGCGTTTGTCAAAAGCTTTTTTTCCCTGCCCCAAAGCAATTTCCAGTTTTATAAACCCGTTTTCTGCTTCAAATAGTTTGGTAGGTATAATGGCAAAGCCTTTTTCTTCTCCCCTTGTCTTTAACTTTTTAAGCTCTATTTTTTTAAGCAACAATTTGCGGGTAGCTAAAGGCTCGTGGGTTTTGAAACTGCTTTGTTTAAAGGCACCAATATTCATGTTTTTTATATATAGCTCATTGTCCTTATAAAAACAAAAAGCATCGCTAATGGATGCATTACCGGCCTTTATTGATTTTACTTCGGTACCGGATAAAACCATACCTGCAGTATATTTGGTCAATAACTGGTATTCAAAACTAGCTTTTTTATTTACGATGTTTATTTTTTTGTATGCCTGTTGTTTACTCATGGTAAGCGTACAAAGTAAGTTGAAAAATATAATTATACAAAAACGGATAGGCTCCAAATATTTCAGTACAGTTAGTTCTGTTTGTATGCGTTTGCAATAAACAGCTAAAAAAGAATTAGTAATGCACTAAATATTACAATGGTTTTTAACCCGTTTGAAAAAAGGAAAGGTAATAACAGATAAATATTTTTAATTTGCCCGTATGATTAAAGCCGAAAATATTTGTAAAAGTTACGATGATTTGCAAATACTAAAAGGGATAAACCTTCATATTAACGCAGGCGAAGTAGTTTCTATTGTGGGACCCAGTGGTGCAGGAAAAACAACTTTACTACAAATTATTGGTACTTTAGATAAAGCCAATACGGGCAGGCTACTCATTAATAACCAGGAGCTAAATACTTTAAACGACAAAAAACTATCGGCTTTCCGAAATAAAAATATTGGTTTTATCTTCCAGTTTCACCAACTGCTTCCTGAATTTACGGCTTTTGAAAATGTAATGATGCCGGCATGGATAGGCAAAACCAATGAAAGGGAAGCCAAAAACAAAGCCATTGAGTTATTTAACTATTTGGGTATAAAAGACAGGATGAGCCACAAGCCCAGCGAGCTGAGTGGTGGCGAACAACAACGCGTTGCTGTTGCCCGTGCCATTATTAATAACCCGGCCGTTTTACTGGCCGATGAACCAAGCGGTAATTTAGATTCGCAAAGTGCAGCCGCTTTACACGATTTGTTTTTTGACTTACGCAATCAATTTAACCAGACCATTGTAATAGTAACACATAACGAAGAACTGGCACAGCGTTGCGACAGAAAACTGCAAATGAAAGACGGAATAATCATTTAAAGCCTGTAATGACCACTCCTTTAAAAACACCTGTTGAAGTTTTAAAACATTACTGGGGTTATAATAAATTCCGCCCTTTACAGGCTGATATTATTCAGTCGGTAATAGACGGAAAAGATACGCTGGCTTTATTGCCAACAGGCGGAGGAAAGTCATTGTGTTTTCAGGTACCGGCCATGGTAAAACCCGGCTTGTGTTTGGTTATTTCGCCATTGATTGCTTTAATGAAGGATCAGGTAGAAAACTTGGCTCAAAGAGGTATTAAAGCCAAAGCCATATACAGCGGATTAAGCTACCGGGAAATAAGTTTAATACTCAACAATGCCATATTGGATGAGGAAATGAAGTTTTTATATTTATCGCCTGAGCGATTAAATACGGAACTATTCTTAAACAATTTACCTCACCTGCCTATTAATTTATTAGCCATTGATGAAGCACATTGCATTAGTCAATGGGGACATGATTTCAGACCTGAATACAGGCAAATTGCGGCTATAAGAAAACTGATTCCGCAGGTAAACACCATTGCATTAACAGCTACTGCCACGCAAAGTGTAGTGGCCGATATTCAGGCACAACTGGCATTAAGTAACACGGCTATTTTCAGTAAAAGCTTTGAACGAAAAAACTTACAATACTTAGTAAGGCAAACGGAAAACAAACCGGCTAAACTACTAAGCATATTTAACAATAGCCGGGGCAGTGGTTTGGTATATGTGCGCAACCGCAAACAAACGGAAGAGATTGCTCAATTCTTAAACAAAAACAATATTAATGCTGACTTTTACCATGCTGGTTTAAAAGGTGAAATACGCAGCCAGAAACAAAGCGCCTGGATTCAAAACAAAACAAGGATAATGGTTTGCACCAATGCCTTTGGAATGGGTATTGATAAACCCGATTGCCGTACGGTGGTACATTACGAAATGCCCGATTGTATAGAAGCTTATTACCAGGAGGCAGGCCGAGCAGGCCGGGATGAACATACTGCTTATTGTGTTTTGCTGCACGATGCCGCTGACGACATCAACGCGAAGAAAAAAATTGGGGTTAATTACCCTGACATTAATGAAATAAGCTTAACCTACCAGGCCATTTGCGATTACCTGCAAGTACCTGTTAATACAAAGCCAGAACGCAGCTTTAATTTTGATATTGCCAGCTTTGTGAAGCGTTATAACTTTGATGCTTTTAAAACTTACAGCTGTTTAAAAATACTGGAGCAATCTAATTTGATATTGTTATCGGAAGCGTTTTACGAACCATCTAAAGTAAAATTTATTTGCAACCACGAAGAGCTTTATAAGTTTCAGGTAGCCAACGAAAACTTTGACGGTA
>CAYTWI010000011.1:24903-56735 GCA_964442045.1 uncultured Bifidobacterium sp.
AAGTTATTGTTGCGAAGTTATGGCGGTTTGTTTGATAACTATTTGCGTATAAACGAGCAGGAACTGGCCAACAGGATAAAACAACCCATAGCCATTATTTATAAATACCTGGAGCGTTTGCATAAGCTGGAAATAATAGATTATGTAAAAGCCAATGAAGTAGCCCAATTAACCTTTACCGTAAACAGGCAGGATATACAATACTTAAGCCTGGATAAAAAGTATTTAGCGGAACGCAAACAAACCTATATTGAAAAAATGCAGGCTATGATAGCCTATGCCAATCCATCGACTGTTTGCCGGAGCAGACAATTACTGGAATACTTTAACGATTACAGTGCCAATGATTGCGGCTATTGCGATGTATGTATCGATAATAAAAAGGCCCGTGAGAAAACCACTTTATCCAAACAAATAGAAGAAGAAATAATCAACATAGTGAAACAACAGCCTATCAGTTCGGTTGACCTTTTTGAAAAAGTAAGTACCAGCGATATGCAAATTTTTACAATAGTTTTAAGGCTTTTGTTAGATAATAATATATTGCGCTACGATAGCGCTTACCTACTGCATTGCAACTAAAAAAGAAAAAGATATTATTATGTGTAACTAACGATATTAGTTACGACCAGCGCATGCAACGTATTTGTGAAAGCTTATTCCGTGCAGGTTACGAGGTTGAATTAATTGGCCGGTTATTGCCCAACTCCAAACCAATTGATAGTATTTTTCCTTTTAAAACAACACGCTTAACCTGTATCTATAACAAAGGCAAGCTGTTTTATATGGAATACAATATACGCTTGCTGTTTTACCTGCTTAAGCAAAACTTTGATGCCATATGTGCCATAGACTTTGATACTTTACTGGCAGCCAAAATAGCAGTTGAATTACATAACAAAATACTGGTATTTGATGCGCATGAGCATTTTACCGAAGTGCCTGAAGTAACCAACAGACCCTTTACCAAATGGGTTTGGCATCAACTAGGTAAACTATTGGTTCCTTACGCTAAACTATGTTATACGGTAGGGCCGCAGCTGGCTGATATCTTATCAAAAACATACCATAATAACTTTCAATTTATTATGAATGTGCCTGTTGCGCATAAACAAGTAAATGCACCTGTAAGTATTGCGGAGAACTTTGCGGCCTCGCCCAAAATAATTTTATACCAAGGCGCTTTAAATGAAAGCCGCGGACTGGAGCAAAGTATTTTAGCTATACACCAGATAACTAACGCACAGTTACTGATTGCAGGTGAAGGAGATTTAAGTGCTGCGTTAAGAGAACTGGTAGAAAAGGAAAAACTAAGCGATAAGGTTATTTTCCTGGGTTATTTAAGCCCGGCTGAACTAAAAAAATATACCCGAAAAGCAACAATAGGTTTAAACTTATTGGAGCCTGTGGGTTTGAGTTACTACTACTCACTGGCCAATAAATATTTTGACTATATGCAGGCAGGTGTACCTTGTGTTTGTGCTGATTTTCCTGAATACCAACATATCAACCAACAATATGCCTGCAGTGTTTTAACCAATTGCGAAGTAACCGCCATTGCTTCGGCTATTAATAATTTGCTGGGCAATTGGGAGCAGTACGAACAACTGAGCAACAACTGCTTAAAAGCCAGCGAGGTTTTTAACTGGGAAAAGGAAGCGCAAAAGCTGATTGACTACTACCGCCAGGTACTATAGTTTTTGTAAGGCTTAGGCCCTTATGTATACTGCCCTTAAACTATTTTTTTGCCATTTAAATTATAACTCCACACATATAGCATAAATTATATATTTTTGACTACTTTACTCGTACTGTTATTAAAAGCAAAAAAATACATATCGTTTCTTTCGACATTCCATCACCGCCCAATTACGGTGGTGTGATTGATGTATTTTACAAAATAAAAAGCTTGTATGAATTAGGCTACCAGGTAACCTTGCATTGCTACGAGTATAACGACCGGGAAATAAGCAACGAGCTGAACAAATATTGTTTCAGGATAAAAACCTATACCCGCAGTGTGGTATTAATTAACCCGTTTAAAATCTATTACCCGATGATTGTTTTTACCCGAAACAGCCGGATGCTTTTACACGAGTTATCGTACGACCATGCGCCCATTTTATTTGAAGGTTTGCATACTACTTATTTTATAAAACACCCAAAGCTAAAAAACAGGATTAAGCTGGTACGTACACACAATATTGAGCACCACTATTACCATGCTTTAGCCAACAACGAGAAGAATATTTTAAAGAAAATATATTTTAACTTAGAAGCAAAAGCTTTGCGCAGGTACGAAAAAATACTGCATAATGCACATGCTATTTTAGCCATTTCGGCTAAAGATTTAACATACCTGCAAAGTAAATACCAGCATGTCCATTTACTCAATGCATTTCATGGTTTTGAGTGGCAGCTGGACGATGAAGGTAAAAAATATGCCTTATACCACGGTAAGCTAAGTGTAAACGAAAATGAAAATGCTGCACAGTACTTAATTGAAAAGGTATTCAGTAAAACGGATACGGAGCTGATTATAGCCGGCTACAGACCAAGCCTCCGGTTAAAAAAACTGGTAGCGCAATACCCCCATATTACTTTAATTGAAAACCCTGACGAAAGGAAAATGCAGGAATTAATTATGCAGGCACATATGCATATTTTACCTACCTTTCAATCCACAGGTATTAAGCTTAAGTTATTACATGTATTGCTCAACGGTAAGCATATTATATGCAATAAGGATATGGTTGACGGTACGGGTTTGGAAGAGTTTGTTCACTTAGCCGACTCAGCGGAAAGTATGTTGCAAACCATTGAACAATTAAAGCATATTGCCTTTAACGAGGAAGATTATATTAAAAGAAAAAATGCGTTAGAAGCGCCATTCAGCAACAAACTGAATGCACAAAAAATCGATTCTATTATTCAACAATTAGTAAGCCAGAAAGTATAAATGTTATTTGCCTATCCGAGTTTCTTATTTGCCTTAAGTGCTTTAATTATACCTATTATTATACACCTGTTTCAGTTACGCAGGTATAAAAAAGTAGTGTTTAGCGATATCAGGTTTTTAAAACAAATTACCGAGCAAAACCAAAAGCAACGCAATATTAAAGACTGGATTATACTGGCTGCACGCTGCCTGGCTATTGCCTGTTTGGTGCTGGCTTTTGCCAAACCTTTTATTCCGTTCAATAAAATAAACCCCATTGCCAATAAGGATAAAGCCATCAGCATATTTGTGGACAACAGCTTTAGCATGAGCCAGCAAAACAACGAAGGACAGTTGTTGGAAGTGGCTAAAAACAAAGCGAAAGAGATTGCCTCGTTTTACCACGACAATGATAACTTTCAATTACTGACCAACGATTTTGAAGGCAAGCACCAGCAACAGGTAAACAAAAAAGATTTTATGCAACTGGTTGATGAATTAACTATTTCTAACCAAAGCAAAAACATTAACCAGATTATTGCCAAACAAAAACAACAGTTTGAGAACAGTGCAGGCAGCAATAAAATTGCTTACATAGTAAGTGATTTACAACAAAACCAGTTTGACCATTTAAACGAAATTGATTCGAGCATTCAAACCACTTTTGTACAGATAAAACCTAACCAGAATAACAATATCAGTATTGATTCGGCATGGGTGGAGCAACCACTTATATTGCCTAATACACCTACCAACCTGTTTGTTAAAATAAGTAATTACGGTAAGCAGGATATTACTGATGTACCGCTTACTTTTAAAATAGATGGCGTACAAAAAGGCATAGCCAACGTTAGCTGCAAAGCAAACAGCAATAATACCATTCAGCTACAGTTTAGCTTAAACGATGTGCAATACCACCAGGCTGAATTAAGTGTACTGGACAACCCGGTTATATTTGACGACAAGTTGTTTTTAAGCTTAAAAGCATTTGGCAACAAAAATGTATTAGCCATTAATGGTAACAGCAGTATTCAAAATGTATTTGGCATTGATAAAAACTATACGCTTGTTAACAATACGGAAAAAGCCATTGATTACAGCCAGTTTAACCAGGCCTCGTTAATTATTATAAACGAAGTAAGCAATATGCCTACGGGCTTTCAAAACGAATTGCAGAAGTATTTAAATGAGGGTGGCATTGTATTGTTTATACCATCGGCCAATGCGGCTAATGCAGCACAAAGCAATGCTTTTTTACAGCAGTTAAATGCCCCTTTATACGGACCTAAAACCACGCAAAATATAAAGGTAGCGCGTATTAATATGTTTGACGAGGTATTTAAAAATGTATTCAGCAAAATACCGGATCAAGCTAACTGGCCTGCACTTACTAACTTTTACCCTTTACAAGTTACCAGTAATATTAAAGGGTATGCAGTAGCTACTTTAAACAACGATGCGCCTTTTATTTTTAAATCGAAATACGGTAAAGGCTATGTGTATACCATGAGCACTCCTTTGCAAAGTGAATGGAGCAATTTTACAAGCCATGCTTTGTTTGTGCCTTTTATGTTGCGCCTGCCATTGGTTAATAAACAAAGTGCCGGTTTATATTACAATATTGGCAAGCCTGTTACGTATGTGTTTGATAAAAATACGAACAGCAAAGTGGTGTATGTAAAAAACAGTAAGGAGGAAATTGCTTTTGATATTAATAACAATACGAGCCATAGCAGCATTACTATTGACAACATAAAACATGCGGGCAACTACAGCATGATGGATCAGCAAAAAAAGGAACAGCTGGGTGTAGTTTCCTTTAACACCAACCGCAAGGAAAGTGATTTAAGTATTGCCAGTATTGATGCTAAAAACAATATGGCTTTGCTACAAACCAATGAGTTGTTAAAGCACCAGAAACAAATTGATTTGGCTTATAACGGAACGCAACTCTGGCGTTGGTTTTTACTGGCTGCGCTCCTATTTATTTTAATAGAGGTATTGTTGTTAAAATGGAAGGTGTAATGAATGAAGTGGGGGTTTTCGGCTACGCTCAAACTCCCACTTCATTCAAACTGCCATTAGCACAAGCTCCGGCTACTGGTAGTAATTAGCCTCGGAGTGAATACCATAATATATTTTTTAAAACTATAACGACATTATTATATGGGCGGTACGCTTGTTGAATGCACACTTGTAAAATGTTAACGTGTATGGAGCTTGAGTTAAGCGGAGTTTGAGCGTAGTCGAAAACTCGAGCTTTCGACTACGCTCAAGCTCCCATTAGCTTCTGCAAATGGATTATAGTTTGATAAACTTCAAGGCTTTGCCGTTGTTTAGTTTGATGAAATACACCCCTGCTACGAGGTTTTCTATATCAATAGCGCTTGTTTGATTGGCCATTAATACACTGCTATACACCTCCTGCCCTAGCTGGTTGGTAATGCTTACGGGTATGTTTTTATCGGTACTCAGCGCACTTACGTATAGCTGCTTATTGGCAGGGTTAGGGAATATGGAAACCTGATTGTATAAAGCTGTTTCATCAATACCTACATTATCGCCTAACAACAATATTTTGGTTTGGTAAGGATTGAGGCTAAGCGAGCTCACCAATGAACCATTTACCTGGAATGTTTCCATGCTGTTTGACAATAAATCTTTGGCGGCATACGTTCTGTTGGGAATATTACTTCCGGCTAAGCTTATGGTTAAATTATTAATCACTCTATTGCCCGTATTAATTAACACCACTATTTTCTGGTTGGCTGACTGGCGTACAAATGAAAATACGGATGTATCGGTGGCAATGCTGTTTTGAAAAGTACCAATGGTTAAGGCTTCGTTTTTATTGCGTGCATTAATTAACCTTTTATAGTGACTTAATATGGAAGCACTGTTGGCCTGCATCATTTCTACATTGTAAGTGGTATAGTTGGTGTTTACCGCACGCCAGGGGGTGCCGCTGCTAAAGCCTGCATTGGCGGTACCGCTCCACTGCATAGGCTTGCGTATATCTTCATCGGGCTTGGCTCCTTTCATGGCTATTTCTTCGCCATAATATACATAAGGCACTCCCGGTAATGTTAAGTATATGCTGGCGGCTGTTTTCAGTTTGTTATCGTCTCCGGCTAACTCATCATACACGCGGTTCTGGTCGTGGTTGGTTAAAAAAGTACCAAATTCGTTTTGTTGTAAATTATCGTAACTGTATTTAGCCGCATCTCTTACGCTTACGGTATTGCCTGCTTTTACGGTGCTTAAAACAGAGCCTGCCAAATCAAACTCAAAGCAATAGCTTAGCTTGTTATTGTAATTTTTAACAGTGCTGCTATTGGTCCACACCTCCCCTACCAGCATTACATTGGGGTTAATACTTTTGCAATAGGTGTTAAAGTCGGCCCAGAACTGGTAGGTTTCCGGCTGGTTCATTAAGCTGCTTCCGTTCTCGTATAAATACATGGCGGCATCGAGTCTGAAACCATCAATACCTATGGAGTCTAACCAGAATTTAGCGGCATCGTATATACTGTCTTTTACGGGTTGGTAGTTATAATTAAGGTCGGGCATTTCGCTCCAGAACAATGCATAATAATTGCTGCCTGATTTGCTGTACCAAACATCCTGTCCCCACGGGCCTTTGTAGGTGGGTTTGGTATCGCTCCAACGGTAAAAGTTCCTGTAAAAAGGGTCGTTAGCGGCCGACTTTACAAACCAGGGATGTTGTGAGGAGGTATGGTTAATAACAAAATCTATGACTACTTTAATGCCTTTGTTATGGGCAGCTGTAACCATGTTTTTAAAATCGGCTATGGTGCCGTATTGCGGGTTTACGGCTTTGTAATTGGTTACATCGTATCCGTGGTAACTTGGCGATGCGGTAATGGGCATTAACCAAATGCCTTTTATACCCAGGTCGTTTTTGCTTATGGAATCGCCATCGTTTAAATAATTCAGCTTGGCGGTAATGCCGTTAAAATCGCCAATGCCATTGCCATCGCTATCGTAAAAGCTACGGGTAAACAACTCGTAAAATACGGATTGGTTCCACCAGTTGTTGGCAGGTTGTGCCAGTAATGCAAGGGGGCTGCTTAATAAAACTAAGAGGGCTATTTTGGCTGAACTATTTTTCATTGTACGATAATACTACAAAAAATAATCATTCACTTGTTTTGCCGGTTTAAGGAATGGCTTTTGTAAAGTGTTTTGTTCTTTCTTAACTAAAAGCTTACAAAATTTAAATTGAGTTTTCGGCTCCGCTCAAACTCCGGTTGGTGCAGAAAACTAACTATCCTTGGTTAAAGTAAATACCGTTATTTCAGGTAAAATACCTACGCGGCCGGGATAACCTAAAAAGCCAAAGCCCCGGTTAACATATAGCTGCTGATTACCTACTTTATACATACCTGCCCAGTGCGGGTATAGGTATTGCGAAGGACTCCACTGGAAGCCTCCTATTTCTACCCCAAACTGAAAACCATGTGTATGCCCGCTAAAGGTAACATCTATGTCTTTGTTCTCTACGGAAACTATTTTATCAAAATGGCTAGGGTCGTGCGATAGTAAAAGCTTAACTGATACATCGGGCATATTGGTAGTGGCTTCTTCTACATTTCCGTATTTAGGGAAACGGCCTTTATCGCCCCAGTTCTCCACCCCTATAATACCTATACGCTGCGAGCCTTTGCTTAAGGTGGTATGTTTGTTACGCAGTAAATGCCAGCCCATATCGGCATGTGCTTTTACCAGGTCGTCCATGTTTTTTTGTTTATCGGCCGGGCCTTTCCAGTCGCTGTAATAGTCGCCATAATCATGGTTACCGAGTGTAGAGAAAACGCCCATCGGTGCCTGTATTTCGGCAAACATATCCTGCCACGGGTATAGTTCGTCTGTTTTGTTGTTTACTATATCGCCTGTAAAAAATACCAGGTCGGCTTCCTCTTGTTTTACCATTTGTATACCTCTGTAAACGGCATCTTTATCGGTAAAACTGCCTGTATGTATATCGCTTATCTGCACCAGCTTTAAACCTTCAAAGCCTGAGGGCAGGTTGGGTAAATACAATTGTACTCTTCGTATGCGGTAGTCGTAAGCGCCTTTTACAATGCCTCTTGAGAGTATAATAAAAGGAACGGCTCCCACCATTAAACCGGTGCGGGCTAAAAACTGGCTGCGCGAAATCTTTTCTTTTTCTTCTTCTTCTTCCTCGTGTATATGTTCCAGTACTTCTGCCTGGGTAGGGTCATCTACACTGGTAAGGGTTTCTACGGCTTTGGGTGCTGTTATTTTTCTGTAAGCAAGTTTAATGAGTCGTTTAATATCATCGAAAAATAAAAATATGCATACTACTAATTTGGATAGGTAGGTAACAAAATAAAAACCGGAGAAATAGGAACGGAAGGTAGTTCCGGTATCGATACCCGAAAAAACAAAGCTTAACAGTAAAATACAGGTTACGGCTGTTGGAATGCTCCAGTATATCCAGGCAAATATTTTGCGTGTTAAAGGTTTTTTATTTCTTACCAGTGCTTTGATGGCCTGCCATGAATACCAATCTATGAGAAAGGCGAATGCAATAAGAATTAAAGTGAGTCGGATTTTAAAGGCGAGCATCGGGTTTTTATAATCTGTTTTTAAAAAGGACACAAATAAACACTGCTTTGTACATAAACACAAATAGAGTTTACGTAATGATTTTGTAAACTTGCACCGCGCATTTCAAATTTGGGACTTAACAAACACATAAAAGGCATCAAGGCTAAGCTGGTTCAGTTAAAAAACTGGACGCTTAAAGTGCTTACGCTTACGTGGCAGTACAGCTTTATGCTTATTATTCTGTACCGGGTTATGCCTATCCCTATGACGCCTCTTCCTATAGTGAGGGTATTCCAGCAAATAGGCGGCAGCGATGAGGTGCGTTTAAATAAATCGTGGCGTAATATTGACTATATAGGCAATAATATGGTGAAGGCGGCTGTGGTAAGTGAGGACTTAAAGTTTTTTGAGCACCACGGTTTTGATTTTGAACAAATTTACAAGGCTATTAAAAGCCGCATGAATGGCGGGCGCAAACTACGGGGTGCCAGTACCATAAGCCAGCAAACGGCTAAGAATTTATTTTTTACACCGAGCAGAAGCTGGATACGGAAAGGGCTGGAGTTTTATGTAACGGTTTGTATTGAGGTGCTCTGGACCAAGCGCAGAATATTGGAGGTGTACTTAAATATTATTGAAATGGGTAATGGCATTTATGGTGCAGAAGCGGCTGCCCAGTTTTATTTTAATAAGAGTACCGATAAACTAACCAAGCAGGAGGCTGCGGCTATTGTGGCCTGTTTTCCTAACCCGAGGCGCTGGACTGCTAATAAACCATCGAGGTATATTCAGCGTAAGCAAATGATTATTGTGCGCTATATGAACTATGTTAAAATACCCTGGGGCAAAGCGGCCAGGTAAGTTTGATTGGGTTTTCGGCAATTGGGTTTTCGGCTCCGCTCAAACACCAATCAGACCCGACTTAAGGCCGGAGCTTGAGCAAAGCGGAGTTTGAGCGCTATAGGCTGGAGTTTGAGTGTAGCCGATTGTAGCTTGAGCGTAGTCGAAAGCTCGGCTCCGCTCAAGCTCCCATTAGGTTACGCTCAAACTCCAATCAAATGCTACCCGATAACTATCGGGATGCCCGTACGCATATGTATATTCTCAAAATGGGTTTGGCGGGTATTTCTTGTACTTTTTTGGGAAAAATAAAGGCTGTTTTTGGTGCGAATTTTTGGTACAGCCAGAACGAACCTAGAACGAAGGAAAAGCGAACCTAAAACGAAGGCATTTTGGAGGGTATTTTGGGTAAAACGGAGGGTATGGGGGTGTTGCTTTGGCGCCAGCAGGTATATAAAAAAATATATTATTGCCTGTTAAGGGGGTGGTTTGGGTATTTGTTTTTTTTACTGCTTTGCGGGAAACTAATTTTAGCCCTTGCCTATGCTTTAAAAACGGGTAAAAGGTATTTATTTGTAAAAGGTATTGCTCAGGCAATGGAGCAACAACAACAAATGAAAAATACAGGTATACTTTTACTTTTATGTTTTTGGGCAGCGGCAGTTTTTGCACAGCCGGGTAAAGCCCCCAAAGCAGCAAGCACCAAACCTTTTGTATTGGGTGTTATTGAAGAAATACAATCGAAGGAATTGTCGGAAAAAAGGATTTTGAATATTTACCTGCCTGCAGGTTATAATGAACAGGACACTGTACAATACCCGGTTATTTATTTACTGGATGGTTCGGCCAACGAAGATTTTATACATATTGTAGGGCTGGTGCAGTTCAATACTTTTGAATGGATTCAGCAAATTCCCAAATCTATTGTGGTGGGTATTGCTTCGGTTGACAGGCAACGCGATTTTACCTTTCCCACTACGGTTGAAAAACAAAAAACACGTTTTGCCACATCAGGCCATTCGGATAAATTTATGGCATTTATTGAAAATGAATTGCAGCCTTTTATGGCCTCCAGGTATAAAACCAACAAGCATAAAACACTTATAGGCCAATCTTTAGGGGGGCTGTTTGCCACGGAAGTGCTGTTAAAGAAACCTACGCTGTTTAATACTTATATCATTATCAGCCCGAGTTTATGGTGGGATAATGGTTCGCTGCTGAATCAAAGCTCCGCTATACTGGCGGAAAATTTTAAGCAAGCCACAAACATTTATATTGGTGTAGGCAAGGAAGGGCTCACGCCTACTGAGCTACCGAGGGTAATGGAGGTAGATGCCAATTTACTGGCTGATAAAATAAAGGAAAGCAAAAGCAAACAAGTACAGGTTGTTTTTGATTATTTACCGCATGAAAACCATGCCACGGCTATGCACCAGGCGGTTTTGAATGCATTCAGGCTTTTATACCCCTTAACAACAAAATAAAAATATGGCAGCCAATACATTACTAAGAATGGATAATATGAGCATTGTGGTAGAGTCGCTGGACAATGCCATTGCTTTTTTTTCGGAGATAGGCTTGCAACTGGAAGGCAGAATGCTTATAGAAGGAGAATGGGCAGGCCGTGTAACAGGGTTGGCTGACCAGTGCGTGGAAATTGCCATGATGGTGACCCCGGACGGGCATAGCCGCATTGAGCTTTCTACATTTATCAACCCGCCTGCTGTAGCTGACCACCGCCTGGCTCCGGTAAATGCCTTAGGTTATTTACGCCTCATGTTTACCGTTGCAGATATAGACGAACTGGTTAGCCGCCTTACCAAACAGGGTGCCCAACTGGTGGGTGAAATAGTGCAGTATGAAAACTCTTACAAGCTTTGTTATATTCGCGGCACGGAAGGATTACTGATAGGATTGGCGGAGGAATTGGGTGGGAAGTGATAAAAACAATAAGACGACATATAAACTTAACAGCGGCTTTTTGCTAACCCACATTTTTTAAAATAATTTTAGACAACAAGTATGTTGTCATTCTGCAAACCCCACAAATCGACCCACAACATGGTGTTGAAAAAAATTAGAAATAAGTGGAGGCAAATCAAAAACCTTTTTCTAATCTTGACACATTATGTCAAGATTAGTTATGTCAACAGAAACAATAGGTGAAAAGTTAAGACACATTCGTGAAGAAAAGGAACTTTCATTACGCAAAGTTGCTGCGGTACTCGATATTGATGTAGCTATTTTAAGCAAAATGGAGCGTGGAGAAAGGAGGATTACAAAAGAAGTAGTCCTAAAACTTGCTGGCATCTATGATTACAGTGCAGACGAACTTTTGGTTTCATTCTTAAGCGACAAGATTTTGTATGAGATTGAAGACGAAGATTTAGGAATAGAAGCACTAAAAGTGGCAGAGGAAAGAGTTAAATATATTAAAGCAAGTAAAAGAAAATGACAATAAAGCAACTCATAGAAAAATATACAGCCGACAGGGTTTATTACTTGACAAGCAAGTATAATGAAACATTGCTTCGCAGTGATTTCTTAGACCCATTTTTCGAGTTGCTTGGTTGGGACATTAAAAACAACGCAAGTAAACCAACCAACGAACGAGAAGTAATTTTGGAGGAAGCATTGAAAGCCAATGCTTCTGAACATTCAAAAAAACCTGATTACACTTTCCGGCTTTTTTCTGAAAGAAAGTTCTTTTTGGAAGCAAAAAAACCCTGTGTTTCCATTGAATCAAACAATGACACAGCAAAACAAGTAAGACGATACGGATTTACAGCCAAGTTGAAAATTTCCGTTCTTTCAAACTTTGAATACTTAATTATTTATGATACTTCTGTTAAAGTCGAAAGAGAAGATATATACCAAAAAGCACTTGTAAAAAAATATCATTACACTGAATATGAAAGCAAGTTTGAAGAAATCAAACAGCTTTTAGGAAAGGAATCCGTTTATTCAGGAGCGTTTGAAACGGAGTGGAAAGAAATTGAAAGCAAAATCAATCAATACTCGATTGACAATTTATTTCTAAATCAAATCAACGAATGGAGAAAATTACTTGGTGCTGAAATTTATAAACACGACCTGAAAATTGACGAGCAACAACTTAATGATATTGTTCAAAGTTATTTGAATAGGGTTTTGTTTCTTCGAGTATGTGAGGACAGAAATTTGGAGGATTACCAAACGCTTTTAAAATTAGCCAATACAAACGACTTCAAAGCACTTATAAATAAATTTGAAGAAGCAGACAAACGATACAATTCAGGATTATTTGACCAGCTTCTTAAAGATAAGATTATTGAAAATATCAGTTCTGTTTTTTGGACAATTATCAGGCAATTATATTATCCTGAAAGTCCTTACTCATTCAGCGTTTTTTCTTCTGATATATTAGGAAGTATTTATGAAATCTTCCTTTCGGAAAAATTAGCCGTTCAAAACGGTTTGATTGTTTTGATAAAAAAGCCTGAGAATGTTGACCGTGATATTATCACTACACCAACATTTATTATTAGCGATATTTTGAGAAATACCGTTTTGAAAAAATGCGAAGGAAAAACGGATAAAGAAATTCTTAAACTGAAATTCGCTGATATATCTTGTGGTTCAGGTGCATTTTTATTAGAGCTTTTCCAGTTGCTCAATGATATTTTGATTGACTACTATCTCAAAAACGATAAGTCAAAACTCATTCAAACCAATATCAATACCTACAAACTACCCTTTGAAATTAAGCATCAACTTTTATTGAATTGTATTTACGGAGTTGATAAAGATTATAATGCTGTTGAAGCAGCCAAATTTGGTTTGCTTCTTAAGTTACTTGAGGATGAAGATGTAAATTCAACCAACAAAACAAAACCTGTTCTTCCTGACCTCTCACAAAATATTTTCTTTGGAAACAGCTTATTGAATCCTGAGAAAGTAACGAATAAGAGAGACCAGGTAATTATCAATCCGTTTGATTTTTCAACACTTCGTTTTGATGTGATTGTTGGAAATCCACCTTATATGAAATCGGAGGATATGAAAAATATTACTCCCCTTGAATTGACACTTTACAAAACCAATTACGATTCTGCTTACAAGCAGTTTGATAAGTATTTCCTTTTCCTTGAGCAAGGAATCAATTTGTTAGCAGATGATGGAATCTTAGGCTATATAGTTCCAAGTAAGTTTACCAAAGTTGGTGCAGGTAAAAAACTTCGTGAATTGCT
The DNA here is from genome assembly GCA_964442045.1 of uncultured Bifidobacterium sp. Taxonomy (GTDB): domain Bacteria; phylum Bacteroidota; class Bacteroidia; order UKL13-3; family UKL13-3; genus JAAFJM01. The sequence continues at coordinate 38,506 of CAYTWI010000011.1, forward strand.
TGCAGACAAAGAATATTTACACTCTATCGTTTCATTTGGAGCAAATCAGGTTTTTGCGGACAAAACAACTTACACTTGTTTGCTAATTCTGAATAAGAAACCTCAAAAGACTTTTCAATATGCTGAAGTAAGAAGCCTAAAAAGTTGGAAAGTAAGAGAGCCAGAGGCTGCAAAATACGGTTTAAAGAAAACAGATGAATTGGATAGTGAAGTTTGGGTTTTAGTTCCACCCGAATTGACAAATGCTTATAACAAAATAGTTGCTCAAAGTATCAAACTTAGCGACTTGGTTGGAAATGACAATATTTTCAATGGCATTCAGACCAGTGCAAATGATGTTTACATTTTCACACCAAATAAAGAGGATAAGAAGTATTTCTATTTCATAAAAAAAGGAGTTGACTACAAAATTGAAAAGGAAATAACCAAACCCTATTTTCAAACTTCATCAGGTGAAGATAATTTATACACTTACCGAACATTCAAACCGAATGCAAGGGTAATTTATCCTTACGAACCAACCAAAACAGGCGTTGATGTAATTCCTTTAGCAACAATTCAAAAGAAATTCCCTTTGGCTTATGATTATTTGCAAAAGCATAAAGCCATACTCAACAATCCGAAACGAGATATTAAGCCTGAGCCAAAAACAAAAAATGAATGGCACAGATACGGCAGACATCAAAGTTTGGATAGTTGTGGACTTCCTTCAAAAATTATTGTTGGTGTTCTTTCCGTAGGCGACAAATACGCAATTGATGTTCACGGAACTTTGATTTCATCAGGAGGAACAGCAGGGTATTGTGTTGTGGCAATTCCAACAACTTCCGATTACTCCATTTATTATATTCAAGCTATTCTCAACTCAAAATATTTGGAGTGGTTTAGTGCTTTGTATGGTGAAGTTTTCAGAGGTGGTTACATCGCAAGGGGAACCAAGGTTCTGAAAAATCTTCCAATCAAACAGATTGACTTTTTAGATGCCAAGCAAAAAACACTTCACGACAAAATCACAGAAACTCAAAAAGAATTAATCAGCATTTATGACCAAATAGATGCAAACGTAGGTAACAGAAGGGCTTTAACTCCACTACAAGGACAATTTACAAGGGAGAAAGCTAACTTAGAAAAGCTATTAGCTAAACTATACGATTTAGGTAGTGAAGATTCATTGATCCCATTAATCAAAGAATTGTATGAAGCTAATTAAGAACGCAACATCCGAGAAATTGAGAGGTGGTTTTTATACACCTGAGCCAATTGCTGCATTCATTTTGAAATGGGGCATCAATGGAAGTTCAGATTATGAAATTTTGGAGCCAAGTTGTGGTGATGGCGTTTTCCTTGAACAATTGAAAGAGAACAACCATAAATTCAAATCGGTTACAGCTATAGAATTTGATGATGTTGAAGCAGAAAAAGCCGATAAAATAAAACTCAAAAACAAAAATGTAATCAATGCTGACTTTCACTTGTATTGTAATGAAACCATACATAAATTTGATTTAGTGGTTGGCAATCCACCTTACATTCGTTATCAATATTTTCAGGAAGAACAGCAAAATGAAGCTATCAAAGTTTTTAATCGTGCTAAACTGAAATATTCAAAACTGACCAACGCTTGGGTTTCCTTTGTAGTTGGTTCTAGTTTGTTGCTAAAAGAAAAAGGAAAAATTGGTTTTGTGATTCCAGCAGAATTATTGCAAGTTTCGTATGCTCAACAACTCCGTGAGTTTTTGGCTCATTACTATAATAAAATCAATATCATTTCTTTTGAGAAGTTAGTTTTTCCTGACATTCAGCAAGAAGTTGTTTTGTTGCTGTGTGAGAAAAATGGAAGTGATTCACACTTAATTGAACACCTTGAATTGAGAGACGCTTCTGACCTTGAAAAATTGAATGTGAACATCCTAAAAAGTCCAACAAAAAAAATAGATTTTAAGTCAAACAAATGGACTTATTACTTTTTAGAGCAAGAAGAGATTGACTTTTTGGAACAGATTGCAAAAAAACGAAAAGTTCCGACAATTAGTAATTACGCCAATGTAGAAGTCGGTATTACCACAGGTGCAAATGATTACTTCACTGTTCCTTTACCAGTTGTAGAAGCTTACGATCTTGAAGAATATGCAAAGCCAATGGTTGGTAGAAGCGTTCAAGTGAACAGCGTGATTTTTACGAAAAAGGATTGGAAATTGAACAGACAAACCAAAGCTAAAGCACATTTATTGGTATTTCCTGCCAAAGAGAAAATCAACGGACACAAAGGAGCGAACTCTTACATTCGTTTGGGCGAATCAATGGGCGTAAACAAGGGCTACAAAACAGGCATTCGTGATGATTGGTTTGTGATTCCTTCCATCAAACTTTCTGATGCTTTATTTATCCGTAGAAACAATCTTTACCCTCGTTTAATCTTAAACGAAGCAAACGCATATACTACCGACACAATGCACCGTGTATTTATGAAAAAAGACACGGACAAAAACGCTTTCATTGCTAGTTTTTATAATTCCTTGTCTTTGGCTTTTTCTGAAATTGTTGGTCGTAGTTATGGTGGTGGTGTTTTAGAACTAATGCCAAGCGAAGCAGGAAAAATATTACTCCCATATCAAACCGAAAATGCCTATTTAATTGTTACCATTGACAAAATGATGCGTGAGAAAAAAAGCATTGATGAAATACTAGAAATTACCAACAAGAAAATCCTGAAAGACGGATATGGATTTACAGATAAAGAAATAAAACTTGCAGATAGTATATGGAAAAAGCTATCAGCAAGAAGATTAAATAGAGGAAAATAATACTTAATAAAATAAGATAAATAACAACACAGCAGATAACATGTTTTGGAAGCCGCTGAAATTTTGGAAACGTCAAAGCGTGAAGTGGAGAAAATGATTTTGGTATAAATAAATTAAATATGATTTCAACTGACATACAAAAACAGATAATAACAATTTGGGATAAATACATTGCTGACAATAAAAAGGTGCAAGACACCAAAGGCAATGATTTAGATAATATAGATGAAAAAAGAATTAAAGCTATCTTTATTATAAATATCATTATTTCTGATTTTCTAACAGGCAAAATTGATATAAACGAATTTAAAACAGATATAGACAGCTATAATAAGCAGAATAACCTATGGGGCTTTACTTCAATAAAAGGTCAAATGTTTTTTAATTTGCTAGTGAAAACAAATAACACGGAGGAACAACTACAAAAACTAACAAAAGTTTTAAAAGAAGCTATTTCGGAACCAAAAGACCTTAATGATGCACTACGCAAAATTGAATTACTTGAACAATTTTGCAACAACATATTCTCGAAAGCAAAAGACAAAAGAAAAGCACCAAACCCCGGCTCTGTTTGCTATTTCCTTTCTTATTTTTGGCAAATACATAATAACCAAAAATGGCCCATTATGTATAGTTCAATAATTGTTTCTTTAACTGATATAGGTTTATGGAAAGAACCGAGCAATCCAAAGGAAGCATACAATAACTTCTTCAACTTAAACGAGGAAATAAAAAGCATTCTTACAGCACATTCAAAAAAGAATATTACAAATTGGGACGCGGAACATTCATTTTGGAATTTTAGAAACGTTACAGCTTATCCTAAGACAGTTAAAGTAAAAGAAGAAGCAACAGCATCACAGCCAATACCTGTTGTCCAACCCGTTTTTAAGCCAAATTTCGAAATTACAGAATACATAATCCCGAAAGTAATCAAGTTAATAGAACTTGGAAATCAAATGGATAAATCGGCTGCAGCAAAAGGTAGTGAATTTGAAAAATTGGTTGCGGAGATTTTTAAACAACTTGATTTTGAAGTAGAAATATTGGGGCAGGGTACAGGAAGAAATCCTGATGCAATTATAAAGTTTAGAGAAGAAAATACGGCATTCTTAGTTGATGCTAAAGCATACAGTACTGGCTACAGTCTTGGGATTGATGACAGAGCAATCAAAGAGTACATAAATCATTATTGCCCCAAACTTCAAAGAGAAGGTTACAAGAAAATCGGATTCATTATTGTTAGTAATTCCTTTAAACCAAACTTTGATGGTTTTATAAATGACATCACATGGAACACTGATATAAAACGTTTCGTTTTGCTGACCTCAGAAGCTTTGTTGTATTTATTGGCATATAAAACAAAGGACAAGTTAAGCTTGTCTTCAATAATTGAAAGTATAGTAGGTTTTGGAAATGTTGTAACAGCACAAAATATAATTGAAGAATTTGACGACATATAGCCAAGCGCAAAACCCTTATTCATAAATACCCACTATGCAAAACCTCTCTCCTATTTCGCCAATCATTCACACTGTATCTAACTTTGAATATCTTGTGGCTACGCCTTTTCAGGGGGATAGGAATGCCATTGGCTGGACACGTGAACTAGCGGGTGATTTTGCGGAGATAGTGAATAAGATAACACTGAACGGCAATATAACAGAACTGGATGAAGAGACGCTTTTAGACATGCAGCTGAGTGAAAAGGGACAGCTTGCCCGAACAATGCTGTTAAACGACCTGCAACTGTTAAAAGCGCATGGTGCCTTACCCAGCCTGAATATAATTAAGTATTATGAACGGGATGAGGACAACCCGTTTTTTCCAACGGATGTATATTCATTTCATGCAGACCGCTCGCCTGTACCAACGGATACTTTTTTATGTACTTACTATGGCGAGCCGAGTGAACTATTGCCCAACGCAGAAGCGGAACAAAAAGTGCTGGTTCCGGAAATTAGGGAGGCGCTTAAAAAACAATATGGAGGAACGGAGGAAGGCTTTGCATTGTTTTTAAGTGAACATTTCCTTGATTTACATTACCAGGCCAAACCGGGTGCAAACCCTGTGAGCTTAGGTATTGGCAACCTGTGGCGTTTAGCAGTTGACTACCCTGAAAGCCCGGTGCTTCCCTGTATTCATAGGGCACCCAAAGAAAAAGCCGGACAGCTCCGCTTATTGCTTATTTGTTAAAAGGGTTTGGGTCAATGCAAACCCGTTTGATGCTTGGTAAATAAGGAATATATTTGTTTGTAAACGGAACAGATTGATACCTGTTATATCTATTCAAAAAAAATGAAATTCGATAAGGAACAATACTTAACAGAAATGAAATTAATGGTTAACCAAGCCATTGACAAGCTTCAAAAAGAGATACCTGACTTTGAAATTTTTACCATAAGTATTTGGACAGACCCTAATGCAGCCGCAAGTTCAATTGGATTGGAGAGCAAGTTAAACTCAGATAAACAAGTAAAAGCTTCTAATGAGTGGAGTCAGAAATACTATGACCAATACTTAGCTGAAGGTGATTTAGAACAAGCTGCACTTTTTAAACCAACGGGCACAAGAAACTATAATCCGGCAGATTTTGAACTAAGAGACTTTGTTGAAATAAAAAACACCTCTATTGAAAACAATTGGGAAGAGAACAGTGGCGGAAACTGTTGGGATGAATTAGAACCTGCATTAAAAGAAATAGGGGCATATGCATTTAGCCAGGTACAAACATTAAAAATACATAGCGAGTTTGAACTATCGGTTAACGGAAGACAAGATTGGTATGAATTTGTTTGGAGAATAAAAGAATAAAGAGAATTTGCTATAACATTTTTTGCAGCCGGGTTTCGGCTACGCTCAACCTACGGCTGAGGGAATCGTTTTCTTTGGCTATGCCCAGACAACGAGCGATGTAGAACCGCTGTCTGAGCGAAGCCGAAGACAGTAATTTTGAAAACAGTAATTTTTATACCATGAAAGGATATATGAACATACAAGCACAAATCAACGAGTATATGAACAGCCAGGCGGAAGCTAAACGCAGCGATATGGAAACACTGCACCACATGATTATGGAAATAAATCCTGCATGTAAACTATGGTTTCTGGATGGTAAAAACAGTGAAGGCAAAGTAGTTTCTAATCCGAATATAGGCTACGGAGCATACACTATGCAATATGCCGATGGCTCTACCAGAGAGTTTTACCGGGTTGGCTTGAGCGGCAACACCAGTGGTATTTCTGTTTATATAATGGGTATTAACGATAAGCATTACTTAGCGGACACGTATGGAAAAGAACTGGGCAAGGCCAACGTTACGGGTTATTGCATTAAGTTTAAAAAGCTGAAAGATATTAATATGGAGGTATTGAAAGCAGCTATACGTAACAGGTTTGAATTGTAGTATTGATACCATCGTTTGATTAGCGTTTGAGCGTAATTTAACGGGAGTTTTCGGCTTAGTTCAACCCACAAGTTAAATTCGAGTTTTCGGCTCCGCTCAAACTCCGGACTAATCCGCTCAAGCTACAATCGGCTTCGCTGAACTTGCGGCAGTAGGAATCGTTCAAACTCCAGTCGGCTTCGTTCAAACTGACAATTCAGATACCTTCCTTAAAAACGAATAGTCCTTTTAGTCTAAATACTTTTTTTCAATAATGCCTTTTTCATCGGGCTTGGGTGTAAACTCCAACATATACAACAAGCGTATACTTATTATGGGTTGTTCTTTGTAAACGTGCTTTAAATAATGAACGGTTGGCTGCCTTAACCAATAGCTGCTGTTTAACATTAAAAACTCGCTGAACTTACGCCACCTGTCGTTTTTATAGGTTGCCAATACATTAGCAGGCTTGTTATAATTAACGGGCAAAGCATGGTTGTTTAAATCGATGGTATCGCCCTTGTTGGTTACGGCTTCGTAAATATACCAGCCATCTTCTTTAAACACACAGGGTGCAAACATGCCCCAGTTTTGGTTTATACCTATGGCATAGGCATAAGGAGTTATTTTTGACGATAAGCCAAATTTAAAAAACGGCATGTAATTCATATTCCATAAAAACAAATAAACAGCCAGTATGGCTACTGTTATGTTTTTACGGTTTGAGTTTTTATAAATGCTTGGAAAGGAATAATCTTTTATTGCAAAGTATTGGAAAAAACTGCCTGGCAGTAAGGGTATAAGTGCCACTAAATTGATGATAAAAAACAAGCCTACAAACAAGGTAGAGGCAATGGCTAACTGGAATAATACTAAAATAATAATACCCAGCATTCGCATGGTTTTATTTTTGTATGGAATAAAAAACAGCACGGGCACTATAAATTCTATTAATGATACCAGGCGGGTAGCATATTGTAATAGTGTTGGGTAGTTTAATAAATATTTAGCCAAAGGCCATTGCATAAAGTCGAGGTTAAAGGCATAGTACAGGGCTGTTCCGTCAAACCACCATTCGTTTTCACCTTTCATGGTAATGGAAACAAAATACACCAGCATTACCTGAAACATAAACAACATGGCCGCCAACGTATAACTGGCTTTTACTTTTGTTTTGCTGACTGCCCAAACGGCATTTAAGGGTAAAAACAAACTAAAGAACAAGAGGCAGCGTAACAGGTCATCGCCCCCTTGCAGTATGTAAGGATTGCGCATGTGTAAGCTGATGTAAAATAACAAACAAAGTGTTTGTACTATTTTGGTTTTATAACCTATGGCAAATAAAATAATGCATACAGCATGTATACCAAAACACAAGGATACGAACCAAAGGCTATCTACCAGGGAATAAATAGGTAAATAATAAAAGGTACCAAAATGTTGTTTTAAAATGCTCAATGGTAAAACACCGTTGGCGGTATAAAAGGCTTCTACATCGGCTAACCTGATGCAAATGTCGAGCAACATGGTAAAACCTAAAGCTATGCGGAACAAAGCAAACGCGCGTAAATCAAACTGGTATGCCCTATGAAATTTTGAATGAAGGTTACGTAGTATTTGCCCTATTTTTTGTAGCATATAAATTCATTCAATGCTACAAAAAAATCACAGAGATAACAATTGTTCTGTTAAATATTTCCAGGTAAATTTTTGTTTTTCTATTTCAATATTTGCCCTGAATGGCTCTTCTTTATGCTCGCTATAAAAACGGTGTAATGCATTGGCTATTGTATGTGAATCGCGCGGTACCACATAACCCACCACCTCGTGCGGAACCAGCTCTGCCAGCCCGCCCACATCGGTTACCAGCATAGGCTTGTTATAATAATAGGCTATTTGGGTTACGCCACTTTGGGTAGCGTTTAAATAGGTTTGTACCACCATATCAGCAGCTGAAAAATAAACGCCCACTTGGGGGTTAGGAATAAAATCGGTACGCAAAATCACATCGTCTTCCAGACCTAAGTTTTTTATCTGGTTTAAATAGGGTTCGCTGTTTTCGTAAAACTCGCCTGCTACTATTAATTTGGTATTGGGTAAGGTTTGTTTCAGTTCCTTTAAGCTATCCAGCAATAAACTCAAACCTTTGTATTTTCTGATAAAACCAAAAAACAATAAGTAATTGCAGTTTACATCTAACCCCAGTTGTTGCTTAGCGGCCGCTTTATCAAGCAATGGGCCGAACATATCGTACATGGGATGTGCCACATAGGTTTTGGGTTTGCCATTGGTAAATAAATCTACATGGCTTGAAACCTCTCTGCTCATGGCTAAAAAGCCATCGCATGCATCAATAAAGTATTGGGTAAAAGCGGTATCGAAAAACTGTTGCTCGTGTGGAATTATATTATCGGTTATGGCAATAATTTTGGTTTTGCCGTTGGATTTAATGATGCGGGCAATGGTACCTAAAGCCGGTGCCATAAAGCTCATCCAGTACCTGATAATAACTAAATCGTATTGTTTATTTTTTAACTTATAACCTACGCTTAACCAGTTAAACGGATTGATGGAATTAATAATGGGTAATATAGTTATATCCGTTGGCTGTGCATCATCACTCAACTGTGTTTTGCCGGGGAATAAAACCTCGGGATATTGCAAAGAGAAACTGGCTATTTCACATTCGTGCCCTTCGTTTAAAAACTCCCGGCACAAGCGTTCATCGTAAGTGGCCAAACCTCCTCTTAAAGGCCAGGCCGGACCCATAATTAACACTTTTTTTTTAGTCATTATACCCTAAAGTTTTGGTTATACCATATTGGTTTCTGTCTGATGAATTGCGGCTGATAAGCTCGCCAATAAATCCGGCTAAAAACAATTGTACGCCAATAATAGCGGCTACAAGCGCTATATAAAATAAAGGTTGATCGGTTATATTACGGCCATACGGCCAGTTTTGAATAGCGTAATATATTTTCTGAAATACTAAGAAGGCGGTAACACCAAAACCAAAAAGAAAGGATAGGGTTCCTAATACACCAAAAAAATGCATGGGTTTTTTGCCAAACTTTGAAACAAAAAATATGGTTAATAAGTCTAAAAAACCATTGATAAACCTTTCTAAACCAAACTTGGTTGTTCCGTATTTTCTGGCTCTGTGCTCTACTACTTTCTCTCCTATTTTTCTATAACCGTTCCATTTAGCCAGTACGGGTATGTAACGGTGCATTTCATTGTATACTTCAATGGCTTTTACCACTTCCAGCTTGTATGATTTTAAGCCGCAGTTAAAATCGTTCAGCTTAATACCGCTCATGCGTTGGGTAGCCCAGTTAAAGAGCTTGGTAGGAATGGTTTTAGATATGGGGTCGTAACGTTTCTTTTTCCAGCCACTTACCAGATCGTAGTTATCTTCTACAATCATGCGGTACAGCTCAGGTATTTCATCGGGGCTATCCTGCATATCGGCATCCATGGTAATTACTACGGCACCTTTGGCTTTATGGAAAGCCACATTCAGCGCAGCTGACTTACCATAGTTACGCCTGAATTTTATTCCTTTTATGTTTGTATTTATCTGTGCATGTTGCTCTACCACTGCCCAGCTATTATCGGTACTACCATCGTCAACCAATATAATTTCGTAACTAAATTGGTTTGCCAGCATTACACGCTCAATCCAGGCCAATAATTCTGGCAACGATTCTTCTTCATTTAAAAATGGTATAACTACCGAAATATTTATTTCTTTCATTAATTAATCGTCTGTAATTTAATTATTGCTCAAGCTGATTGTATGCCTCGTCAGGGTTCACTTTCTGAACAAAAATACCTGTAATTAAAAGCACAATAAAACCAATAACAAAAGTGCCGAAAAACGAAGTAACTGCCAATGTTGAAGGTGAGCTGAAAACATCGGCCATTTTTTTACCCATAGCTATTTGCTCTTCGCTTGCCCCCTGCTCTATCATTTGGCGCTTGGCTAACTCCATGGATGCTTTGATACCATCTGCATCAATAAAAGCGGAAAATATATATGTCCATACGGCCATTACTACGGAGGCCAGCAATAATATAAGCGAGCCTGTTGCTAAAGCTTTACCATAGGTAATGTATCCGCCCAGCTGCTCGTTACGCCTGCTTCGTAAACTGATGAATAATACGGCAAACGATATGGCCATATTGATGGTAAAAACAATCCATTTAATTTTATCCTGCTCAACAGATGCTATAAACAACAACAATTGAAAACCTATAAACGATAGTGCATAAGCAATAGCATACTTTATTACTAATTGCCAGTGGGTTGATTTTGTTGTGTCCTGTATCATGTTAAATTTGGTTATTAAAAGCTAAAAGCGAAGCTAATACACTTTGCTCAAACAAATTAATTTTTGATTTGTATTGTTCTAACATTCGGGTATCGGCCGGGGTTTGAAAAAACATCACCATCGGAACTAAAAATTCTTTGATGGCTGAATCATCGTCCTGTTTTGTTTTTAATGCAATTAAGTCATCTACCTCTGCTTCTTCCAAGTCATTTTCGATAAGCGGTTCGTAAATTTTAAACTCGTCCTGAAACTCATCCATATCGGTTAACAGGAACTCGTTTAAAAAATCGTCCAGCGATATTTCTGCATCGGTATCAGTTGCTTCATTGATGTATAAGAATACATTCAATAATTCTGTTCCTCTGTTTACTGTTTGCTCTTCAATGTCAAGCCATTCGTCACTGTCAAAATATTCTTCGTCATGCTCAATAGCCGACAGGAAATGTACCAGTACCAAATCAAATATTACATCTTCCAGCTCTGTATAACCCGCTTTGCCTACCAATGCATCCAGGCTTTTTAATTTACTAGAAAAATCATCGCTCGATAAAAAAATGTCCTTACATTCATTATAGATACTTTTTAATTCTTTACCTGCCGCATAAGTTGACAGTAATGATTCTAAAGCGCTTAAAACTAATTTTGACTGATGTTCTATGATCATAATAAATTTATAGGATAGTTAATTTTTGTTTATTGAAAACAGCCAATACTTTTCCGGTTAACTCCTGGTTGTATACAAATGAGTTTTTTGATTTGGATTGGTTGCTTGTGTTATTAAATAACCAGGTAGTTTGTGTATTGAAAATAACAAACTCTGCCTGTGCACCTTTTTCAAAAGCCGGTACTGCTTTATTCATAATTTTTCGTGGGTTAATACTTAATTTTTCAATGAGTATAGCTAAGTCTAACGTTTTAGGAGCGTTGGCCAATAATAACGGCAATGCTGTTTGCAGCATTATCATTCCTTCGCTTGCGTACTCAAATTCCACTTCTTTAAGTTCTAAATTCTGAGGTAAATGGTCGGTAACAATGGCATCAATGGTTCCATCTATTAAACCGTTCCATAATGCTTTCCTGTCATCGCGGCCACGCAGAGGCGGGTTCAGTTTCAGGTTAGCATTGTACTGTATTAAATCTTCATCAATATAACACAGGTTGGCTACTGCTACATCGCAGGTTACCGGTATACCTTTTGCTTTGGCTCTTTTTATAATATCAACCGAACCTTTGCTTGATATGTGTGAAAAGTGAACCGGGGCATTGCTATATTTTGCCAGTTCAATATCGCGCTTTACGGCCATTTCTTCGGCTATAGCCGGAATACCTTTTAAACCAAGCATTACACTTGTTTTACCTTCGTGCATTCTGCCTGCGGCACTCAGGCTTAAATCTTCGGCATGTATAAATAATTTAGCGCCAAATATCTGGCTGTATTGCAAGGCACGCATCATTAAGCCGCTTTCTTTAATGGCATGGTTGGCATCGGTGAAACCAACCGCTCCGGCCAAATGCATATCGTACATTTCGCTTAACTGCTCTCCCTGCATTTTATGGCTTAAAGTACCGTATGGCAATACCTCAACAGGTAATTTATTCGACTGGTTAACAATATATTCCACCTGTGCCTTATTGGTGGTGGTGGGCTCACTATCTGGCAATACGCAAACGGTGGTAAAACCACCTGCCATAGCTGTTTTAGCTAAAGTTTCCAGCGTTTCCTTATGCTCGTTACCGGGGTCGGTTCCGTGCGAACGTAAATCAACAAAAGAAGGAGCTATAATGGCTTTTTGGGCATCAAATACCCGTTGTTTTTTTGCTGTTTTATCAAATACTTTTTTACTGCTCAGTGCAATAGTTTCAATCTGGTTATCAACTATTAAAATATCGCAAACTTTGCTATTAAAAGGGCTTGCAGGGAAGCAAACAGTGGCATTTAGTATAAGAGTTTCCATTATGGTTGAAAGCTTGGCGAAAGTATGTAATTATGATGTATTATCAAACTATTTGCATGGGTAATGCTTTTTTGCCCTCTTTACAGCTGCCCAAGCACCCATATTATGCGCATAAAAAAAGCTGCCCCGAAAGGGGCAGCTTCTCTTTTATTTAAAACTAAAAATTAGTTTTTAACAATTCTGAACACCTGGGTTCCGTTATTAGTGATAACACGTAATAAGTAGATACCTTGTTTCAATTGCTCAGCATTTTGAACAGTGATAGCATTAGTTCCTTTTTCAACGTTTAAGTCTTGAGTTCCTAAAACTTTACCATTTAAGTCCATTAACTCAGCTTTACCAGCTCCGCTGTTAACAGCGTTAATGTTTATGCTTAAGTTATTGGTAAATGGATTTGGAGCAACAACTACTTCTTCGTTTATTGAACCGTCAGCTCTTAATTCAATTGTTTTTGAATACTCGTAGCTACCATCATTGTCAACAGTTCTTAATCTGTAGAATATTGAAGCAGCTTGTTTTGCTAATAAAGCAGCACCTCTGTCAACAAAATCGTAAGAAACTAAACTGGTTGAATTACCTGCAGCTTTTACTTTACCAGCCTCAACAAATTTAGAACCATCTAATGAACGCTCAACAACGAATTGATTAGCATTTATTTCACTTGCAGTTATCCATTTCAATTTAGCATCGTTAGCATTTAAGCTACCGTTAAATTGAGTAATTTTAACCGGTAATGGATTCGAGTTATCAAAACCTGTAAATTGAGAGAAATCAGTGTAACCTGTTCCTGATAAGATACATCTTGTAGTATCAACAACACTCGCATAGTCTAAACCAACAGCCCATGAGCTAGCAGCATTTTTCTTAGCTAATTTTAAATCAGTTTTAGCAAAGAATGCATTGTTACTGAACATAGTTCCGAACCAGCTGTTTTTGTAGTATACATTTACATTGTATAGGTAGGTACCTGTAGGTACTGAAATATCAGTGTAGAAATACATTAAACCCGGAGTACCAGCACCTGTGTTAACAGGTTGTTTTCCGCTATACTGACGAACAGCAATAGAAGTTGGAGGAGTTGTGAATGCATCCCATGTGATTGAAGCTACTGTATCATTACCAAAAGTAAATAACTGAGTAGTACCGGCAGCAGGAGTTGCAGGAGTTGCAACAGCTCTAGGAGGTACAGCAGTTGGAGTTACTTCAAATGCACCTAAATCAGGAGCACCATCAACAATAGTTGCAGGACGAATTGCATTGTTTTTATCAGTAGTAACCTCCGCTAAATGAATACCACGTCCATTAATTGCCCATACTGCAGTATCTGCTGCATTAGGAACTAAATTAGTAGTTGAAGTAAACGGAGCACGGTAGCTGATTGAGTTACGCTCAAAACCGGCAGCAGCAGCTCTGAAACCATCTAAAGTATAAGCTGTTCCTGCATAAATTGGAGTAGAACTACCAGTAGATGTAATTAAGTTATAATTAGAACTTGAAGTTGCAATATTTGGTAAAGTAGTCCAATATAAACTGTATGAACCTGATCCAGAGAAGATGTTATTTCTTAATCTAACATCAGTTAAACCTGTATTAGACATATAGAAATATCCACCGCCCATATTATAACTATTTTGGTAGAAATCAATATTTGAAGTAGTTGTATTACCCCAATAGTAATAAAAAGTACCAGCACTTGCCATACTGTTGTTAGCTACTAAACCTCTTGCAGCAGTTGTATTGGCACGGTAGTAGTTATACCAGTAGGTAGTTATACCCGAAGCAAAGTTTGCTCTGTTATTGGTAAAGGTAAATGCTGAGTCATTGTAATACCAGTATGTATAACCTGTAGTAGTAGCTGTAGGGCTTGATAAGTTAAATGTATTGTTATCAAACTTGGTATAATTGGTATAATACAAGTAATAGAATGGTGAATAGTATGAACTATCAAAAGTATTACCAGCAAAATAAGTTCTGCTAGGACGTGCTGTATTTACACCATAGTAGTAAACACCATAATAAGAACCAGCAAATGAGTTATTTACATAAGCCATACCTGTACCACTTACGTTATTTGCATATAAAGCAGCAGTTGTATAGAAATATAAATAGTAATATGGTACTCTAACTTTACAGTTACTTAATGTATCGTAAGAAGCGAAACCATTTACGTTTACACCATAAGCAGTGACAGTAGTACCTGCTTGAATAATACTGATTTTGTTTACTTTGTAGTAGTTACCAGTGAAACTCAATACATAATTATTACCACTAGTTGAGTTCCATGTTAATTTTACCGAGTCAGCATTGTTATCTAATGAAGTAAATGTAACTGTATTGGTAGCAGAAAGACCCGGAGCAGCTACTAAGTTAACAGACTCATTATAAGTTCCTGATTTAACATTGAAAATAACCGGACCATCAACACCACGTAATTGTAATGCAGCATTAGCAGCAGTGAATGAAGTGTAATCAGAAGCAGTAGCACCAATGGTGTATGTTCCATTTAATGGTGTAGCTACTGAAGAAGTCATGGTATCATTTCCTCTGTTAGGGTCAGTAGTTGAGTTAGGGTTAGCAGTAAATACTTTTAAAGTATATTGAACATTACCAACAACGGTAAACGGAGTAGGAATACTTACACTTGATGTATCGCAAGCATTTAAGGTACCAGACCAGGTTGTTGAAACAGGAGCTCCACCATTTACTGAGTATGATAAATCAAATGAATAAACAGGGTTAACACCTACGTTTCTAACTCTTGCTGTAACATAAGTTGAACCTGAAGCTACCGGGAAAACAGGGTTTAATATTGCATCAACTGCAATATCGTTAGAAGAACCACCGGCAAATTCATAAGCTCCTATATCTGGAGGAGAATTTCTTACTATTCCGTCAACGTCAGTAGTAATGTTAGGATTGGTAACACCTTTTCCACCACAACCATTGGTTAGAGCTAAATTAGTAGTACTTACAAATGGTGAAGTAGTTTTGTAGAATGATGAGTCACCACCTGCTGTAGTAGTATTGTAATTAGCAGCAGAATAAGTAGTACCTCTGTATAATAAATTAGTATTAGCCGCATTCATGTAGGTATTGTAGTTAATTGTATTTCCTGTTGGATTTACGTTGCAATACAATGCTAAACCTGAACCTGAAGCATTTCTGTTAGCTAAAATATTATTTTTGATATTTACGTTAGAAGTAGTACCTGAATAATATAAAGCTGCGTAAGTAGCTGCAGTAGTAGCAGCATCTTGTACAAATGTATTGTTAAATACTTCTGTTGTTCCTGTACCCATGTATAAATATGCAGCATAACCAGTTGTAGAACGAGAGTTACGTACTACGTTATTGTACATACGCAAAGTACCTGAACCACTAATAGGATAGTAAACATATAAACCAGCAGTGAAACCATTGTAAATTTTATTTCCAATAATTTGAGTTGGAGTTGTTCCGCTGTTTTGGTTATAGTAGAAATAAATACCGTAACCTGATGTAGAAACTGTTGACATAGTTACTGTATTATTCAATACATCAATAGCATTGTAGTTATAATAGATGTACATACCCATGTAATAAGCATTATTAATGGTATTACCTCTAATTTTCAATCCACGTACATATAATGGAGAAGCAGTACAGCAGTTGTATGCATTGATACCGTAGTAACCACCATTAATGGTATTGCTATCAATTAATACCGAGTCAGCTGAGAATGTAGCTTGTCCGTGTCCATTAGCAGTACCAGTAATATTAATAGCATAACTTGTATTGCTACCCACATTTGGTAAGTTAACAATATTGTTTATAATAGCACAACCAGTACCTTCATAACCAGTAGTAGTACTTACAATAGCTATAGCTGTACCAGCACCAGTAATCGTATTGTTGATGGTAAAGTTACGGAAAGTAACATATTTACATTTGTTCAATAATACAGTAGCACCTCCAGAAGTTGAAGAAGTAAGGATACAAGAAGCAGCACTTACACCATCAAAAACAATATTGTTTGTAGCTGAAGCACCAACAACACCGCCTCTGATATTGATTTGACCTGTGTATGTACCAGGAGCCACTGTAATATAAACCGGGCCAACTATACCTGCTTGTAAAGCTGTATCAGCAGCACCAAACGACCTGAAGTTGGTGGCACTTGCAGGTAAAGCAGGGTTAATGGTAAAGTTACCACTTAACGGAGCTAAATAAGTTACCGAAATAGTATCATTTGATCTGTTTGGATCTGTTGATGAGTTAGGAGAATCGGTAAATACTTTGATAGCATTTGTAGAACCTAAAGTAATTTGATTTGAACCTGTAAATGAAACCGATACCGTATCGCAAGTATTTAAAGTACCTGACCATAATTGAGTAACAGGAGTAGCACCATTTAATGTGTAAGAAGCATTAAAGTTATAAACAGTTGCATTACCTACGTTACGCACTCTGAATACTAAATCCTGGCTACCTAATGTTACAGGAGCAACCGGAGTTAATAAAGCATCAAGAGCTAAATCGTTTGCAGTACCACCAGTAAATTCATAGGCACCCGGATCAGGTAAAGTATTTCTGGTATTACCTGCAAGGTCAAGCGGAATATTAGGCATGTTAACACCTTTTCCTATACAACCATTAACCAAATTAAAGTTAGATGAACTTACGAATGGATTTGAAGTTGAAAAGTATGAAGTATCACCACCGGCTGTAGCTGTTCTATAGCTAGTAGTATTATAAAGAGAGCCTCTGTATAATAAATTAGCATTAGCAGCATTATGGTAAATATTATAGTTAATGTTATTTCCTGAAGGATTAACACCACAATATAAACCTAAACCGGCACCTGAAGCATTTCTATTGGCTAAAACATTGTTTTTAATGTTTACGTTAGAAGTAGTACCTGAATAATACAAAGCAGAGTATGTATTACTTGAAGCAGTTGCATTTTGGATAAATGTATTATGGTAAATTTCAGTTATACCTGTTCCCATATAAACGTAAACCGGATAAGCAGAAGTAGCAGCGGTTGTTAAATTGGTTACTAAATTGTTATACATTTTTAAAGTAGTACTTGCACTGGCAACCGGATAGTAAACATACATACCATAGTAGTAACCATTGTAAACTTTATTACCTATAATCTGAGTTGGGATAGAACTACTGTTTTGGTTATAGTAATAATAAATACCATAACTTGTAGTAGAAGTAGAAAGCATTGTTACAGTATTGTTTAATACATCAATAGCATTGTATATATAATATAAATACATACCCATGTAGTAAACATTGTTAATGGTATTACCTCTTATTTTCATACCACGTACATATAATGATGATGCAGTACAGCAGTTGTATGCACTGATACCATAGTAACCACCATTGATGGTATTGCTATCAATTATAATTGAATCAGCAGAGAATGTAGCTTGTCCATGACCATTAGCAGTACCTGTAATGCTGATTGCATAACTTGTGTTAGTACCAACGTTTGGTAAATTAATAATGTTACCAATTAATTGGCAACCTGTACCTTCATAACCTGTAGTAGTACTCACAATAGCAACTGCAGTTCCGGCACCCGAAACAGTATTGGCTATAGTAAAGTTACGGAAAGTTACGTATCTGCATTTGTTCAATAATAAAGTAGCACCTGATGCAGTTGAAGAAGTAATAATGCGTGTAGCAGGGTTAACACCATCAAATACTACGTTGTTAGCAGCACTAACATTTAGTATGTTTTGAGGAACAACCAAC
>CAYTWI010000012.1:0-48339 GCA_964442045.1 uncultured Bifidobacterium sp.
GCGTTTGGATTTGACGCTGACGCGCGGAGCACAAAAAGTTATTTAATTGCGTAAAATACCATTCTTTATCGTCATACATAATAAAATGTAAACCTTTGTCGGCATATTGTAACTGAGCAGTTTTTAAGTTACTGTATTGTTCCTCAATACTGGTGTGAATACCTTTAAAATTAGCTTCCAGTAAAATTAATGATGGGCATTTTATATTTTTAATGGGTTCCCTTAAGTCAGTATTCGAAAAATCGCAAAACATTTCAGCAAATGTTTTCCTGTCAGATTGCACACTCCAGCTAACTACCAAATCCTGTTTCATCGTATCGGCCAAAAGTCGCGGAATAGTCATCTTTTGCATTTGCTTAAACTGCTCATCATTCATACTTGTTATTTGTTTAACTGTCTCTGAACAATCGTTGTTGCTCTTGGCTTTAAACGAAGGATTCATCAAAGCAGATAAGCAAGGCAAGGCGTCAACCACTACAATTTTTTGGATAAGCTGAGGGTAGTCAGCCGCAATGGCTAAAGCTAAACCTCCACCCATGCTATGGCCTATAATAATTGGCTTTTCAATTTTGTTGTCCCTTATATAATTCGCTATGGATATTTCCCAGGCTTTAAATGTTGTTTGGTCTGCTTGGGGTTTAACGCCTGCGAAACCTGCCATGGTAAGTGTATAACAAGTATAGTTTTTTTCAAATGCCACTTTTGTTTCATCCCAGACCTGACCTGAGCTGGCAAAGCCAGGAATAAAAATAATAGATTGTTTTCCCTGTCCTGATTTTTTTACTTCAAAAGGCAATGGCTTTGCTTGTCCGAATACATTCAGGCACAAAGCGGCAAATAATAAGGCGATAATTAAGATAGCGTACTTTTTCATTTTTGTCATGTTAAATGGTTAAATATTTTGATTTGACCTTTAGATACAAGACTTATAAAAATGTTACACTTTCAGGTAGAAACTTTTAAAATTAATTCTGGTTGTATGTTAGCAGAGACATTGTATGTGATTTCTCTAAATTTTACCAGCTTAATTTTTCTTTATTCAGGAATGCATTGATACCACGTTTACAATCGTCCGTTTGACGTGCTTGCGCATTCATAGCTGCTGCATAATTTAAGGCATCAGTCAAGGTTTTATTTTGTACCTCGTCTATCATTTGTTTGGTAAGTGCCAAACTTTCACCCGATGCCTGTTTGCATAACTTTTGCGCAAAGTTAAATACATGCTCTTCTATTAAATCGTAATTGATCACTTCATTTATCAGTTGGTATGCTTTGGCTTGTTCTGAGTCTATAATTTCAGCCGTAAGCAATATTTTTTTAGCTATTTGTTCACCTACTTTCCTGATTAAAAATACCATTACGATAGCAGGTACAAAACCAATTTTAACTTCGGTATAAGCAAACTTACTATCAGTAGTAGCAAAACAAAAATCGCAAATGGTTGCCAGTCCGCAACCTCCGGCTAATGCTGCACCCTCAACCTGTGCTATTACTACTTTTTTTGATTGGTAAATCAAAGCAAACAACTCCATTAGATTTTTACTGTCTGCTAAGTTTTCGTCAAAAGTATTGTTTTGCATTTTTTGCAGACTGCTTAAATCAGCACCGCTGCAAAAAGCTTCGCCATTGGCTTTTATTACTATTACTTTGCAATTAGTGTCATCTTCAGCTTCTTTAAACACTTGTTTTATGTTTTGCACAAACTCAAAACTTAAAGCATTTCTTTTTTCCGGTCTGTTTAAGGTTATGTATCCAACACGTTCCTTTACATGGTATAAAACCAAATTATCCATAGGGTTATTATTTATGGTTCAAGATTAATGGTAATAGCACCATTTTCGCAAACATTTTTTACACTTAAATTTTTGGTATTTAATACTTCCAATAATTTTTTCATTTGCCTGCTGTTCAATTTAGAGCTGAGCAAAACCAACTCGTTTGGTGGCAATAGTTGTGTTGTATCTATCGCTTGCTTTTGCGTTATAATGTTAATGGTGTTTTCATGAATGCCTGCATCAATTCCAATGTTTTTGTTTTGTACCTGTAATTGCAATGGTTGTGTGTATGCAATAGTGTCAACATTTTCAATGCCACAAGCCCAGATATGTTGTTGTATGTGAAAATGGAATTTATCCTTGTCATTTAACAAAGAAGTATCTGCAATTAAGGTACTTTTATTGCCTTGAAAAATTTGCATGGCAAATGTTTTATTGATATTGTACAAACAAATAAACTGTTGCCTGTTTATTTTTATTTGCTCAACAGTATGTGTAATAGCTAATAATAACAGGCATACCAATGCATACTTAAACAAGTACTGTTTTCTGCTGATAAAATAATTACATGTATAAGCTACCAGTATAAAAATCAGTATTGTTTCAATTTCATTAATATGTATTCCCGCTATAAAAGAGAATGGAAGCTTTTCCAGCCAAACTACAATATAATTGGTTGCTATAATCAGGTACTTTACTATGTAACCAAGTGCCAGTGTTGCTGTACTTAAAACCGGAATAATTTGTGTTAAGCCGGCTAGTACAATCATACCGATGGCTACAAAAATAATAACAGTAGTGAGCGGAATAATTAATAAGTTACTCGCCATGAAATAAACAGGGAACTGGTGAAAGTATAGTAAACCCAATGGAAAGGTAGCCAATTGCGCTGCAATTGATACTGAAATAATATTCCAAATCTCATTCATGATCCAGGTGTTAAAACTAAACCATTGCTTAAAATATTTTTGTAAACTTACTATGCCAAATACTGCTAAAAAACTCAATTGAAAACCAACATTAGCCAACATGTTGCTGTCAAACAACAAAAGTGTAAAGGCAGATGCTGCCAGTGTATTGTATATGTTTGGCTTGTTCTTAAAAGCACTGCCTATTGCTACAAAGCTGAACATAACGCTGGCCCTTAAAATAGATGGTGATAAGCCACAAAGAACAGAATAGGCCCAGATACAAGCGATGGAAATAATAGCTTTGAGCATACGCTGATAATGACGCTTGTCAAAATAGCGCAATACCAGGTTGATGAGCCAGAATATTAATCCTACATGCATACCACTCACCGCCAATACATGCAAAGTTCCTGTGTTAGAATAAGCACGCACCAGGTCAGGGTCAATATCATCATCATAACCATATAAAAGTGCTTTTAAAATAGCAATTTCAGTAGCGCCATTTACATATTGCTTAAGTGCTACATTGAAAAAATCCTGTGCACTGTAAGCCATTTGCCATATTATGTTTCCACCTTCGTTGTCAACCACTATAAAGTCGTTGGCTTGTAAATATACCTGCCTGTAAATTTGGTTAAAGCCCAGATAACGTTTGTAGTTAAACTCATAAGGGTTCTGTGGCTCATTGATTAGCTTATAATCACTTTGAATGAGTAAATGTGTTCCGTATTTCAGTTTAGAAAGTATTGCCTCGTCTTTTTTAAAATAGGCTAGCAAGAAACCATCAACATCAGTACTTATTTTTTGATTATAAGCCTTAATTACCCTTAGTTTACACTTAATGCTGTGTTTCCGCATTTGGGCTGGTTCTGTTACTTCTACCAGTAATTGTTCAGCCGGATGGTAAGTATAGTGGTTAGCATAGTTTAAATGATTATGGCTGTTGTGAATAGCAACACCCGTAAAATAGCAACTTATATTAAAGCAAAGCCCAAATAAAATACCCTGCATTTTATGCCTGAATAAATGCCATACTGCAAGTAATAATACAACAGAAGTAAAAAGCCCAATTCCATTAGCCAACAAAGGCATTGGAAAAAACATATTGATACCAATGCCTATGCACAGAGGTATAATTATTCTTACAAAAGGTATGTGGTGCCAGTAGCCTGCAAACATTTCTGACACAATTAAAGCGTTTTGGTGTAAAATGGCTATACAAATTCTAAAAAAGGTGCATAAAAGTGTTCATTAACTAAATATTTTTAAGGAATTGGTGCTTTATGTTTGTATAAATAAATTAGTTAATCTATGGCATATCATACTATACTTTTAATTCACAGTTGGTTGCGCTGGTTGTTCTTATTGGCAGCCCTATACGCTATTTTCCGCTCACTGAACGGTAAGTTTAACGACAAACCTTTTGGTAAAGACGATAATACCGCAGCTACTATTTTAATTGCTTTAACGCATACCATGTTGTTGTTAGGTATTATTTTATGGTTTGTGAGCCCTAATGTACAGGCTGCTTTATCGCAGGGAGCATCCGTATTTATGAAAGATAAAGTAATGCGAGGAATGGTATTAGAACATCCGGTTACAAATATAATAGCTGCCTTCCTAATTCAGTTTGGCAGAATTAAAAGCAAAAAGGCTTATGAAGATAAAGTAAAACATACCCGCAGTTTAATTTATTATTCTTTGGGTTTATTACTAATTCTTTCCCGCATTCCGTGGGCTACTTCCGAAATGTTTAGAGGCTTATAATTGTTTAGATTTATGAGTAAAACGGCATTGTTCTTTTGAATGATGTCGTTTTTTTGTGGTTAAGATTGGCTTACTGTATTTGAAACTTGGCCTTTTTGTTTATTAAAATAATAAAACATCAATCCACCGCATACAACCATTAAGGTAGAGATAATTTCAGCTTGTGTAGGATGGAATCCGAACAAATCATAAGTAGTGTTTACTCTTATTTTCTCAATAAAAAATCTTTCAATACCATTTACTATCATATAGAAACTTATAAAAGTACCTGGTTTTACAAAACGATTTCTGATGCTCCACAAGAAAAAGAATAAGCCGATACAAACAATAGCTTCGTATAATGCAGTAGGGAAAACAGGGTTGGGCAACATATAGCAATGTGTTCCTGTGCAGTTAGGCATTTCAACACCGGCTTTAATTACATTGTTGTGGTAATTAAAAGCCCAGAACCAATCAGGTAAAAAACTAAAGCCTTCAAAGTAAATAGCCTTTACATTAGCCAGACCGTTAAACTCATGTGCATAATAATCCTGATACATAGGTATCACGTTTGATTGAAAATAACCAGGTACTGCTTTAATCATTTCTCCTGCATCGTTTAATGCATAAGCAGCGTTAATAACGCCCCAGTCACCATCACCACTCAAATGACAGCCAATTCTGCCAATTCCATAGGCAAGCATTAATCCCGGAGCAATCGAATCCGACAGGTATTTAATATCAATATTATTTCTTTTAGCGTAATAAGCAACGCTGGCTGCTGCTACTATTAACCCACCATAAAAAGTTAACCCGCTAAATGATATCAGAGCCTCAATCGGGTCTGCCATTAACTCATCAATATTTTCCAGGTTATGAAATATTTTGGCACCAAGAATACCGGTAACAGCAGCAATGAATAATATATTCCACATGTGGTTATGGGGCCACATAACCTTATCAATCTGACTGGCTTGTTTATCGCCTATCTTTTTATTGCTGTCGTAAATGGTATAATAGCCATAAGCAGCCCCTAAGATTAAGCCAAAAATGCTTCCGTTGGTCGAAAGAATAAAGGTTTGCGGATTGGCTACAAGCAACTCGTAATGCAAAAAAGCATCAAATGCCTTGTAGCCGATTAAACCCCATGATATAACTGCAAAAAAAGTTTCGCTCGAAGTAGCTTTTTTATTAATCCACGCTTTAATAGTAGATGAGGGCATCCAACCCAGAGCTTCTTTTCTTTTAAGTTCGCTAACGGCAGTTATAAAAGCTCCTGCAAATGATAGCCCCAGGAATAAGCCGAAAGTCTGAACCGGTAAAGGGATATCAATTCCAAAAATACCTTTTAATAAATCACTTAATGAAGCGTACATTTTTTGCGGTTATAATTTTATATGGATAATAGCATTGAAAAAAGTATAGAAAGCTATTTAGTTTTAAGCGTTAAATAGCCTATTAGTTTATAAACCAATTTTGCCATGGTGTATTCTGTTAAAATATTTCCTTTTACAGGCGCTATTTCAACCACATCAAAACCAACAATATTTTTGGTGGCAATTACCTGTTTTAAAAACTCAATGGTTTCGTTCCATTGCATACCATTAGGCTCTGCAGTACCAACTGCAGGTACTATACTAGGGTCAAAGCCGTCTGCATCAATACTTATGTATACATTATCGCCTAAAGTTTTTAAAGCTTCAGCAGCCCAGTTGACATTGTTACGAATTTGGTGTGCGTAAAAGGTATGTATGTGTTTTGATGATTGAATTAACTGTGCTTCCTCAATACATTGCGCCCTGATACCTATTTGTGTTAAAGGTACACCAAGCTCCTGCACACGGTACATTACGCTGGCGTGCGAATAAGGATTATCGTTATACGAAGCTCTTAAATCACTATGGGCATCAATTTGTAATACATGCACATCAGGTGTTTTTTCCTTAATGGCTTTTATACAACCTAAACTGATAGTATGTTCTGCACCTAAAGTAATAGGGAATTTATTATCCTCTAATAATTTAGCTGTTTCCGTTTCAATGAGCTTAACTGCTTTAGCATCTACTTTACGCTTAAAATCCATGGGGTGCAAAGTGCAGATACCACCCAGCTTATAACTTTCCTGGTTTAACTCCTCATCATATAACTCTACAAAATGACTCGCATTTAAAATAGCTTCGGGACCTTTGTCAGAACCACTCAAATAGCTTGAAGTATATTCATACGGAGCAGACTGAATAACAAATTTTGAATTTTTATAGCTGTAGAACTCGTCTTCAGCTATGGCTAAAAAGTTTTTTTTATGATTATAATATTTCATACAATAAGAATAGTTTTAATAAATTGAATTGGGAACAGGCCATTCGTTGCTAACATCAGTCATTACAAGAGGTTCCGTTTTAGTAATACAAATAGTGTGTTCAAATTGGGCTGATAGTTTTCCGTCAATAGTACGTGCGGTCCATTTATCTTTTCTGTCAACCTTAGCGCGGGCTTTACCCGCATTAATCATTGGCTCAATAGTAAATGTCATTCCCGGTTCCATAACAGGGCCTAAGTTGTCAGGCTTGTTATGGGCCACCTCAGGTTCTTCGTGGAATTTAAGTCCTACACCATGTCCGCAAAATTCATATACAACCGAGTAGCCTAATGAATTGGCATATTTTTCTATTTCAGTACCAATAAAGCCAATCCTGTTACCAACCACACATTGCCTGATACCTATTGCCAGACACTCCTTGGTAGCATCAATTAGTTTTTGAGCGTATTCGCTCACCTGGCCAACCGTAAACATGGTTGATGTATCGCCATAATACCCATTTAAAATAGTGGTCACATCAATATTTAAAATATCACCATCACGCAACACATAAGGTCCCGGTATACCGTGGCAGATTACATCATTCACAGAAATACAGGTTTCAGCCGGATAACCTCTATAACCCAGTGTAGCAGGGATTGCATGGTTGTCGCGCATAAATTGGTTGCAGATATCATTTAAATATTTAGTGGTAACGCCAGCTTTTACAAAGGGTGCTACCTCCTTTAATGTTTTAGCCGCAAGTATTGAACTTTGGTGTATACCTTCAATTTGCTCCGGAGTTTTAAGTATTATATTCTTTGACACAATTTTTCAAAAATGAGCAGCAAATTAAGGCATTTTTAAAACAGCAAACAATGTTATGTTTTTGTATATACCGTATAGTCTGTTTTTAATTGTTGTAAGAACAATTATTAGGGCTTATGTTTGCTAAAAGTTTTAATACGTATGAAAAAAACAATACTAAAAGCACTTAGCTTAACCGCATTATTAACATCTGCTCATTATTCTCAGGCACAAAACGATGCAGCCCGTTTGCTTCGTTCAGGTAAAGAAGAAGCTGCCAAATTGCTAACAGGTTATTTCAATCCATTAACCAAAGGTTTGGCAAGTGGCGTTAATGACGCTTGGTATAGTACAGCAAAGCCGCTAGGGCCTCTTGGTTTTGATATTAGAACAGGAGTAGGATTTTCTATTACCAACAGCGATGCTGAAAGTTTTACACTGGCTTCTGTTAACGCCAACAGAGATTATAATAAAGGTTTGGTCATAGAGCCGGTCAATGGTAACTACGATACCAAAATTCCAACCATAGTGGGTAATGGAAAAAGTGTTGACCTGATTGTAAAAACAAATCATCCGCTTTTACCTGGCCAAACAATTAATATAGATACTATCAAAGGTATTGAAGGGTTAAATACACCCATTTCTTTAGGGGCTTCCCCATTTGTTCAGTTAAGTGTTGGCATAGTAAAAGAAACAGAAATAATGGTTAGATTTTTACCAATCCAGGCAGGCGATTACTCTTCGTCAGGTTACGGTTTTGGAGTTAAACATAGTCTTAGTCAATGGATTTGGGGAGTTGATAAATTACCAATAGACATATCGGGAATATTTACCTACACCAATAATGTATTAGAATATAAATTTGGCGATAATTACCTGAAATCAGATGGTTCTTCAGGTTCATTAAGCGAGAGTGAATATAAGAACTCGCAAAAAATAAGAATTACCACCAGTGGCTGGCAGGTAGGAGCTATCATTTCTAAAAAACTATTGTTTTTTACTCCTTATGCAAGCATTGTTTTTAACAATGCCAATTCAGAAATGGCTATGTTAGGTATTTATCCTGTTCAATCGGTTCGTCAGAACGGTGCAACCATTGAAAATTATACAGAGAATGTTACAGATCCGGTAAAATTATCGAGTACTTTAAGCGCCATGAGAAGTGCGTTCGGCTTCAGAACTAAGTTTGGTCCTATAGCCTTAGGTGCAGAGTATAACTTATCATATAGTAAAGATCAGTTTAGTACTTTCAATTTTAATTTAGCGGTTAATATTCAGCAATTAGTGCCAATTCCTAAATTATAATTACCATTGCAAAAATTTTAAAAGCTGCTTGAATTTTTCAGGCAGCTTTTTTTACACCTTTATGGATTTAAATACCGAAGTACAAATAGATATTTTAATAGAAAAATTTTACGCCAAAGTAAGCGTACATGAAATATTGGGCCCCTTTTTTAAAGAGACAAACTGGGAGTATCATGTGCCCAGAATAAGAGTTTTCTGGTATTTTATTTTGCTTGATAAGCCCGGTTTTAAGGGTAATATTTATGATGCACATGTGAACAGGCAAATTAAAAAAGTACATTTTGATATTTGGGTTCAAATATTTTGTGATGTAATAGACGAACATTTCCAGGGCGAGATAGCCGAAAAAGCAAAAAGTAAAGCCAAAGAATTAGCCTTGCTGTTTAGCTGGAAACTGGCAGAAAAGGAGGGAGCATAATAAACCCGCCAGAGCTTAAGCCATAAAAATTTCGTAAGCCTTGTTAGCTTGTTCCTGCAACATTTCAAGCCCGTTTTTTATGGACGCCCCGGATGCTAAAGCCTTTTGTAGAAATAAAGTTTGTTCAGGTAAATAAATTAAATCAAAACAGTAATGTCCGTTTGAAATAGCCTCGTAAGGAATTTTAGGGAAATCATCTACCTGTGGAAACATACCCAATGGCGTACAATTAACTATAAGTTTATGCGCTTGTATTAATGTTTCGTTGAGTTCGTCAACGTGAATAGTACTTTTATTTACTTTTCCCCTGCTATGTGTAACCAGTAAAAAATCTATTTTTAAAAGAGAACACACATAAGCCACAGCCTTAGCGGCTCCTCCAGTACCAATTATTAAGGCTTTAACGGGTTGGTTTAAGGGAATAAAGTTTTGTAACGATTGCTGAAATCCAAAAACATCAGTATTGTAACCAATTAACTGAGTTTCGTTATTGAGTTTAGATATTTTTATACAATTAACAGCACCAACTGCAGCAGCACTGCTATCAAGGTTATGTAAGCAGGGGATAACACTTTCTTTAAAAGGGATGGTTACATTTAAGCCTCTTAAGTTTTTATTGTTTTTGATAAGAGTACTAAATTCATCAATGCTATCCAATTGAAAGTTCTCGTAGTAAAAAGGCTGTTTATACAAGGCAAATTTATGATTGAAGTAATCTTTAGAGAACGTGTTTTTCAAATGTCCTCCAATCAATCCAAATGAAGCTTCCGTATTCATAAATGCCAGATAACTAGTTTTTAGGATTGATTACATTGCTTATAAATTTCAATAATTCTTTTCTTCCCAGCTTGGTTAATGACGAAGTTTCGAAACATTCAGGCAACGATGCCCAGTCTAATAGTAGCGTTTCCTTAAATTTAGCTATGTTTTCTTCCGCCTCCTGAGGTTTCAGTTTATCAAGCTTGGTAAAAACAATTACAAAAGGCACAGCCATTTCGCCCAGCATGTTAATAAAAGAAATATCGCTGGTTTGTGGAGGTACACGACTGTCAATTAATACCAAAACACATTGTAAGTTTTCGCGACCTTTTAAATATTCAATTAAAACATTTTCCCATTGCGACCTAAGTGTTTTACTCCTTTTGGCGTATCCATAACCGGGCAAATCAACCAAATGCCATTTACCATTAATCAGGAAAAAGTTAATACTGACCGTTTTTCCCGGTGTTCCTGATGTACGGGCCATGTCCTTTTTCTCCACCAACATATTAATTAATGAAGACTTGCCCACGTTACTTCTGCCAATAAAGGCAAATTCGGGTAAACCACCTTTGGGACAACCACTTAAATTAGATGCTGCAATTTTAAACTCAGCCGATTTTATTTCCATGCGACAGCAAAAATGCAACTATTTATTTAAAATAGGGGTTTTGTTGAAATTAATTGTCTAAGAGAGTAGTTTTAAAACGGGAAATAATTTTTAGGAACAATAGTTGCCATAGCGTAAAAACCATTTAAATAATTGTACAGTTAATTAAAAAAATTACACAGCCCTTTTTGAAAAAATGAGCATATTTGCGACTTATGGCGCAAGAAGTATTAGATGAGAAAGAGAAGTTGCTGTGGTACAAAATAGTATTTGCATTAAAAAAACAGTTCGGCAAAAAACCAGATATGAATGGGATTTTGTTTTTAATAGGGATAAGAGAGTTGGGTGATAACAGGGAGTTTTCAAAACAGGAGAAAATGGATTTGTTCCATATAGCTACTTGTAAGCTGCTTAGTTATGAAGGTTATTTTGAATTGGAAAGTGTTGATAAAGATGGGTGGCCACATTATAAACTAGTGAAACAGCCTGAGTATAAAGATTTATTATCGCAGGAAAATTATTTAAGACGCTTAGTGGTGCGTTATTTTGAAGAAAACGATTTAATAACAGACTAAACAAGAATGAAGAAAAGTATATTAATAGCTTTCGCTATTTTAATAAGTGTAAGTGTTTTTGCACAAAAGCCGGCAAGTAAAAAAAGTAAGGTTAAGCCTAAAAAAACTCCTTTAAAAGAGTATGTATTAATTACTACCGCATACGGTAATATGGTATTTACCTTATACGATGAGACTCCTAAACACAGAGACAACTTCAAAAAATTAATTCGTGAAAAATATTACGACAGTTTACTGTTTCATAGAATTATCAGAGATTTTATGATACAAGGTGGCGACCCAGAATCGCGCCATGCCGACTCATTACAAATGTTAGGTAATGGAGGTCCTGGTTATACCATACCGGCTGAAATACATCCCAATATTATACACCAAAAAGGTGCATTGGCTGCAGCGCGTTTAGGCGATAATGTAAACCCCAACAAAGAATCAAGCGGTAGCCAGTTTTATATTGTACAGGGGAAAAAAACAACCAAAGCAGAGTTAGAGCAGATAATGAACCAAAAAAATCTGACACGAAAACAAATGGCTTTAACATACCTGTTAGAAAACGATACCAATTTACGTAACCAGTTAACTTTAGTTCAGCAAACACAAGGACGCGATGCCTTACAATCAGAAATAATGAAACTGGAACCAAAGATAAATGCTATTTATAAAAAACAGGAGTTTATATACACCAACGACCATTTAATAGCTTATACAACAGTGGGAGGTACCCCTTTTTTAGATATGGATTATACCGTTTTCGGGCAGATGATTTCTGGTTTTGATGTGTTAGACAAGATAGCAATAGTTTATACTAATCCACAAACCAATCGCCCGTTTAACGATATAAGGATGAAAATATCATTAATTAAACGATAAACAATCCAAACTATTTACTACCTACTCCTACCTTAAAAGATGTTTAAGAAACAATTAGTCGTTTTTTTATTACTTATTTTCAATATATATGTACAGGCTCAAACCAACGAAGAGCCTGTAACAGTTGTACAGGGTAAAATAATTGATAAAAGAAACAGGGAGCCATTACCATTTGTTACCATTACGTTTAAAGGTTCAAGAATAGGAACAACCAGCGATTTTGAAGGAAACTTTAAAGTGAAAGCCAATATAAAAGTTGACTCCATTAAAGTATCCTATATTGGTTATAAAACTCATTACCAAAAAATCAATTACGGGCAAACACAAACCATTCAGATTGAAATGGCAGAAGCCAATGCAGAACTACGTGCAGTAACCGTACGCGTAGGTGTTAACCCCGCTTTACGTATTATAAACAATGCACGCAAGTTAAGGAGCATTAATAATCAGGATAACCTTGTTGCCTACCAATATGATAGTTATAATAAAGTAGATATTTCGCTTAATAATATAAGCGAGCAAATGAAAAGCAATAAAATATTCAAACCCATCAAAGGTTTATTCGATACTGCCTTTCAAATGAAAAACGAAGAAGGTAAATACATATTGCCTTTATTTATCAATGAAACATTCAGCCAGTATTACTACAACAAAATACCTTCAAAAAACAAAGAAGTAATGGTAGCCAGCAGCACCACAGGTATTGGTGTTGGCGATAAAAGTTTTATTACAGACTTAATGGGAACAAGTCTGCAACAGTTTAACTTTAACGAAAACTATGTGCGCATATTAGGCAAAGATTTTATTTCGCCATTAAGCAATGTTTGCCATAACTACTACGTATATACTTTGCTCGATTCAACCATAGAAAATGGTAAAAAAACCTATAAGATAAAATTAAATTTAAAGCAAGAACAAGACCTTGGCTTTTTGGGCCACATGTGGATTCAGGATAGTACCTGGGCTTTAACAAGGATAGACGTTGAAATATCAAAATATGCCAATTTAAATTTTATTGACAGGCTAAAGCTGCAACAGGAAATGATACAAACCTCAGCAGGTCCTTTTATTCCTTATAAAAACAGGATGATAATAGACGTTGCTGAGATGACCAAAAATACCAGCGGTATTATTGCTAAGTTTTATAACTCATTTTCAAACATAGAAGTTAACAATCCCAAACCCATTGAGTTTTACGACAGGTTGATAGAAAGAGCCGAAGAAAGCGAGCTCGAACGCGATAGTAATTTTTGGATTAGTAAGAGACCCGAAGCATTTACCGGTATAGAAAAACGTATGTTTGTAATGGTTGATTCCATTAAAAACCTACCCGCCATTCAAACCTATATTGATGTGGTAAGAATAGTAGTAGAAGGTTATAAACGCATTGGCGGAATAGACTGGGGACCCTATGTGTTCTTGTATGGTTATAACAATGTAGAGGGAAGCAGGGTTCGTTTAGGATTTAAAACAAATCATTTGTTCAGTAGGAAATGGGTCTTTAAATCACATTTGGCATATGGTTTTAAGGATGAAAAATTTAAGTATGGTTTAAGTGCCGATTATATCAGTAACAGGAGAGATTGGAATATATGGAGTATCAGTTATCGCGATGATTATGATGTAATAGGAATTACCAACGATTTTGGTCCGGGTAATAATTCATCAAACGTATTTCAGGCCATCAGTATTTTTGCAGATGGCATCAGGTTAAACAGGACACAAGAGTTTAAGTTAGGGTTGTTTAAACACTACAGCCGCGATTGGAGCTACCGTTTCGGAGCTTTGTACAATACCTTTGAGCCATTAGGCAATTTTGTATTTGCTTATAAAACAGGCGAACATAGCGATAGCATCAGCAACAATTATACAAATGCACAATTATCAGCAGAATTACGCTGGGCTTATAAAGAAATACTCATTGTAAGAGGTAACGACAGGTTACGCTTAAAAAGATCTGTTATACCCGTATTAACTTTAACATACACACATGGTTTTAAAGGTATATTGAACAGTAATTTTGAGTACAGTAAATTACAGCTTAATATAACACACCATGCCAATACAGGCGTGTTAGGTACTGCCGATTATTGGTTAACAACAGGTAAAGTATGGGGTACATTGCCTTATCCTTTGTTAGATGTTGCCAGGGGTAATGAAGTATTTTTATATTCAGACTTTAACTATAGTTTGATGAACTTTTATGAGTTTATCAGTGATGAGTATGCGCACTTTACCTACATACAACATTTTGAAGGATTGATATTAAACAGGATACCCGTAGTTAAAAACTGGAAGTGGCGTAGTTTTGCTTTTGTAAAAGCAGCTTACGGAAATTTAAGTAAACAGAATATAGACCTGTTGCCGGAACGCAATACGAGTGGCAAAGAGTTATTAAAAGTAAATGCCTTTAAAGACAATATTCCTTATGTAGAAGTAGGTTACGGTTTTGAAAATATATTCCGCATACTCTCTATAAACATGGTACACCGTTTAACTTACCTGGAGCAAAGGCCCGATACTGCAAAAGTGCGTACCTGGGGTATTAACTTAGGCGTGCGGTTCCAGTTTTAATACTTATCCAATTTCAATATAAGTAGCACCGCCACCAAATTTTATAGGGTCGGCTTCTTCAAAGTGTTTTGCTAAACGTTTGTTCTTGCTTAAAAAAGTCTGGATTTTATTTTTCAGGTATTGATTGCCTATACCGTGCACATAAACAATACTTTTCATTTGGTGCATATAGGCAGCTTCCAGTGTTTTAATAAAAACATCCATTTGCACACCAATAATATCATTGGTTTGAGTTGTATAGCCTTTTGCCAGTAGTTGATCAAAATGTAAATCAATAACAGGCTCCGGTTTTTTGCTTAAATCTATTTTTTCAATAACTGTTTTTTCTGTAAAATCCTTTTGCTTCAGCGCATTCAAATTTATTTTACTCAGCTCTTCGTTTAACTTGAACATATAAGCCTGCTTTTGTAAAAAGAAACAGAATTTAAGCGATTGGTGAAACTCCTTTGGATGCGTTTTGAACTCAATATGCAATGGCTTGCCCGGTTTCATGGTAACATCGTCAGCTAAAATAAACTGAAATAATAATGGATTCCATTTATCATAGTTTTCAAGATTTAGTTTCATTAAAGAGACTTCCTCCTCTTTATCCAGTTTGCCTGTTTTGTATAAATTATAAATTCCTTTTTCCTGCTGGTAAATGGCATACAGCAAAGTATCCGATTCATTATTGTACAATATACTTTCTACATCATTTTCACCTAATCTGTTATATGCTAAAAAAATACCTATCGGGTTGGTATTCACTTTTGGTTTTAGCTTATCCTCCGTTGTTTCTTTGCTTACAGGCTTTTGGTCGTTAAAATCAATTTTTACTATTTCACTCATCAAAACAGGAATCTCAAAATCGTCTTCAATAGTTACCCCAACTAAGTTTTTTTGCTTAAAGCTGGTAACTATGCCTTCCATATTTTCATTCACAAATTTTACTCTATCGCCAAGTTTTAACATTACTTATATGCATTTAATTAAGCTACAATGTTAAATTAAAAAGCCGATTGTTGGTTAAACAATCGGCTTTTTAATTTAATGCGATTTTTATTTTTCTATTTGCTGATTTTAACTGCAAAATAATCTTGCGTTCCATCTGCTTTAACACCCTCTACCAATACAGCTCCTTTTTTGCCTTCAAAAGCAGTTTTTAAATCACTCACGGTTGCTATAGGTTTTTTGTCAACGCTGGTTATTACAAAACCTTGCGGTATGCCTGCCGGTTTTAAAATGCTTTTAGCTCCAATATTTTTTACCCTTAATCCGCTGCTTATTTTAAGCTTTAATCTCTCATCACGGGTTAATGTTTCAAAATCAGTATCAAGCGCTTTATTGGTTTCTGTTTTTTCGGCTATTTTTAAAGTCGTTTTTCCGTCAAGCCCTTTTAGTTTTACATCAAATATTTTTTCCTTACCGTCTCTTATTACTGTTACTTTAACAATGTCGCCCGGATTTTTCTTGCCTATAATTTCTTGCAATTCAGGTGTTGTATTAGCTGCAATACCATCAATAGACGTAATTACGTCATCCGATTTTAAACCCGCTTCTTCTGCGGCACTATTTTCTTTTACATTTCTAACGTAAACACCTTTTACTTGTTTCAAGCCTAGTTTATCAGCCAGTTCTCCATTTATATCAGTAATTTCAACACCCAAAACACCTCTTTGAACAGTTCCGTATTTCATTAAATCGTTAATTACTTTTTGCATTAAGTTACTTGGAATAGCAAATGCATAACCTGCATATTGGCCTGTTTCACTGGCAATAGCTGTATTAATACCAATTAGTTTTCCGTCCTGACTAACCAAAGCCCCACCGCTATTACCCGGGTTTACCGCTGCATCAGTTTGTATAAACGATTCAATAGGATATTGTTGTCCATTACCACGGTTAATATTTAAGTTTCTGCCTTTAGCGCTTACAATACCCGCTGTAACAGTAGATGTTAAGTTAAAAGGATTACCAACAGCTAGTACCCATTGGCCTACTTTTACCTCATCGCTGTTACCAATTAAAGCAAAAGGTAAATTCGATTCAGAAATACGTAATAAAGCCAAATCTGTATTGTTGTCTTTGCCAATTAATTCCGCATCGTATTCACGTTTATCATTTAAAACTACCTTTATTTTTGTAGCTCCGTCAATTACGTGGTTATTGGTTACAATTAAACCATCCTGCGAAATAATAACACCACTGCCACTGCCTGCCCTCGGACCAGGTTGAGGCATGCTAAAACCACGTCCGCCAAAAAAGTCAAAGGGATTTATTTCCTGCATTTCGTTATTGGCTACCGGTTTATCAACCACGGTTAAAATATGAACCACGGTAGGAGTAACCAACTCCGCCACTGCCACAAAATCAGGTCGCTGGCCACCATCTGTCAAACTTGCATAACGTGCTAAATAGTTCTGCGAAAATTCAGCGGCATTTTCTTTGTTATTAAATAATTTGCTTAAGCCAACTGCGGCCAAGCCTCCAAGGCATGCAACCGCAAAAATCAATACGTATTTTTTCATTTTTCTTAGTTTAAATTAATTGTTTACTAACCTCTGCTAAATGTCAAATGTTATTCCAATTTTAAAACTGAACGCGAACAAAAAGAAATTTGTTCACCCAAAATTCTTAAATTTTTATAAAATTGGTAATTTGGTGATAAGCGGTAAATAAAAAAAACTTGCAGCAATCAAAACTTAGTTGAAATTTGCGGTTCCATGCAAGTGCCACATGACAAACATACCTATTACTTTGAAAAGTACTTACGCAACGAAATGTTGGGTGATGAAAAAAGGGCGTTTGAAAATAAGCTGCGGGAAGATGCTGATTTTAAATCACATTTCGATACGTATGCATTTAACCACGATGAAATAGTTAAACAAGAGCTGGAAGAGTATTATAACGAAGAAATAATACCCGATAAGCCCCAAAAGTCCTATTCATGGATTTTGGTATCCTTGTCTATTCTAGGCATTGTATTGCTAGCTGATTTCTATGCAAACCGGAAATACTATGAAGAACAGCAGGCTACTCAAACTTACAAACAGGTATTGGTTGACAGGATAAAAGGGGCCATTGTGTACCCGTTTAATTTTTTCCTGCCAAAAGATAAACATAAAGAAAAAACAAATAACCAGATAACGACTGTTTCCAGCAGTAACGAAACATTTGAACCCGAAGAAAGTTTAACCGATACGGCAGAAAGTGATGTTATTGATTCAAGTAAAATTGAAGCCATTATTGAACAGCAGTTTGGTGAAATAACCAGCAGTAATGGTAATGCAGTTATAGCTAAAGATTACCTATTGGTAGATAGTTTAATGAACGTATTTGAACTGGAAAAATTCAAAGATAAGTTTCGCCTTATTTTACAAAGTACCGATAGTACTTTAGCCGATAGTACCATTACCCGATTAACCTTACAGTCCTTAAATAAAAACGAGGTAAACATCAAACCTTTGTTTGTGGAATTTTGGTATTCAATAGTTGGTTTTAAAGGGTACTATTTCAATGGGAAAAAACTGGTTGTTTATGGAATAGATAAACCCTTTAACGCTTTTATTTTAAAACAAAATAACCTGTATGTTTTGCATTCCGATTGGGGTGAAACAGCCTTACAGGCGGATAATCAATTGCATCGTTTTGAAAATTAAATTTTATAAATACCAGGGTACCGGAAATGATTTTATCATGGTTGATGATAGAAACAAAACCTTTGATGCCGGTAATCAGCAATTAATAGAAAGTCTTTGCGACAGGCGATTTGGAATAGGAGCTGACGGTATGATTTTATTGCAAAACCATACTGGTGCCGATTTCTATATGCAATACTTTAACAGTGATGGGAGGGAAAGCTCTATGTGCGGAAACGGGGGAAGATGTATAGCTCAGTTTGCTAAAGATTTAAACATAGTAGGTGACACAGCTACTTTTTATGCGGTAGATGGTGAACACAATGTATCGTTTAAAAACAATTGGGTTAACTTACAAATGATGGATGTGACATCAATGCAGGAAAGGCCAAACGATATATTTGTTTTAAATACAGGTTCTCCTCACTACGTACAATTTTTTGATGAAGATGTAGATGGTATCGATTTGGTTAGTGAAGCAAAAAAAATAAGATTCAATGAAGAGTTTGCTGCAAACGGGATTAATGTAAATTTTGTGTCCCTTCATAACAACATATTAAAAGTAAGAACTTACGAACGCGGAGTTGAAGATGAAACTTTTAGTTGCGGTACAGGTGTAACAGCTGCGGCTATAGCTTTTTATAAATACACAAAAAGCAACCAAACGACACCAACCATTCAGATACAAACCAAGGGCGGAAACCTTTCCGTAAATTATTTGTTTAGTAATAACGTATTTACAAATGTGCATTTAAATGGACCTGCTACATTTGTGTACGATGGAGAAATAATGATTCCCTAATTTTTAGTATACCCATTTAACAAAATAGAATGACTTATCAGCGCAGAAAAACGATTGCCGTAAAAATTGGCGATTTAGATATTGGCAGCGATTTCCCAATCGTACCTCAAAGTATGACCACCACTGATACCATGGATACCCAAAAATCAGTGGAGCAAATTATAAGAATGGTTGATACCGGTTGCGAACTGGTTCGTTTAACGGCACCAAGTATTAAAGAGGCACAAAATTTAGCGGAAATAAAAAAAGTATTACAGTCCAAAGGCGTTCATGTTCCATTGGTGGCTGATATACATTTTACACCCAATGCAGCCGAGTTAGCCGCACGCATAGTTGAAAAAGTCCGAGTTAACCCTGGTAACTATGCCGATAAGAAAAAGTTTGATATTATAGAATACACCGATGCAGAATACCTGGAAGAGATAGACCGCATCAGGGAAAAATTTGTACCCTTAATAAAAATATGTAAGGAGTACGGAACCGCTTTGCGCATTGGAACCAATCATGGTTCATTAAGTGACAGGATTATGAGTAGGTATGGCGATACAGCGCATGGAATGGTTGAAAGTGCTATGGAGTTTTTACGCATAGCAGAAGATGAGCAGTTTTATAACATTATACTTTCCATGAAATCCAGCAATCCACAGGTAATGGTGCAGGCTTATCGCTTACTGGTTAAAACAATGGATGCCAACAATATGCATTATCCGCTACATTTAGGAGTAACCGAAGCAGGCGATGGCGATGATGGCCGTATAAAATCAGCTTTAGGTATAGGTGCTTTATTGGAAGATGGAATAGGTGATACAATACGTGTTTCATTAACAGAAGACCCTGAATTTGAAGTGCCTGTAGCTAAAAAATTAATTCAGCGCTATACGCATATAAAACAAAACGAGTATGCGCAGATTGATTTGAATAATGCGGAACAAAATAGCTGGAGTGCATTTGATTATAAAAGAAGAGAAACTGATGAGGTATATAATATAGGAGCACATCAGGTTCCAAGGGTGATAGCTAATTTTAATTTAAACAACAATTTAAAAGCAACTGATTTAGCAGCTATCGGGCATATTTATGATGCACATTTAGATAAATGGCACATGAATGATATAGGTGCCGATTTCATTTATTTAGGCGATAACAAATGTTCGTTTATGTTACCCATGGGTTTGAAAGCCATTTACGATGCCAGCGTATGGAATATAATAAGCGATAAAAGCAATGCCTTTCCCTTGTTTACTTACAAGGATATTATAGCTGGTAAGCATACTATAGCCCATTCAAATACTTTAAACTTTGTTTATTTAAAGGATGATGAAATAACTGAAAGCATTATTGCACAGGCAAACCAAATAAAAAAAGTAGTATTGATATTAGAGTCAAGTGCTTTGAACCCGATGACCATTATGCGTTCAGTATTTTTTGATTTGAACAATTGGAATGTGAAAAATGCAGTTATAGTAGCTCATCAGTATCACTCAATAACAGATGAAGAACAATTCATGTTGCATTGCTCAACGGATTTTGGTGCTTTATTAATTGATGGTTTTGGTGATGGCTTAATGGTTACCGCTCCGTCAATAAAAACTGACAGAATAAATCAAATAGCTTTTGGCATATTGCAAGCCGCCAGAACTCGTATTTCAAAAACAGAATATATCAGTTGTCCGAGCTGTGGCAGAACACTTTTTGATTTACAGGAAACCACTGCTATGATTAGGAAAAGAACCGACCATTTAAAAGGGGTAAAGATTGCCATTATGGGTTGTATAGTAAATGGCCCGGGCGAAATGGCCGATGCAGACTATGGTTACGTAGGTAGCGGAGTTGATAAAATAACCCTTTATAAAGGTAAAGAAGTAGTTAAAAGAAACATTGCAAGCGATAATGCCGTGAATGAATTAATTGAACTAATCAAGGAGAATGGCGACTGGGTGGAGCTTACACCCTAATTTCAAATGACAGTTTAATGACAAAAAACAAGCAACTTATTTGGTTAAAAATTGGTCTGTTATTTTGAAAATGGCAAATAATAGCTATTTTGCCGACCTTAATATTAATAAAAACAAAAACTATATATATTATGAAAAAGTTAATACTTTCAACGATTGGCCTAGGAATGGCCTTAGTTTCATTTTCTCAACAGGATATGAACTTAAAAAACAAAGGTGTTTTGGATGTAAACAAAACCAATGCTCACAAATCTAGAACACTTTCAAAAGATGCAAGATCAGAGTGGTACAACCCTTTGGACATTTTAGCAACCGGTGATTTTAAAACCTATATTGGTTTTATGATGAATGATTCATTGGCTAAATTTATTGATGACCAAGGTGTAGCTAGTCAAGGAAGAACATTTCAGGCAGTAGCTCAAATTATCGATCCTAAAGATAATGCTATTGATTTAGGAAATGATCCAACTATTAAAATGTCGAAATTTACTAATTACGCAGTTGACTCAATTTCTTTCAGATATTCTTATATCAGAAGAGTTGACTCTATCAACGATGGATTAGGTAACAAAGTTCCGGTTGTTGATACTTTATTTGTTTATTATTTTAAAGGCAACCAAATATCAAGAAATCAATCTATTTCAGGTGCAACTTCTAGATTTGGTTATATCGGTTACGATTTTACAAAAAGACGTCCTAATAATTACTTCGACATCGATACTGTTTTATTAGGTGCTGATTTAGCTACAGGTGCTCCTTCATCTACAGGATGGCGTTCAGCTGAGTTAGGTTTAGCAGCTCCGGCTGGTATGACTGTTAGTGCTAATGGTGGTTCAAATGCTGATAACCTTGTTGCTTATGCAATACAATTTAAAAATGGTACAACTTACGATAACACTTACGTTTTTGAAGACAGAAGAGATTCAACAGTTGTTCCTACAGATACAAAATGGGTTAATTATTTCTGCTACCGTATAGGTTCAAATGAAGGAACAGCTTTAACAAATACATTCTTTAACAGTTCTTTATTTGTTCCTCAAGAATTTTCTTATGGTACTAAAAACGGCTGGACAGGTTGGTACCCAGGAATTGGTTTTACTCAAGACCAATATTTAGATGCTGGTGTTAAGTTATCATCTACCAATATTGCAGTTAAAGAAGTAGCTAATTCATTCTCATTAGGTCAAGCTTTCCCTAACCCTGCAAGCAACGATGTTACTATTGCATTTAACTTAAAATCAAGTAAAAATGTAAAAATCAGCATCCTTAACTTATTAGGTCAAGAAGTTATTAATGTAGCAAACGATAAATTTGCTGCTGGTAGCAACGAAGTTAAAGTTGATGTAAGCAACTTAAACGCTGGTGTTTATTTCTATTCAATGACTGTTGACGGTGTAAGCCAAGCTCAAAAATTAGTTATTAAATAATTAATAAAATTAATTTAAATAGAAAAAGCCGTTGCATTTTGGTGCAGTGGCTTTTTTGTTTAACGGGGTGGGTTGGTTTATTTGTTGATTAGTTAACCAACCGGTTGGTTAGAGTGCTGTAAATGCATTTAATTAAGTTATAGAAAAGTGGTTTAGGTAAATTATAGTTGCTGATAAAATAGAATATGGAACAACGGTTAATAAGACTCAGCTTTGCTAAATCTAAATATGGATGATGGCACAAGCATTAACTCATAAAATAAAAAGCCCAAACGTATTTACGTTTGGGCTTTTTATTTTGAATATTTTGAGAGAAGCTTATTTTACCATTTTAATCACTGCTTTTTCCGTAGCTGTGTTTATATGAACAAAATAAATGCCTTTGCTTAAATTATTTATTTCTTCAATAGCAAGGGTATTTTCACCGGTTTGAACCAACAATGTTTTGTCGGTAAGCTTATTGCCTTTTAAATCAAAAACAGATACATTCAATAACTGTTCAGCGTTAGCTACTATATGAATAGCCGTTGTTTCGGTAATAGGGTTTGGGTAAACATTGATAATTGTATTTTGCTTGTTCTCTTTATGTACAATGGCTGTTTTTGAATAGGTAAAGCGTGTATCATTATCTATCATTTTTAAGCGATAATATAAAGTGTTTTCCTGTAAGCCGCCTGCAAATGCTTGTTGGTGCATAAATGAATAGTTACTAACGTTGTTGGTATTTCCGTTTGCTCTTACAGAACCTATAGGACTAAAATTAATCCCGTTGGTGCTTACCTCTATCTGGTATTGGTTAGCATTGACCTCAGATGCACTTTGCCAGTTTAATAAAACATTGCTGTTGTTATGAGTTGCAGTAAACAAAACCAGTTTAATAGGTAGCGCATTGATGTTATCAGTGCCTGTGAAGTAAGCAGGCAGGGTATTATCATTTAAAACGTTGTTGCTTGATAACATATTGGTACCGATAGTAGCTGAGCTACTACTTAGTAAATTCCAGTTTGGTGATTGATAATAGGCTAGTTTAGCTGTATTTGAACTGTTGGTGTTTCCATAAACAGCTGAATCAAACAATAGCTTTATACTATAATCATAACCACTTCCTGCCAGTTGGCCAACACGGTAATGGGCATTGTAATGCGTGGTAGAAGGAATTAAGTTAGGTGCTGCTGCTCCGCTATAGTACCTGATATTTACAATGGCGGGAACAGTACCACTTGCTCCCCAGATAAAACTGGCAATGGTGCGTCCTGCAAAAGAATAATCGGTTGTGGTACTATTAGCAGGTGCTGCTGATTCAATGGCAAAAGGAGGCAATGTTAAAGTGGAGAATTCATCAGCTCCAATATCAACTGCTCCGGCAGCAATGGTTGTACTGCGAACCTGGCCTTGAATATCATTGCTGTTTCCGGCTAAGGCAATTCCTTTTCCTTTTGCATACCAGCATAAGGCTGTTGTTGAGTCAATAGTTAAGTCACCATTGGCAACATCGTTAAACAATATAGTTGCCGGAATATTAGCTGCAGTATCTGCCCAACTGTTTATATCACTGCCCGATAAGCTTATCCATTGTGATAATGACTGAGGTGTAAAAGTATTTCCCCAGGCTCCAATGCTAGATGAGTTGGCTGCTACCAGTAAATTATAAGAAGAGGTGTTGGTTGTCCAGTTAATGGTTGGGGTAGCTACCACGTTTGCAA
Source organism: uncultured Bifidobacterium sp. (assembly GCA_964442045.1). Taxonomy (GTDB): domain Bacteria; phylum Bacteroidota; class Bacteroidia; order UKL13-3; family UKL13-3; genus JAAFJM01. The sequence goes on from CAYTWI010000012.1 coordinate 24,151, forward strand.
TAGCTGCATGTGTGCCTGTTCCGCCTGTACGCTCATTGTATAAAATATTGTTGCGCAATACAGGTATGCTGTTGGCGTTTCTTCTTTCAAAAGCAAATGAATTCAATGCACCTGAAGAAGCTGTTCCGCCCAAATAAATAGTATTATTGAAATAGCTAATGGTATTACCGGATGCAAAATCAGAAATTCCCCTGATGGTAATAGGATTGGTGTTGATACCATTCGAAAGCGATATGGTATTATTGCGTACAATCCAGTTTTTAGGTCCGGTTAAATAAATACCGTGTATAGCGGCACCACTGTTGGTACTGCCACAAACAATATTGCTTACAATATTATATTCAATAATTCCGTTTTGCGATAAATGATCAATAACAATCCCGGTAGGAATAACCGCAGCGGTTGAGTTATTGTTTAAATTAGTAACCCTGTTTTTTCCAATATATACAGTACCGATATTGGTGCCTGAAAGTAAGCCAATACCATGTAAAGAACCGGTAGTTGGACCTCCTGTAGCTGAATTGGTGTATAAATTATAAACGTTATTGTTATAAATATAAGGCGATACGGCACCTCCCTGAATGGCAATACCTCGTAAGCTTGAACCACTCGTTGTATTGGAAGCGGTAATATTTGCTACGGTATTGTTTGATATAATTAAATCGCCAACACCTTGTAGTGTTCCGTATATACAATAGTTAAGCGGAATGTTGGTAGTGATGCTTCCGGCAATACTCGGGTGACCAACTATATTACCTGTTATATTTCCTGCTTCTACACGCCCTGATTCTATCCTGATACCAATAAAAGCTAAGTTGGTGGCTGATGAAAGGATGTTTATGTTTTGTATTGTATTACCTTGCACTGAAGTTCCAACGTCAATGCCGCTGTTAATATTCATGGCCACAAAGTTTCTGTTGTTATTTTCTGTCCAGGCAAAACCTCCGCAAAGTGGTGCATTACCACCAAAATAATTGTTATCAATATGGTTATTGTTGGAGAGTACACCAGGTATCATCATAACACAAACCAAATCGGTTGATAATGTTTGCGCTGAGGTGTTGTAATAAAAGCTGTTGTTGCTGATAGTCCAGTTGCCTCCGTTGCCCGTAGGAGAAACGTACACGCCTGAACGGTTAAAGTTAAAAAGGTTATTATTATTAATTCGGATATGGTGGTTAGGAGCACTCACAGCACCTTGCGAATAAATTAAAATAGCAGGGATGCCCATTGAATCGCTCCTGTTTCTTATATCATTGTTTTCAATAGTTATGTTTGCATTACCTATGCTGTTATTGGTACCTGCTATATGTATTACACCCATGGTTTGCAATGTTACAGCACCTTCAATAATGCAGTTTCTTATCGTATCGAAATTGGCTCCGTTGCTGAATTTAAATGTAGAACCCGATGCTGATTTATTGATAAAACGTAAAAAACGGCCTGTTCCGCTAACCGGATCTTTGCCATCAATAACTAATTTTTGTGTACCTGTTAAATCAATATATTGGTTTGCTTTAGTAGACTCTATTGTTTTTAAAACATTGTCCAATGATAAAATGGAAACCTGGTAATTGCTGTTTTTTATATTCAGTATGGCAGAGCCTGTATCAACTATGTTTGTAACTATAGTAATGTTTAGATTTCCATTTAAATCTTCAGTGTTTATGGCCTGAAAAGCTTCACTCAATAAATTGTAATCAGCCCCGGTACCTACTGTAATATTTCCTGACAATCCGTTGCCAATAGCTCTGTAGCCTACAGGTGCTGAGTTGCTTGCTGTAATGGTGTTGCTGTTTACTACTACCTGTATGCATTCTGCATCAATAATATTGGAAGGTGTGGCTGTATTGTTAACGCCATATGATAACCAAAAATAATTATCGCCAACATGTAATACCTGTGAGCCGTTAATGGTAAAGGTTCCGTTAGGGTTACTTACCAATGTTCCTATAATCTGCGCATTATTAAAATTGTTATCTGCACTGGTATAAAATACTTTGGCATTGCTTAAGTCGCTGGTGTTAGTAGTACCGCTGGTATTAAATACTAATTGTGTTAATGATAAAGGGTTTAATTCTCCGCTTGTATTTACATTAATGCTCAGAATAGCATTGTCGTTTGTGTTTTTTGCAATTTTATCGCTTATAGGTTGTTCGCAGCTAACGCTGTTTACCGCCATGTTAGCAATAGTGTATGGGGTAAACTCAATAAAGTTATTATCGGTTAATGAACTGGTGTTTACATTACGCAGCTTATACTTGGTATCAAATTGTTTGGCAGTACTGCTGTTTAACTGCAAGCCTGTAGTAACGGACGGTGTTGGTGTTGAAATAGGCGATAAGTGGTTAAACGTTCCTTCTACCAGATATATTTTATCAGTACCTTCTTCGAGTACGCAGGCAAAGGTAATATCGCTGATGGCGGGTGCTCCGATTTCCAACGATACCCATTTAATCCATAATTGTCTGTTAGGAGCTGTTCCCCATACTTTCCAAACTACTACATCGTTTGAACCTGTTGGAGGGGCTGCTGTAAAAGCATCCCAATAACAAGCCACTGTCGAGTCCGGCACATCCAGCGAAGGCAGGTTGTCATTGTAATTGGGTAATGTAGTGGTGGCAGTATTAAAAGTAAGCAAGCCATTTGCACTGGCTTTAAATTGTGTTACGGGTTGTCCGTAAAAATTAAAGGTAAATGGAATAGCAATAGGTAAAGACCATTGGTTGCTATTGATGGAAGGTGCGATTATCTGGTTCCAACCGGTAACTACATCATCGTTATCGGTATTTACAGCACCCGGATTACCGCCACTGGCAGTATAGTTAATATTATAGTTTGTTTGTGCTAAGGTTAAAAAACTTATTGCCAAGAAGGCAAATGAGCATACAATTTTTTTCATAATGATTATAAAAGTAGGCAAATATAGATTGCTTTATTTTAAATCATAGCTTCTAGCCAGAGCGGTTTAGGATGTTTTGCATCCAACCCCGCTAATTGAATATTGAATGGCTCATTTTAATGTATGAACAAGAAAGGTTTATATTTAAACAAACAAGCCCCGTGTTTTGAAACACGAGGCTTGTTTTATAATCTTTATCATGTGCTTATTTGCCTTGCAGCATATCTGCCATGAGCTCTTTCGATTCGTCTAATATTAAGTCAGCATTCTCGGCATTTTTACCCCGCTCGCTTTTTGCTTTTTCTCTGGCTGCTTTACGTTCTTTGTTTTTTGTTTCTGTTTCCTTTAACTCGGCTTTATAAAGTTCTTCGTTAATGGTAACGTATTGTTTGTTCTGAGCTTTGTTTATTTCTTTAATATCATCTAATAAGTAATTGTATTCCGCATTATTTTTCATCCTGTCAGCATGCGCCAGTTTTATTTTATCCATTTCTTTCTGTATGCTTCCATCGTACTCATATGGTTGTGCTTCTATCATATCGTAAGGCAATGAATAAGGGCTGGCATCTTCGCCATATTCTGCACCGGCAAAAGCACTCGGGAATTCTATATCAGGAATAACACCTTTATGTTGTGTGCTGCCACCGCTTATTCTGTAAAACTTGGCTAAAGTAATTTTTACCTGTCCCATTTTCTTGTTATCCATTTGCAGAAACTGGTTTAAATCTATAATGTTTTGAACGGTGCCTTTACCATAAGTTTGTTCGCCTACTATCAATGCTCTTCCGTAATCCTGCATAGCCGCTGCAAATATTTCGCTGGCACTGGCACTAAACCTGTTTACTATTACCTGTAACGGTCCGTTCCAAAGTATTTCATCATTGTTATCGCGTTCGGGTTTTACTACTCCGTATGCATCTTTTACTTGTACAACCGGTCCGTTTTTTATAAATAATCCTGTCAGTTCAATAGCTTCCTGTAAAGAGCCTCCACCATTGTTACGTAAGTCAACCACAATACCATCTACTTTGGCTTCTTTCAATTCATTGATTAAACGTCTTACATCGCGGGTAGTGCTTTTATAATCTTTTTCACCTGCCTGTGCACGAGCAAAGTCTAGGTAAAAGGTAGGTATATCTATAACACCTATTTTATAGGTTTTTCCATTGCGTGTAACTTGTTTAATACTGCTTTTCGATGCCTGGTCTTCCAATACAATTTTGTCGCGTACTATTTCTACAATTTTTGTTTTGGTGTTGGTGGCGTCATTAGGTAAAATTTCTAAACGAACAGTGGTTCCTTTTTTGCCTCTTATTAATGCCACAACATCGTCTATACGCCAATCCAGTACACTTACCATTTCACCGTCTTTACCTTGTCCTACGGCTACAATTTTATCGTTGTTGGCCAGTTTTTTACTTTTTTCAGCAGGCCCTCCTTTTACCAAAGCGGCTATTTTAGTGTATTCATTATCTGTTTGTAAAGTAGCCCCAATACCTTCTAAACTTAAGCTCATAGAAGTATTAAAATCATCGGCCTGGCGTGGAGCCATGTAATTGGTATGCGGGTCGGCTATTTCGGTTAATGCATTGGCATAAAAACTAAATACATCAGTGCTTTTTGTCTTGCTTAATTGCTTGTAAAGGTTTTTGTAGCGTTTTCTTACTATGTCAACACAGGTTTTATAATCTTTACCATCTGTTTTTAACGACAATACTTCAAACTGAATTTTGTTGCGCCAAATTTTATCTAATTCGGCTATGCTTTTGGCAAAACCGGCATCTTCGCGTTTATATTGAAAAGAGTCTTTGCTGGTAAAGTCCAACTCGGTGTTTAGTATATCAAAGGTATAGTTAATACGCTCTTCTAAACGGGTTTGGTATTTGTTGTAAATATCGAAACCGGCTTGCGCATCGCCTTTCATCAGGTCATCGTCCAGTTGGTTTTCTAAGGGTTTAAATCCATCAATATCGCTTTGTAAAAAATACAAATGCAGGGGGTCTAAATGTTTGCAATAGTTGGTCAATAATTCTTTCGATAAAGCATCGTCAATTTTAACCTTGCGGTAATGTCCGTTTGATATAACCTGTCCAACCAACTGGAACAACATGCCGTGGTAAACTTCGGGGGCTTGTGTTTTTAAAACTATTTTGGTTGAATCGTTGGCAAAAGAATTGGCAGTAACAATTACTAAAAGTACAAAGGCAAACGCAATTTTCTTAATCATGCATGCAATTAAACATGCTTGGCATATAAATGCAACTTATTATTTTAAAATGATAAATTAGGGGATGACTGGTAAAGCAGTATGTATTGCTTAGTTATACATACGCCATCTTACTCCTAACCTGAAAGATGAAAGGGCTAAAGGATTGCTTGGGCTGGCATAATAACCGGTGCTTTTAAACCAGTCCTGATTCAGGTGCTCGTAAACGGCAAATAAAACGGCATGTCTTATTTCGCCACAGGCAAAAACATTAATTAACGGGTAATTACCTATTTCGCGGGTATTTTGTAAATAAAAGCCGCGGGTGGCAGGGTTGTAAGCCTGGGCATAAAAAGCAGTATTATAAAACACATCGAAACCTACCTGTAAATTCATGGCCTTTTTAAATAAAGCCTGTTGCACATAGTAACGTAAAATAGCGCCCAATTCGGGTAAACGTATAAAGTCTTCGCTCGATTTCTGGTAAATTAACTTGTTATCGAAAAAGAATTTCCAAAGTTGAAATGTTTTTTGCACTTCAAAAGTTTGTACCAAAGCTATTTTGTCTGATTGGGTTGGTGTAGCATCAGTATCAAAATAAACCCAGTTAGCTAATATGTTCTGGTTATAAGTAAACCTGAAATTGTTTCGGAAAAGGCGTGTTTGTAATCCCACATGCCAGTTGCTGATGTTTATTTTATTAAAGGTTTCATTGTTCCAGATAAACTGGTTGGTGCTGTAATATTTAAAAGTAAAATCAGGTGTATATAGATGGTTAAACAAACCGCCATAAATAGATGCCCAGGGAGTTTTGTAACCAATGTCGCCACTTAGTTTTAAATCGTTTTGGTTATACCCTATGGGGGCATATGCACCCTGTGCTTTAAACCATAAACCGTAATTGGTATATATTTCACGTTCAATGGTGCCTTCTAAAATTACATTGTTATAATATTTGTTTACGTTAACCAGCGAGTTATTGATGTACTGGTGCGTAGCAGCCAGTTCTACATACCTCATTTCATTTTTTCGGTCGGTATTGTATAAAGTATAAGCCAGACGGTTACTAATGGTTTGCGATGCAATGGAATCGAAGGTATTAGCTGTTGTACTGAAATAACGGTTGGGGTAAACACTTAAATCAGAATCGCCATTTACACGCAGGTAATATATTTCTTCGTTGGCTTTAAGTGTATGGCTAAAATGCCCGTAGCTGATAAACTGGTTAATGGTATCGTCTTTTTGTATCAGTTTATTTGTTTTACCGTAATAGAAATATTGCTTTAAATAAAAGCTGCGGTTTCGGTAGCCATTTTCGCTGGCTGTTAATTTAGGGTCACCAGTTTTATTATCGCCACTTAATGCCTGAAAAGCGGAGTCGCTTTTTAAACCGCCATTTTCCTGGTTGTAGCCTAAGTTCCAGGTTAAGCTGCCGTGTACTGCGTATTTTCCGCTGGCCGACTGGTAATAAGAAAATACTTGTGTGTTGTAGGAACCATTGGTTTGGTGTACAAAATTACCCAATGAGGTCAGCCTGAAATAATCGGCACCAATGCTCCACCTCGGTGTAACGTTAATGGCTAATTTAGCTTTCAGGTAAATCATCTGGTTGCGGCCCTGCGCATAGGTTATATCTGTAATAGGCGATTTAGAGTTGTAATAAACCCTGTCTTCAGGTTTTAAAAAATAAGCCTCCCAAGGGTTTTGCGCAAAACGGAAATCCAGTTTACGGTCGTAATTAAAAATGAGTGATTGGGCTGCTGAACCTATTACCCCTTGGTCCTGGAATATGCCGTATTTGGCATACATGGGGTTGAAAATTTCGTTTTTAGTAATGCTCGTATCCAATGCTTTCCAGCTTTGGTGCCTGTCTATTTGCTTTTCGTTAATGGTAAAAGTGCGTATTTTACTTACAAAAACATTGGTATCAATTTGTGCTTGTAATTGATTACAGGCAAGTAACAGTATAAGGCTTATATAGATTTTAACGATGTTGGTCATTAGGGAATACAGGACTTTTTTATAGCATTGACTATAAAAAACGTACCAAATTTTGTGCTGCGAATTAACTTTTTTTATTGGTAATATTTTAATGTAAAAATGCCCAAGTTTTGCCCATAAAAGGTATTGGTAAACCTAAATTAAATTATTAAAAATAAAAATGCACTTTTGCAGGGCACTTTTAACAAGTGTTTTATCAATGAGATTTGAAGAATACAATATAGCCGAAGAGGTAAAAAAGAGTATAGCTGAAATGGGTTTTAAAAGGCCGACTGATATTCAGTTTAAGGCTATAGGCCCCATTTTAAAAGGGGAGGATGTATTGGCTATAGCCCAAACCGGAACGGGTAAAACGGCCGCGTTTGCTATTCCTATTATTCATTTACTGCAAAAAAATATACATACAGGTGCTTTTACCAAATGTTTGGTATTGGTGCCAACCAGGGAACTGGCTATACAAATAACAGAAGTATTTAAAAGTATAGCCAAATACACGCAAGTAAAGGTAGTTTGCTTAATGGGTGGCATTGACCACGATAATCAGATTTTTGATTTAACGGTAGGCGCCCATATTGTGATAGCCACACCCGGCCGTATGTTCGATTTACAAAATCAGGGTTATGTAGACTTAAGCCGTGTGCAAATGCTGGTGCTGGATGAGGCCGATAAAATGCTGGATAAAGGTTTTATAAAAGACATTGAAGACATTAACAGGAAAATACCGCGTACGCACCAAACCATGTTTTTTTCGGCTACCATTAACAAGAAAATAAAGGAGCTGGCTTATTCGGTAGTTACCAATCCTATACGCATTCAAATATCGCCTAAAAACCCCGTGTCGAAAAATGTTACGCATTCACTGGCTTTTGTGGAAATGGATGATAAACGATTTTTTTTAGAGCGTATTGTGAAAGAAGCGCCTAACAGTAAAATGCTGGTGTTTGTAAGAACCAAAGTGCGTGCTGAACGATTGTTCAATGCCATGCAAAGGGTGGGTATTGAGAGTTTGACCATGCACGGAGGCAAAGAGCAGGCAGATAGGTTAGCGGTAATGGAAGATTTTAAATCAGGCAAAGTAAAAATGCTGATTGCTACGGATGTAAGTGCCAGAGGAATTGATATTGAAAATGTAGATTATGTAGTGAATTACGATTTACCTGATGTGCCCGAGAATTATGTACATAGAGTGGGCAGAACGGGTAGGGGCGTTAAGTCCGGTAAAGCTATTTCGTTTTGCAGTACGGAAGAAAAAGAGATATTGAAAAACATTGAAACCTATTTAGGTCAGCCCATTCATGTTTTGGAAATAGATAAGCTGGCTTACGAAGAAACCATTGATTTCTCGGAAGACGGTAGCAAAAACTGGAAAGACTTATTAAAACAAGCCGCACAGTTTGAAGCTAAAAAAGAGGTAAAGAAAAAAAAGAAAAAGTAACTGGCCTTTTTTTGTTTATTCATAAAGGTGTTGCATGTAAAGTCTCTGCATCTTTACGTTATCGGTTTTGTTATTCCTTAATGAACTTCATTTGCTGACTGAAATTTTCAGTATAGATGTTTACCATATACACACCACTTGGCAAGCTGCTTACATCTATTTGTTTATTACCATCATTTACGTATAACTCTTTAAGCATCTGCCCGATGTTGTTACTTATTTGTACATGGTAAGTGCCTTTATTTTCGGGTAGGTTGATGGTAATATTGTTTTTTGCAGGATTCGGATAAAGTGTAATTTTTTCACTTGGTTTTACTTCCTTGTTTTCCACACCAACCCCATAATTAATTTTAAGTACAAACAAACCTTCGCTTATATCGCTGGCTATAATATTACCGCTTGGTAAAAAAGGCCAAACACCCCAGCAGCCATGAAAGCCGGTAAATGAACCTTCCGCGTTTAAAAGATAGGTATCGTAATAGGCATGTATTTTAGGGTTGTGTTCATCGCGTAAATCATATACATATACACCATCTTCGTAACTCGATACTACTGCCATGTTATCTTTCCAGTAAGCATTGTGTGGCAGAGCTCCATCATGCGAATTAAAGTAAGCCATCTGTTTCGGATTGCTGATGTCGGTAATGTCAAACAGTTTAATAGGTGAGCCTAAATTTTCATCGGTAAACATAATGGTTTTACCGGTGCTGTTGAGCCAACTGCTGTGGTTGGTGCCTCGTTGCGGGTAATTGGTAATGGTACCTATAAGCTGCTGGTTATTTACATCGCGCAAATCAATAATATATAAACCTGATTCGTAACACGACAGGTAAGCGGTATCGTTCTTACAATACATTTCATGCACTTTACCAAAAAGTTGTTGCCCTTGTCCGTTAACAGGTACTTGTAAACTGGCTAGCTTTACCGGTTTCTCCGGGTTTTCAACAGACAGGATATCCATAGCTGAAAAGCCCATTTTGGTAGAGTTTTCGCAAACATACAAACGCCTGCTTGCGGCTTCAATATATATAGTATGTGCCTGTACGGTTAATGAATCGCTGCGGTATACTTCGTGTATCGAATCCGGCAGGTATTGTAAGTCTACAATTTGCAAACCACCTAATGAGCCTGAACGTTGTGCTGAAAAGTAAGCATAATGCGAGTAAAACTCTACATCGCGGTTTATTGATTTGGTAGAATAGCCATCTATTTTATCTACTAACTTTAATTGAGTCGGGTCGGTTATATCAAAAAAATACAAGCTATCGTTACCCAACATTACTGCATATTCTTTTTGTTTAACGGAGTCGTAATAACCACCTATATCGCTCCATAGCTGATCGCCATCAATAGATGTTAATGACTTATCGTTCCACTGGCTTAACAGACGCATATTCATAGCGCGTTGTGCTGAAACGGTTTGAATACAATAGAGTAAAACAGAAAGCAGTAATATTTTTTTCATTGGGCTAAATGCTGTTAAATAAGTTTATTGTTTAAGTAGTTTTTGCCTTACACTGCTATTACTTCCACTTATTTGAATAATGTATAAACCATTTGCTAAATGGCTTATGTTTTTAGTATATAATAAATTACTTTTAAAATGGTCGTCTAAGGTTTCAATTAGTTGTCCTTCCATATTGAAAATCTTAATTTCAAAGTCGTCTTTATAATTGGTTTCAATGGCAATATTTATTTCGGTATTGCTTGGGTTTGGAAATATATTGGCATGGGTTGTTTGTTTAACATTAGGCACACCTAACAAACCACTATCGGGTTTTAAAACAAATATACCGTTGGTTCTGTCGCTGGCTATAATGTTGCCGCTTGGCAGGTAAGGCCAAACACCCCAGCAGCCTGAGTAGGGCAGTGCATAATCACCGGCTTTGTTTTGTAAATAGGTGTCGTAATAAGCTACCAGCCGAGGTTGTTTGGTATCGGCTATGTTCCATACATATACTCCATCGCTATAATGTGAAACATAGGCAAAACTACCAACCCAATAAGCATTATGTGGTGTAGCTCCAACGTTGGAAATAAACATGCTTTCCAATCTTGGCGCCTGTATAATACTGATATCAAATATTTTTATATCTAAACCAGCAGGTACCTCATCGGTAAACATCAGGTATTTGCCATTATTGCTTAACCATGAGCTGTGGTTATAACCATTCTTTGGATAGTTAACTATGCTGCCAATTATTTGCTGGTTGTTTAAATCGCGTAAATCGTAAATAAATAAACCGCTGTAACCGCACGATAAATAAGCGGTATCGTTTCTTACATGCGACTCATGTACCCACCTGAAAGCAGCTTCGCCACTGGCTCTTACCGGTACAAATAGCTTGGCTAAAAACTGCGGTTGTTCAGGGTTCTCCAGCGAAATAATATCCATGGCTGATTCCAGCCCGTTACCGTTTTTCCAGTTGGGATATTTATTGGAACACATATACAAACGTTTGCTTTTGGCTTCAATAAAAATGCTGTGTGTGTTAATGGCTAAAGTACTGTCGTCATATACCTTATGTGCCGAGTCTGGTAAATATTTTAAATCGAAAATTTGTAATGTTCCCCTGTTTTGGTCGCTTACACAGTATACATAATGCTGGTATATTTCGTAATCTCGGTTAATTACTTTGGTTACTCCACCATATTCCACATCAACCAGTTTTAATTGAGTAGGTATAGTTATATCGAAAAAATAAATGCTATCGGTACTGCCTGCTATAATATATTCTTTGCCCGTTGTGCTATCATGGTAACCCACCAGATCGTTCCATATATTAATGGAGTCAACTTTGTTTAAATTGGGGTTGTTCCAGCTACTGAGTAATTGCATTCTGTAAGCATTTTGTGCCAACAAAAAATTAAAAGTGCCACATAAAACAAATAGTATAAGTACTTTTTTCATCAATAGGGTACTGTGTTTAGTCGTAAAAATAAAGAGGTAAATTTAATAATTTAAGTGGCTAATGAAACACAGGGAATGAATAGGACTAATATTTTACAAACTTCTTAAAGCGGTAATCGCCTTTGCCGTTGTATAAAAACATAATGTATACTCCCGGCCTGAACATTTGTGTTTCGGTTATCAGCATATCAACCCTACCTGTTAAGCTTTCGGGGTATATTGTTTTGTAATACATCATGGCGCCAAAGGCATCAATAATGGCCAGGTTAGCTGAGGTAGTTACATTTTGAGGCTGTACAAAAGCAAAGTTTAAATTATCGGGTGTAAAGTTGGGATATATATCAAACTCAAGTCCTGAGCAACTTCCATCGCGGTAATAGTTTACTCCGTTTTGGTATTCGGCATTGCAAACATTGCGGTATGTTTTTCCATCGCAACCGCAAACGGGTTTAAACGTAGGGTCGGGGCAAGGGAAGTAGGGACTCCTTCTTAAACTATCAATACAAGGTTGAGCATAACCGGTAATGCTTATGGTTACTAAAAATAATATAAAAAGTACCTGTTTTTGCAATCGTTTATAAATTATTTAGGCCAGGTAAAATAAAATTTACTGCCTTCGCCCACTTTTGATTCTAACCAAACTTTGCCACCTTTTTCTTCTACTATTTTTTTTACAATAGCTAAGCCCACTCCGGTGCTTTCTGACTGGTCACGTGGCTGCAAGGTAATAAACATCTGGAAAATTTTCTCGAAAAATTCGGGTTCAATACCTGGTCCGTTATCAGCTACACAAAACTCGTAAAAAGAGCCATTATCTTTACTTGATATATCCAGTTTTATAAAGTCTTTGTCATTGTATTTGGCAGCATTACTTACGTAATTACTAAATACCTGTTCCAATGTAATGCGTTCCGTTAAAAAAGTGGGCATGTCATTGCTTATATTCAATTCTATTTTTTTTTCGGCAATGCCTTCTGTTATTTCTTTTAACAACTCATGGGTATTAACCAACTCATCTTCATTTTTTACCCTGCCTGCCCTGCTGTACTGTAAAATGCCATTGATTAATGACTCCATACGCAATACTCTTTTACGCAAGAGTTGTAGATTTTTTTGCGTGCCTTCGTTAATTTCCACATCGGCCAAATCTTCCTCAATCCACGAAGTTAAGTTGTGTATTCCTCGTAATGGCGATTTTAGATCGTGTGAAACAACATAAGCAAACTGGTTTAACTCAATGTTTTTCTTCTCTAAATCCTGAGCATATTTCTGCAAAATTTCATTCACTTTGCCGTTTTCTAAATCTACATAAGTTTGGTTTACAATATTAACAAAACTCCTCATGTCGTCACTTAAAGTAAAACTTTTCCCAAAAATGGTTTCAATTTGGTTTTTTAAAAGAGGATGTATAGAAGCTTGGCCCATAAATTTTGTTCAGGTGTTTGTAGACTGTCCAAATATATATTTATTTTATAAAACAGCGCAACAATTAATTGTTAGTTAGTTTAAGTCATACACGTGTTTCGATATTTTCAGAAACAATTCGTCCTGTTTAAATGGCTTGGTTACAAAATCGTTCATGCCTGTTAAAAGCGCTTGTTTCTTTGTTTCAGCAAAGGCATCGGCTGTTAGTGCAATAATGGGTATGTTTTTATCTATATTATTTATTTGTCCGCTTCTAATGGCTATGGTTGTTTCGTAACCATCCATTTCCGGCATTTGCAAATCCATAAGTATTAAGTCATATTTTTTTAACTTTAGTTTTTCCAGCGCAATTAATCCATTGTCTGCCATATCAACTTCTATATGCCATTTGGTTAATAGTTGTTTGGCTAAAATCTGATTGATTTGATTGTCTTCTACCACCAGTATTTTTAAACCTTTTAAATCCTTTAAATTGTTTTTGGGTTTATTACTTATTTCAGTACGGTCAGAGAATTTAAATGGAATTTCCACTATAAAGGTCGAACCTTGGTTTACTTCACTTATAACCGATATGTTCCCCCCCTGCAGTTCGCAAAGTCTTTTACTAATGGTTAACCCTAATCCTGTGCCACCGTATTTTCTGGTTACTTTTATATTTTCCTGCGAAAAACTTTCAAATATGGTTTCCAGTTTATCTTTGGCTATACCAACTCCGGAGTCAATAATACTAAACCTTAGGTTTACCATTTCCTCATTTTTATAAAGGGCATTTACGTGTAGTTTTACAAAACCTTTAGCAGTAAACTTAATGGCATTGCCTACCAGATTAATTAATATCTGGCTCATACGGGTGGGGTCGCCAATAATAACAGGTGGTACCTGTCTATCTAATAAATGCTCCAATGCGATGCCTTTTTTTTCTGCTTTTAAGTGAAGCGTTTTGCAAACTTGTTCTAATAAATCGGGCAGGCTAAATTCTATTTTTTCAAACTCAATTCTGCCTGCTTCTATTTTACTTATATCTAATATATCGTTTATAATAATAACCAGATTTTCGGCAGAGCGTTTAATAATACTTAAATTGTCTTTTTGATTATCGTCCATACGCTCATCCAACATAATATCAGTTATACCCATAATGGCATTCATGGGTGTTCTAATTTCATGGCTCATGTTTGACAGGAAAATCATTTTGGCTTTATCTGCACTTTCTGCTGCTATTTTAGCTTGTTCCAGCTCAGCTATGTTTTTAATTTTATCGGTAATGTCAACAATAACAGCGGTTACCAATTGGTTTTTCGATAAATCATCATAAGGCGAAAAGGTAATTTCGTAAAAGGTATCATTTTGTGTTTCGTGGTAAGTAAAAATTTCTTTGTTCTGAGTGGCTATACATTTGGCTATGCTTTGTAGCAGGCGTGCTTTGGTTTCTTTTTCCAGTTCATGCACAAAGTTTTTACAACTAGCAAAAGAAAAATGCTTGTTTTTAGAATTTGAAAAGTTATGTACTCCATTGCCTTCTCTATCCAATACAATGGTTTGGAAAGGCATGGAGTTAATTAAAGAGCTTAGTTTTTTTTCGTTGGCTAAAATAACCTGGTAGTTTTGGTTACGCTCTTTAAAATAAATAAAAACAATAATCAAAAGGGCGGTGGTTAATATACTTATGGGAATAATAAACCACGTGTTCAGGTAAAAAGGATGGGCTATAGAAATAATTTGTTCATTGATATAAACACCGGTTATCAAATCACTAAACTCATTTTTTATTTTATAATGTATTAAGTGTTTGCCTGATTTTATATGGCCTAAATCAATGGTACGTTTATTGGTAAAATGGCTCCACCTGCCGTTATCTATCTGGTAGCTAAATAAAAGTTCTTCATCATTAAAAGGTTTCCTGTAAGCAAAATAATTCCATAGCAATATTGGCTTGTTTTCATTTTCCTGAATAACGGAAACAGTAACTTCAGGCTCTTTTTGAATAAAATTATTTTTATGAATAATACTGATACCTCCGCCTAAAGTACCTACTATAATATCGTTGTTATTAGCCATAACGGGCCAGCAGGTAGGGTAGGCTAATCCGGTTTCTGTTTTGTATTCAAAAAACAAATCGTTTTTAAATGCCCATAAGCTGGAGGGGCTGGTTATCCATAAAATATTATCACGGTCAACCAGTAAGTCTGAGGTAATCTGGCTAAAATCAAATATAATGGGCGTATTCAGCTTTTCTATCTTATCGTTGGGCAATATTTTACATAAACCAATGGAATTGGTATTAAAGTAAACAATTCCTTTTTTATCCTCTACAATATCCATTACCCTTACTATATCAATCGAATCCACTTTATTGATGTAGGTAACCTGCTTGTTTTGTATTTTGTAAAGCCCTTTTAAAGTACCCAGCCAAATGGTTCCGTTTTTGGTTTCCAAATAGCTGTATATACGCACATCTTTGGGTACATTATCATATTGTTTTGTCCAGAGTAAATTGTTTTTTAACTCGAACAATCCAGAGCCTTTTTCCCTGGAGCCGCTGTTGTTTAAGCATAAAAATAAAAGAGAACCATTGTTGTTTTTTAAAATTTTATGAATGGGGGCATCTATAAAACCATTGCGGCTGGTCATAAGTTCCCATTTTGTACCATTATATCTGTAAGTGGAGTTGCTTGTTTGGCCGGAGCCTACCCATATATTATTCTGGTCATCAATATTAATACAAGTAAAGGTGATGGCTGGGTTTACATTAAATTCCTGTGCAATGCTGTAGTCAGGATTTAGTTTGACAATTTTTGTGGCCTCCGCAATCCAAACATATCCTTGTTTATCTACACATATACTATTAACAATATTGTCTTTAAAATTAAGGCCTAGCCTAACGTTGGTAAACAAGTTATTGTAGGTAGTAAAACATATCATTTTATTGTTATTACCTATCCATATGTCGCCATCCAAATCAAACTTGGCAAAGTTGCAATTTTTAAGGTGGGAGGGGATACTTACTTTAAACCAGGTGTTGTTTCTTTTTAAGTAAAAATTATTATCCTTTGTCAGGAATAGCTCATTCCCGTTTTTATAAATATCGTTACTCACTACATTTTCTTCAAAAGGCAGCGTATAGTTTTGTGTTTTATATTGTTTACCGTCCCAATGGAAATAATAATGGTACGTAAAGTTATAACCCTCTCTTAATTGTAAATAAAAAAGTCCGCTGCTATCCTCCTCGAGTAAGGATAAGTTAAAGAATTCCTTTTTTAAACTTAAGCCGATATTGTTTAGTTTAAATCCGTTAATGGCGTATATTTCATTTTTAATTTTAACAAAAACATGACCATAGTGGGTTTTATGTAAGGTGCTTTTATTGGCAATATCCTCTTCAGCACTTTCCCATATTTTATAAGCTTTTTTACCAATGGTTTTATACAGCGAAATATGTTTTCGGGTACTATCAATGGTAAGCAATAAAAAGTTGTTGTGCTCGTCAATGGCAAAGTCAATTATTCTTAATGGTTTTTGGTTAATTTGAAAAAGTACCTTTTTATAAAGTTCTTTTTGCAAGGCATAAATGGTATCGTAATAATTAAAAAATAAATGGCCTGTATTATCCTCCTCAAACTTAAAACGTACATTTTTTATGTTTTGAACATCTGTTTTAAAAATATTGAACTGACGCCAGTTATAATTATTGTACCAGGCCACCCCATAATTATTGGCTACCCAACAAGTGCTGTCTTTAGTTTGATGAAAATTAATATAAGAGCAAGTAGGCAAGTTTTCGTTTTTATCGAAAACTACCCATTTTAAATCTAAATTAACTATTTTTTGAGCTGGAGTAACGTATGGACTGAATACGAGTACTAAACCAATAAATAAGCTTTTAACTGATTTTATTAGCATTGAGTAAGATATGTGAGTATATAAAGTACGAAAGTAGTCAATAATTAAAAAAAATTTATTAAATTGGAATTAGTTATGACAGCGAAAAAGCGAATATATATATTACGACATGGTGAAACAGAATTTAATAAGTTATTCATTGTGCAGGGCAAAGGTGTAAATACTGATTTGAATGAAACAGGTTTACAACAAGGAGAACTTTTTTTTAAAAAATACCAACATATTCCTTTCCATAAAATTTATACATCAACCCTTAAACGCACCCGACAAACCATTCAAGCATTTATTGATAGTGGTATTCCTTATGAAGCACTGGCAGGTTTAAACGAAATAAGTTGGGGCGATTTTGAAGGCAAAGCGCAGGATTTTAAGGAACGAGAGTTTTATACTCAAGCTATTACTGCCTGGAACAGTGGCAACTACGACTTAGGCGTGGCCAATGGCGAAACGCCTAATCAGCTGCAGGCACGCCAGAAAGAAGCCATGCAACACATTATGAGCCATGAAGAGGAACAAACTATACTGATTTGTATGCATGGCCGTGCCATGAAAAGCCTGTTGTGTTTGCTGTTAAACCAACCGCTTAAAAACATGGATAACTTTGAGCACCGAAACACCTGTTTGTATATATTGAACTATAACGGTGAAACCTTTGAGTTGGAACTAGCCAACGATGTTTCGCATTTGATAGGATAAAACTATTTTTTCATGCCTATGCTACGGGTAATATCTTATAATTTTTCCTGCCATTTTAAGCAGATAATCCTCAACTGTTTTATTTGTATAAATTGAATATGTTTGATATGTTATAAATACTAAAGTTAGTTTTGGTAAAAGCAATTATAAATAAGTATGTTAAACTGGTTTTGGAAACGAAAAAACAGCCAATAAAATTTGTGCGCGAAGCTTTGTCTGAAAGTACAGTAATTTTATATAGCAATAAGTCAACAAAAGAAATATATGAAGAATTAAAGTCGACTTTAAGAAAGTCTAACCAATTTCTTATTTCGCCAAATTTAAGTGGAAAGATTAATAATAATTATACTTTTTATATTACACATAAGTGGGGGACATTTACTCAAAACTTTGGAGGAATGGCAGCAGAAATGAAAGGACAAATATTTAATTATAACAATGGGTCTAAAATAATAATAAATGTTAAATCCAATTCATTTTTCTATTTATTATTTCTTGCTTTTTTTATTGGTGGATTATTAATTTTATTATGGGCTATTATTGATTCAAGTGCTGAGTATGATTCTTTGCTAACAGCATCCTTTGCTTTATTTATTGCTTGCCCAATTTTAGTTTTAGGAGCTTCTTTTGCCAAACAAGTGTTGATTAATACTTTTGAAAAGGAATTTTACTTAACAAGATAGTTTTCAAACTTGTTAACCCTATAATCCCTCTAACCATCCCAATCCATTTATCAAAAAACAAAAAACAGCATTAAAAAATACCTTAATGTTGTTTTTATAATTTATGAACGTATGATAAAAAAATACATTTTACCCTTTACGTTTGTGGCCGCTTTAGCTTGTAACCAAGCAGCCCAACACGAACAAAAAAAATTAACCATGTTGCCTTATCCTCAATCCAAAACAGTTAGCCAAACAGATAATTACCACGGAACAACCATAGCCGACCCATACCGTTGGTTTGAAAACGATACCGCTGCCGATGTAATAGATTGGGTAAAGGAAGAAAACAAAGTAACCCAAAATTACTTAGGCCAGATTCCTTACCGTACGCAAATAAAAAACCGATTGACCGAAATTTGGGATTATCCTAAATACTCAAGCCCGTTTAAAGAAGGTGACTGGTATTATTTTTTTAAGAATGAAGGTTTACAGAACCAAAGTATTTTATACCGCCAGAGAGGTTTGACAGGTGAGCCCGAAGTGTTTTTAGACCCTAATAAGTTGAGCGAAGACGGAACTGCTTCACTGGCTAGTTTTACTTTTAGCAAAGACCATAAACTATGTGCCGTTGGGGTAGCACAAAGTGGCAGCGACTGGAACGAAATATTTGTAATGGATGTGGCTAGTAAACAAAAGCTAACGGATAAAATAGAGTGGGTTAAGTTTAGCGGAGCCACCTGGAAAGGCAATGGTTTTTACTATAGCCGCTACGATGAACCCGCAAAAGGAAAAGCATTTAGTAATGCCAATGAATATATGAAAATATATTACCACAAAATGGGTACTGCACAAAGTGCTGATGAATTGGTGTATGAAGATAAAAAACACCCTTTGCGTTACTTCAATGCAGGTATAACCGAAGATGAGCGCTTTATGTTTATATACATAAGCGAAGGCACCAGTGGCAATGAAATATTGGTAAAAGATTTAAGTAAAAATGAAAAAGCATTTAAAACCCTATTTAAAGGTTTTGAAAACAACTATGCCGTAGTTGATAATATTGGAGATAAAATTTTAGCTACTACCGATAAAGGTGCTGCTAAATATAAACTAATAGAAGTGGATCCTGCCAATGCCGATGAAAAAAACTGGAAAACAGTTATTGCAGAAAGCACTGATTTGTTAGAAGGAGCCAGCCTTTGGGGAGGTAAATTATTTACCACCTACTTAAAAGATGCAAGTACCCGTTTATATCGCTTTAATGCAGATGGAACAGATAAGGAAGAAATTGCTTTGCCGGGTATAGGAACAGCCAGCGGTATAGGTGGTAAAAAAGATGATACAGAAACCTTTTATACATTTACCTCATTTACCAATCCGGGCGAAATATATAAGTACGATTTAAAAACAGGCAAATCAGAATTATTCCGCAAAACAGAAGTGAAGTTTAATGCCAACGATTTTGAAACCAAACAAGTATTTTATACCAGTAAAGACGGAGCCAAAGTGCCTATGTTTATTATGCATAAAAAAGGCTTGAAACTAGATGGTACCAATCCAACCATGTTATATGGTTACGGAGGGTTCAATATATCACTAACACCTTCGTTCAGTGTAAGCCGTATTATGTTTTTAGAGCAAGGTGGCGTTTATGTTATTGCAAGTTTACGTGGTGGCGGAGAGTATGGCGAAGACTGGCACAAAGCAGGTATGTTAGGCAAAAAACAAAATGTGTTTGACGACTTTATCAGCGCAGCCGAGTTTTTAATTAAAGAGAAATATACCTCAAGCGATAAGTTAGCTATTAACGGAGGCTCAAACGGTGGTTTATTGGTGGGTGCCTGTATGACCCAACGCCCTGAATTGTTTAAAGTAGCTATTCCGCAAGTGGGCGTATTGGATATGTTACGTTACCACAAATTTACCATTGGTTGGGGTTGGGCAGTGGAGTACGGCAGCAGCGATAAAAAAGAAGACTTTCAATGGTTGATTAAATACTCGCCACTACACAATGTTAAACAAGGCGTAAAATATCCGGCTACTATGATAATGACAGCTGACCACGATGACAGGGTAGTGCCTGCACACTCATTTAAGTTTGCTGCCGAGTTGCAAGCCAAAGCCGATACCTTAAACCCCGTATTGATTCGTATAGATAGCAAAGCCGGACACGGTGCCGGTAAGCCAACGACCAAGTTAATAGAAGATGCAGCCGATATGTGGAGTTTTGTATTATGGAACTTAGGTATAAATGAAGTAAAGAAATAAAAAAACATTTATTAAACCCAAGCAATCTGCTTGTATGATAAAAACGTCCGCTTAACAATAGTTAAACGGACGTTTTTATGTTTATTCCTGACTATGTTTTACAAAGGAATTTCAACCGTAACCGTAGTGCCTCTGCCTACAAACGAGTCGAAAAATACTTTTCCGTTAATATAGTTTACACGCGTTAAAATATTTTTCAGTCCGATGCCTTCAAACGAATTCATGTTGGTAGTATCAAAACCATTTCCATTATCGTCAATTAATAAGCTCAATTCGTTATCATGCTTAATTATCTGTATGCTTACTTCAGTTGCATCAGCATGTTTTATAATGTTATTCATGAGTTCCTGCAGTATCCTGAAAACTACCGTTTCAATCACATTGTCTAGCCGTTGGTGAATGCCAAATGTTTCAATGTTTATTTTTATCTTGTCCGTATTGTTCAGCTTATTGATAAAGTTTTTAACTGCTGTTATCAGCCCTATTTTAACTAATGAATCCAACATCATGTTATGGCTTACCGTGCGTATTTCGTGTATCGATTCATCAACCAGCTCAATGGCATTATCCAACATCTCCTTGTTAAAATTGGCATTTGGTTCCAGCACACTTTTAAGGCCCGATAAGTTTAATCTAGCAGCACTCAATTGTTGCCCGATACCATCGTGTAGGTCACGTGCTATACGAGTTCTTTCATTCTCCTCTGCTTCAATAATGGCTTTTGCATTTTCTTCCTGCTGCTTATGTAACTGTGCATCTAGTAACCTTTGTTGTTTTAGTTTAAAACTATTGTAAAACAAATAAACCAATGGGATACATAAAAGTAAAGTAATGCCTAACGACCATTTAATAATATTGCTTTTAGACAGTTCAGTTTGTGTTAATTCATTTTCTTTTTGCAGCAATAAATTAGCAGCTTCTTTTTCATTTAATTCATACCTGGTTTGTAAACTGCTGAATTGTTCTGCCATATCAGAGCTGAAAATGGAATCTTTAATGGTTGCATATTTATTGTAATTGTTTACTGCTAACTCGCCTTTACCTGTTAAAGCATATACATCGCCAAACGATTTATATACTAGTAATAAAGTACTTTTCATATCCTGCTCCGTACAAATTTTTTCAGCTAATTTTAAATGATATAAAGCACTGTTGAAATCCTTATTGCTAACATAAACATTACCAATATTGTTATGGTAAAGACCTATACTGTTTTTATCATGAGTTAACTCTGCTATTTTCAGGGCTTTTAAATAATAATCCAAGGCTATTTTGTCACTGTACATCTGCCTGTAATAATAACCCAGGTTGTTTAAGGTGGCACTTATATGGGTACTGTCGCCAACTATGTAAAATAGTTTTAATGCCTGTTTTTCATTGTTAATGGCCTCTTTAAAATTACCCTTTTTTTCATACGAAGCACTTAAATTATGTAAAGCTGTAGCTGTAGTAAACGGATCTTTCTGCGCTAGCCCCAGTTTGTATGATTGTGTAGCAAACTCTACTACTTTATCATAATTTTTTAAATTGGTATACAAAAAGCAAATATTGTTTAAAGTATAAGCAATATTGGTGGTTTCTTTTAATTGCTTATAAATAAATAAAGCTTTCAATTGAACTTCTAAAGCATTTTTAAATTGATCCATCTCCGAGTAGCAGTATCCAATTTTACTATAAGAAGAAGCAATGTCCATTTGGTCACCTAAATACAAACGAATGGCTAAGGCCAGTTTATGATAATTTAAACTCTCTTTAAAATTACTTTCAGCAATTAATGAAATACCAATGTCGTTATATCCCTGTGCTATGTATTTTCTGTTATTGATTTTCTGAGCCAGTAATAACTCATCAAAAGCATATTGCTTGGCTTTGGCACTATTGGTTCTTAGCAATAGCCAGTTTAAATCGCTGTAAGCTTTTAATTTGATTGTATCAATTTGGGTTGTTGATAGTATTTGTTCAATACTATCAACTTGCGCTACACTGTTTGACAGCTTTACACTTAAAATGAAAAGTAAGAGGATTAATTTTTTAAGCATAGCAATGGGTACAGTTAATTGAATATGAAGCAAACAATAATAATAACTTTATAGTAATAAATTAATTAAGCTCTTTTTTCAGGTAATCACCCATTTTTTTAATACATCCGTTTACCATGTTTTGGTAAGCTGTTATATTTAAATTATCGTTTGTTTCTTTTTCTTTCTCGTCTTTTAGTTTAGGGTTAATAATTAATCCTTTTTTGAAAGGCATACGAACACCACAGTAAAATAATCCTTTGCTGTAACCGTTTCCATCTCTTTTACCTTCTTTTAGCGGAGTAGGGTTAGGGCCAAATAAATGCATGTTTAAAGCGCATAAGTAAAACCTGCTTTTACCCCATTTTTCATTGGCTAGCTGGCTGTTGTAAATTACCAATACCGCATCTACATCCAATGCCTGCACCAATTCATAACCAACTGATTCTATCATTTGCCCGTCAAAAGAACCACTTAAGTTATTCGATTGAACCGTTACTTTTTTTGCATCACTCGTTTCCCTGTTGTTTATTTTTATCAACTTATACCCGTCAGCCGTTTCATCAGTCTCAATACTGGTTGACATATTACCCATGTTTTTGGCAAATTTGCTTAAGCTTTGGCCAATTTTATTAATAGTAGTATGCTTTACCACAAAGTTGTTATAAGCATCTTTTTTCTCCTGACTGGTTAAAAATTCATTTGGTAATAATACTTCCATACCATATTTACCAAACCCTTCTTTTATGTTTTGTATGCTGGCATTTAAAAAATAGTTGGCATAGAACTGTGCATTGGTGGAGCCCGTGTTGGTAGTGTTATAAGTTTTACCGGTGTAGTTTGAGCCTGATACTACAGTAATGCCCGGATCGTCTACATAAAAGCTAACCAAAGCAATTCTTTTAGGCATTTTACCCAGGGCTTTCATATCAATAGAAAAGCCTTTGCCGTTAGCCCTTATTTTTGACTGGTTAAAATCAAATTTAGCTTTGCCACTTAAATTGGTTTCGGTAGCGTACGATGAAAGTTTTGGCGGGCTGCATGAGCTTACCAATATACTTGTGATTAATACTGCAGCAACTACTTTACTTAGTTTTGATGTTGTGTTCATAATAATAATTTATTGATGAACAAAACTGCCTGATTAATAATGCAAGCTCAATACCCTTGCAATGGTAATTTACTACTCAGTGCTAACACGTAGAGGGTAAAAAGCTAAATTATTTTATTGTTAATGGCATATTTTATTAAGCCAGCCACGCTTTTGGTGTTTGTTTTACGGAAAATATTTTTGCGGTGAGTCTCCACGGTCCGCTCGCTGATGAATAACTTTTCACCTATTTTTTCGTTCGTATATTCATCAGCAATCAGCTTGGTAATTTCTATTTCCCGCGGGGTTAACTTAGCTTCTTCTTCCGTGCTGCTAATGTTGGTTTTGTTTTTAATGGTGTTTATCAGTTCTTGGGTTACTTCATTACTAAAAAACAAATATCCATCGGCTATTTTTTGTAAAGCAAGTTGTAGTTCATCAGTACCCGTATTTTTTAAGATATAACCTTCCACACCCGCATCAATCATTTCATTGATAGTCGTTTTATCACTGAACATAGTAAGCGCCAGAATTTTTATAGCAGGAAACTGTTTTTTAAGGTATCTCTCTTTCTCTTTCTCTTTCTTTCTTTCTTTCTTTATTCTCTCTCATCACACAAGCCAAAGAGAATTATGAGAATCTTTTTTTTTTCTTATTTCTATTACGTCAGAG
>CAYTWI010000012.1:48349-54101 GCA_964442045.1 uncultured Bifidobacterium sp.
TAGCTCAATACCTGAAAGCGCTTCCATATTAATGTCGGTAATGACAATATCAGGATTTGTTTTTTCGATTAATTCAAGCGCTTCCAATGGGTTCATGGTACTGCCCACTACATCAAACTGGTTTTTTATTTTAAGTAATGATTTGATACCATCAATCATTATTTGATGGTCATCAACGATAAAAACTTTTTTTCTTTCAATACTCATAAAAGTTAGCCCTTAATGCAACAAACATAAGTTTTACATTGAGTATACCCAATAGCACGGATACAAAATTACCCGTGTAGCGGTATTTACCTGAATTAACGAGGCTTTTAGTTTTGTGCAATACAAATTAAAACTATCATATGAAAACAAAACTATTCGTTATTGCTATTTTATTTATTACACAGTTAGGCCGGGTAAATGCCCAAAATGTAGGTTATAAAGTATTGGAAGATGACCCCGATACGAAGAATATATTTATCAGTGCCAATGTTTTTGACATGAATGCATATATAGCCAATATGAGTATTGGTTATAATATTTATGCCAATGCGTTTTTAGGAAAACGTTTCCAGGCCGATGTTGATTATAGGAAAGCTTATAGCGATGCAGGAATAGGTATTTTTTCCCCTCAGGACTTAACAAAAAATTTCCAAATAAGACTGGGAGGGCAATTTAATTTAGTCAGTAAAATATCACGAAGCAATGCGCGTGTGGTACTTTCCTCATATACCGCAGGAAATTTTACCCATACCACTTTTATAAGAGTACCGGCTAATTTCAGACGCATTTTTGCAGTTAGAGGCGGGTTGCAGTATTTCTATAACAATTGCAGAACCGACAACGGAGCTAATAATTCGCGTGCTGCCAACGATGATGATATGCGTGCTAAAATTAACGGAAAGGTAGTAGTATTAACCGATCCCAATAATTTCGAAACTGTAAATTATACTGTAAACACATTTGGTATTTATGGCGGTTTAAGCTATAAATCAATTTGCAATATTATAATAGATGCAGAGTCGTGGGGTAAAAAAGGCCGTTCCGTATTAAGCGATTTTTATGCCGATGTGTTATTTGCGCCTTTGGTAAGTTATGCCATTAAACCAAACAGTAAACAGGCTTATTTGAAAGATGCGGATTTAAATATCAGCGAAAATAAACCTAATTATTTAGGGTGGCGTTTTGGTTGGCAGGCAGCTTTAGGCAGAAAAGTAGCTTTTACCACAAAAATGGAAATAGGACAGCAACCAGGAAATAAAAGCGAAACTTTTTTTGTTAATTTTGTTATTGGAATAGGTTTTGGAACCAAATGGTCGCTTTTAGATAAATTTTAAGCTAAAAATATTTAACATTTGATTTTGACCGAAAAAAAGTATCATTGCACCCTTATTTAAAAACCACGGTTGCAATTGATTATTAGCTGCTTAATAATTAAATGAACATTTTTATATATTTTTTACAAAAAAATGTACAAGTGTTTGTTAATTAAAACAGAATGCTATACTTTTGCCACCCCTAAAAAAAAGAATATACTGTGGATTCATTGAGTTACAAAACAATATCAGCAAATAAAGCTACTGTAAAAAAAGAGTGGTATGTGTTTGATGCTGAGGGACAAACTGTAGGTCGTTTTTCTACCAAAATAGCAAACATGCTACGCGGTAAAAACAAAACCAATTTTACCCCTAATGTTGATTGTGGTGATAATATTATTATTGTCAACGCTGAAAAAGTTCGTTTTACCGGTAACAAGTTAAACGATAAAGAATATAAATTCTATTCAGGATTTCCTGGAGGATTAAGAACAGAAACTGCTAAACAATTACTTGTTCGCAGACCAACTTACGTAGTAGAACATGCAATAAAAGGTATGTTGCCTAAAAACAGATTAGGTGCGGAATTGTTCCGTAACTTATATGTTTACCAAGGTGCAGAACATCCGCATGCTGCTCAACAACCAAAAGAACTCAAATTTTAATAATGGAAGTGAATAACGCACTAGGAAGAAGAAAAACTGCTGTTGCTCGCGTGTACCTAACTACAGGGACGGGCAATATCACGGTAAACGGTAAAGAATTCAAAACCTACTTTCCTACAATAGCCTTGCAAAATGCAGCATTGAAACCTTTTGAAGTAACAAATACTTTAGGTCAGTTCGATGCAATGGTTCGTGTAGATGGTGGTGGAACATCAGGCCAATCCGAAGCAGTTAGTTTAGGAATTACAAGAGCACTTGTGAAGTTTAACGCAGAGTTAAAACCAGCGCTTAAAGCGGTTGGCTTAACTACTCGTGACCCTCGTATGGTTGAACGTAAAAAACCAGGTCAGAAAAAAGCTCGCAAGCGTTTCCAATTTGTTAAACGTTAATCAAAAGGTACACAAGAAATGGCAAGAATTACTCAAGAAGAATTATTGGAGGCAGGTGTACATTTTGGTCACCTTACCCGTAAGTGGAGCCCTAAAATGGCACCGTATATTTTCATGGAAAAGAACGGTATCCACTTAATTGATTTAAATAAAACAGCGGTAAAATTAGATGAAGCTGCTTCAGCTTTAAAAAACATTATCCGCTCAGGTCGCAAAGTAATGTTTGTGGCTACTAAAAAACAGGCTAAAGAAATTATTGAAGCAGAAGCTAAACGTGTTAACATGCCTTATGTTACTGAGCGTTGGTTAGGTGGTATGCTTACTAACTTCCAAACTGTTCGCAAATCAATCAAAAAAATGCAAACTATTGAGAAAATGGGTATGGACGGAACATACACCAATATCAATAAAAAAGAGCGTTTGATGCTTGATAGAGAAAAAGAAAAATTACGCAGATTAGTTGGTGGTATTGCTGAAATGAACCGTACTCCTGCTGCATTGATTATTGTTGATGCAAAAAGAGAGCACTTAGCAGTAGCAGAAGCTATGCGTTTAAATATTCCAACTTTTGCAATGGTTGATACCAATACTGATCCAAACAATATTGACTACCCAATCCCTGCAAATGATGATGCCGCCAAATCAATTGCTTTAATCACCAAATATTTAACAGATGCTATTGTTGAAGGTATGGCAGAGCGCAAACGCGATAAAGAAGTTGAGAACGACAAAGAAGAAGTAGCAACAGTTGTAGAAAATACACCTGAAGCATAATTAAAACTTTGCTTAAGTATTAATAAATTGAAAAGAGAATTTGAATTCAGTTTCAAGTTCTCTTTTTTATAAAAATTCAGTGTTGTTTTAACCGACAACCCAATTCAAAAAAACTAAATAAAAACAAAAATATAATTATGTCAATTACAGCAGCAGATGTAAATAAATTGCGCCAAATGACTGGTGCAGGTATGATGGATTGCAAAAAAGCATTAACTGAAACCAATGGCGATTTTGAAGCAGCGGTTGATTTTTTGCGTAAAAAAGGAGCAAAAGTTTCAGCAGCTCGTGCTGACAGAGAAGCTAAAGAAGGTGCTGTTATAGCTAAAACCAGCGCTGACAAAAAATTAGGTGTTATTATTCAATTAACATGCGAAACTGATTTCGTTGCTAAAAACGAAGATTTCGTTGCTTTTGCAAATAAAATTGCTGATTTAGCTTTAGCTAACAAAGCACCTAATGTAGATGCTTTAAAAGCATTGGAATTAGATGGTTTACCATTATCAGAAAAATTAATTGAGCAAGTAGGTAAAATTGGTGAAAAAATTGATGTAATCAATTACGTAATAATGGAAGGTGAAAACGTTGTTCCTTATATTCACGGAGCTAACAGATTAGGTGTATTGGTTTCATTAAACAATGCATCAAACGAAGCTAACTATTTAGCAGGTAAAGATGTAGCTATGCAAATAGCAGCTATGAACCCTGTTGCTTTAGATAAAGGTGATGTGGATGCAGCTACTATTGAACGCGAAATTCAAATTGGTAAAGAGCAGGCATTAGCTGAAGGTAAACCGGAAGCTATGTTAGAAAAAATTGCTCAAGGTAAATTAGGTAAATTCTACAAAGAGAACACTTTATTAAATCAGGAGTTTGTGAAAGATGGTTCAAAAACCATCAGCCAAATGCTTGATGGTGTAGAGAAAGGATTAACCGTTACTGCTTTTAAACGCGTAGCACTTGGTTAATAAAATATTTAAAAGTCCCTTAATCGGGACTTTTTTTTTGCCTTATATTGCCAATAATTTATAATACCCCTTTTACAAAACAATATATATGATTTACAAACGAGTACTGTTAAAATTAAGTGGCGAAGCCTTAATGGGAAGCCAGCAATATGGTATTGACCCTAAAGTTTTAGAACAATATGCACGCGAAGTGAAAGCTGCTGTTGAAGCAGGAATAGAAGTGGCAGTTGTAATAGGTGGCGGTAATATTTTCAGAGGAGTGCAAGGTGTTGCCGGTGGTGTTGTTGACAGGGCTCAGGGTGATTATATGGGTATGTTAGCTACGGTTATAAACGCCATGGCCTTACAAGGTGCTTTTGAAAAATACGGTATAAAAACACGTTTGTTATCAGCTATAAAAATGGAACAGATATGTGAGCCTTTCATCCGCAGACGTGCTATGCGCCACATGGAAAAAGGGCGTGTAGTTATATTTGGAGCAGGTACCGGTAACCCATATTTTACAACAGATACTGCAGCCTCATTACGTGCGGTGGAGGTTGAGGCACAACTGGTATTAAAAGGTACCCGTGTGGATGGTATTTATACTGCCGATCCTGAAAAAGATCCTTCTGCAACCCGTTACGATAAAATTTCGTACCAGGAAGTATATGAAAAAGGTTTAAATGTTATGGACTTAACAGCCATTACTTTATGCCAGGAAAACAAACTGGCTATTGTAGTTTTTGATATGAACAAAGAAGGCAATTTCCTTAAAATTTGCCAAGGTGAAAACATCGGAACTTTAGTTAGCTAAAAACAAGTTTACATGTTTAGTCAGCTATTAAATGATTTGCAGCTAGGAAATAAAAGAGCGCTAGCACGCGCTATTTCTCTGGTTGAAAACGATAGCACCGGATATGAAAGTTTATTAGAACAAATTGATTTATCGAAAAAAACACCACTAATAGGTATTACCGGCCCACCGGGTGCAGGTAAAAGTACTTTAATTAATGCATTTGCAAAGTATTTAACGGAGCAGGATAAAAAGGTGGCTATTATTGCTATCGACCCCAGTTCCCCTTTTAATAAAGGCTCACTCATGGGCGACAGGTTGCGCATGAGTGAGCATTTTCTTAATCCCAATATTTTTATCAGGAGTATGGCCAGCCGGGGAAGCTTAGGAGGCCTTGCTCCCAAAATATTTGAGGTAGCTGATTTATTGAAAGCAGCACAATTCGATTACATTATTATAGAAACCGTTGGCGTTGGGCAAAGTGAAGTGGAAATAGCCAGTTTAGCCGATACGACTGTTTTGGTTTTGGTACCTGAGGCCGGTGACGATATTCAAACCATTAAAAGTGGAGTGATGGAAATAGCCGATGTATATGTATTGAATAAATCGGACAGGAACGGGGCAGATATATTTTATAAAAACCTATGTGCTTTGGCGCATAACAATGCTACTGAAAACTGGGAAACTCCGGTTATAAAAACAGTAGCTAGTAAATATGAAGGTTTAGAGGCACTGAATGAGGCTATACTGAAATATCAGGCTGCCAATATTCAGTCAAAGAAAAAGCAATTATTATTGGCAGAAAAGGCCATTATGCTTATTAAAAATCAAAGAGTTAAAGATATTCGTTTTGATGTTATTTTTGAAGAGTTGAAAGAAA
>CAYTWI010000013.1:0-24826 GCA_964442045.1 uncultured Bifidobacterium sp.
GAAGTAAACGCTGTCAATTGCCGGTTCAGGTTTATTGACTCCACCACCAAGTTTGAAACCACAGGCTTTAATCCTTTTGACCAGGATTTTTATGGCATCAATCTGAAGGCAACTCATTTTAAAATTATTGAAGACTCCCTACACTTTTTGTTAAAAGACATGTCGGGGTTTGAAAAGTGTGGCTTGCATATAAAAAACATGGCTTGTAAAACCATTATTTCTCCAACCATTATGGAGTTTGAAAACTTGAATTTACAGCTCAATAAAAGTACTATTAAAGACTACGGCAGCATGTCATATACCAGTTGGGATAGTTTAGCCAGTAACTTTATCAGCAATGTAAAACTGAAAGCCAATTTAAAGCAAAGCTATATTCATGTTTCGGATATTGCTTTTTTTGCTCCCTTGCTCAACCAATATGATTACGATGCTACCATAACCGCTAAAGTAAATGGCACCATTGATAATTTAAGCATGCGCGATGCCCGTATAAGGTATGCCGACCAAACGCAGTTTAACGGTAGTGCCAGTATGAACGGTTTACCTGATATTGACCAAACATTTATTGAAGTAAAAGCCGATTATGCTACCTCTGTAAAAAAAGAAATAGAGAAACTGGCAGGCATGGCTTTACCACCTGAATTAGAACGTTTGGGACTTATTAAATTTAAAGGGCATTACACCGGTTTTATAAACGATTTTGTGAGTTATGGTGTATTTGAAACGCCTTTTGGTGTAGTAAGCACCGACTTAAATATGAAACTGCCGGAAGACCCGAAACAATCTACCTACTCCGGAAAATTAGACTTGCAAAACTTTAATTTGGGAGGCTTGCTGGATAACAACCAGTTTGGACATGTTACACTTACCAGCGAAGTTGACGGAAAAGGATTTGACCTTAAATATTTAAAGGCTTCATTAACTACCAAAGTAAGCAACTTTACTTTTAATGGCTACAACTATAAAAACATAGCCCTAAATGGTAAAGCTAACAAAAAAATGTTCGATGGAAACTTTAGCCTTGCCGATGAAAACATTCAACTAAAACTAACCGGAAAGGCTGATTTAAACCAAAAAGTGCCGGAATTTGTTTTCAATGCAAAACTGGATAATGCCAATTTAAAAACACTTCATTTTAACGATAAAGAAATTGTAGTGAATACGAATATTGATGGCAATTTTGCCATTAAAAACATTGACGTAAATAATGGTACACTTACCGTAAAAAATACGCTGTTAACCTATAATGAAATTGATTATGTAATCAACCAGGTAAATATTGTTTCGCGTAATGCAGGCACGGATAACAGAAAACTAATACTACAAAGTGATTTTGCTACGGCAAACATAAATGGCAAATACGATTTCTTAAACCTGCATAAATGTTTTATCAATATTTTAAGCCAGGTTATACCGGCTTATTTAAAACCTTATCCGGCCAGCCAGATTACGGCACAGAATTTCAACTTTAATCTTAAAATAAAAAACACCCAAAATCTTTCGCCTTTATTTTTTCCTGATTTTGATATAGAAAATTTAGAACTTAAGGGTGCATTTAGCAATACAAATAATAACCTGGATGTAATGGGTTATGTAGAAACTTTCAGGTGGCAAAAATATTATTTAAACGATTTAACCCTTAAAACCGAAATAAGCAGCAATAATAAAGCTACACTTTTATTTGGTATATCGAAGTTGAGTAAAAACGATACCATACTCATTAAAGAGTTTGCCCTCAATAGTAGCATGGCCAATAACAAAGCACAGCTTCAAATGCAAATTCAGGACACAACCAGTATTGTATACTCCAACATTAACAGCAACATAAACTTTGGTCAAAACAATATAAAGCTAACCTTTAACAAGTCAGACATAAGCTATAGCAAAACAAACTGGGTTATTAATGAAGGAGGTGTTATTACTTTTAATGATACGGCTTTACAAATACAAAAAATACAAATAACGGACAGGACACAGGTATTGAATATTGATGGCCGATATAATATAAAAACCGATGAGAAGAATGTTGCATTGAATTTTACCGATTTTGAATTAAACAATGTCAATACCATTTTCCCTGATTTATACATTAGCTTAAATGGTAAAAGCAATGGAGGTGTCAGCTATCAATCAATACAAAATAAAAATATTTTCAAAGGCAATTTATTAATCAAAACACTCCAGCTGGATAACGATACCATTGGTGATATTGAATTGACAAGCATTTTTGATAATAAAAACAACCGGTTAAATTTTGAAGCCGATGCTTTAAACGGCAAACTGAATAATTTTAAAGCAGCCGGTTATTGGTCATTGGATAACAATAAAATTGATGCAACAGTAAGTTTAAACGATGCAGAGGTTAGTGCTTTCCAGTCGTTTGCCAAAGACTATATAACTCTTTATAAAGGCAAAGCAAGTATGAAAGCCATTATTAGCGGAACCATTACCAAACCGGAAGTAGATGGCTTCTTACAACTCAATGATGTAAGCACAAAAATTAATTATTTGCAAACCACTTATGCCTTTACCAATACCATTCACTTTAATAAAAACACTATTGAGTTATTGCCTTTTTACATGAGTGATATCTACGGTAAAAAAGCAAAAGTAAGCGGCTCTATTAACCACGAGAATTTTAGTCGTTATCAGTTTGATATCAGCGTTAATGACTTTAAGGATTTTATGGTGTTAAATACCACTTCAAAAGATAACTCATTATACCACGGTAAAGCATTTGGATCGGGCTATATGACCATAAAGGGCCCGTTAAACGACATTGCGTTAACCATTAATGCCACCACCGAAAAAAACACCAAAGTATCTATTACCCCGTTTGGGGTAAGTGATGGCTCGGAAGAAACACTGCTGCACTTTGTAAGCCGCGATACCACCAAGGGCTTTGCTTTAACTCGCCAACAGGATTTAAATGGCTTTTCTATTAATTTCAAATTGCATGCTACACCTGAAGCCGAAGTTCAAATTGTATTTGACGAGCAGACTGATGATAAAATAAGAGCAACGGGTCTGGGTGAAATACGCATGGAATTAACACGCGAAGGTGCATTTAATATGTATGGGGAGTATGTGGTAATTGAAGGTGATTATATTTTTACAGCTTTAAATATAGTACCTAAAAAATTCTTCCTGCAAAAAAGTACTATTAACTGGAGGGGTGATCCGTTAAATGCATCGTTAAATATATATGGTGTTTACAGGCAGCGTACTTCTATAAGTGAGTTGGTTAATACCTCAACAGCGGGTAATGGAACAAGCAATGCTACCAACCAAAAAACATTGGTTGAAGCCATCATGAATATCAGGGGCACCTTGAGTCAGCCGGAATACAGGTTTGATTTAAACTTTCCAGAGATTGATAATACCATGAACAGCAGTAGTATTTCTGACTTAAACTTAGTGGTAAATAATTTAAGGAGAGAGCCAGAAAACATGACCCAGCAAATTATAAGTTTAATGGTTTTTGGTAGATTTACACCGCTGAATAATAATGCCAATGCTGTTAACCCAAGTTCCAATATTGGTGTCAATACGCTATCTGAACTAGCATCTTCGCAGGTAACTTCTATTATTAACAAGTATGTTCCTAATATTGACTTTAACATGGATGTTCAGAATGCCATTGACCCCACAAAAAACAGGAGTGTTCTGCTATCGGCTTCTACCAAATTTTTAAACAACAGACTGGAATTAACCGGTAGCTTTGCTACTGATAATTCGCAAAACAACATATTGGCCCAATACAATATATCCGCAAATGGTAACTTTAAAGCACGTTTATTTAACCGCTTTACTACTGACCCTATTTTTAACCGCGGTAATATAACCACGCAAGGTATTGGTCTATACTATAGAAAAGAGTTTGATGGTATAAGAGATTTGTTTAGGAAACAGCTATACGTAGACTAAGCTAATTCTCCAACTTTCCGTTTAAATTCATCAGGTACGCCTACCGTTTTTCTTAAACTATAATCATAACAAACCATACCTGTTTTAGCCTCAGCTACCAGCATAGTATTTTCATTTTTGGTAAACCTGTAATATAAATCAAAGCTTTTTTCACCTATGTTATCCGCACCAATGGCTATGTTTATTTCATCGCCATAAAAGCACTCGCTTTTATATATAATTGCGCTATCGCCCATAATAACAGCTGCTCCGGCTAAATCCATCTCGCTATAATTCATGCTTTTAAAATACTGCATCCGTGCTTCGTGCATCATAGCCAGATAAACATCGTTGCTTAAATGATTTCCATAATTTAAATCGCTAACTCTCACCTTTAACTGTATGCTGAATTTTAAAACTGCCGGTATATCTAATACTATTCTTGCCATATTATTTGCATAAAAAAAATCCCAAACTTTAAAGGTTTGGGATTTCAATGATAAGTTTATTTCTATCTAAATTTATGGTCTAACATAAATTTTAGCATTGTTTCTGTTACCAGCTTTCGTAGTGTACCAATCTCTGTTACTGGCACCTCCGCTTTGTGCCCAATTGGCAAAGTTTAAATACGCATCTGTAATATCAACTTTTTCGCTAGGGTATTGGAATGGAATAGGTGTGCTGATAGCCCAAGGCAAATTGGTAGTTGATAAATAAAATTTATTTAAGCCAACATTACTGTCATCTATACCTTGTCCAAATAAACCTGTATTGGCAATATTGGTAGGTTTTTTACCCGGTAAATGTACTTCCATTGTTGTTCCGTGGTCAATATCGTTTACGTAAATAAACGGATTGTACTCACTGATACCAAATGTTGAAATATCAATTGGTGTGGTTAACTGAAATGATGAAGTAAACATAGTTGAATCAGAATAAGCAACACCCGGCCAGGTATTCCAGCTTGAGAAATGGCTGCGTGAATCGTTAAAATATTGTATAACCGTATTATTAGCTGCCGCTACTTTTGTTCCACCTGTTACCCCAAATGTATTACTGTTTAAAACAGGGAATTCAACATGGAAAGCATGTGTAAAGGCGGCTCCCGAAGCTCTTGTCACTACATTTGATTTTACCTCTACTACATTGTTTGAAGCATTGGTTATTGCATTGTGACGGAACTCTACTACTAAATCGTTCAAATCGTAATCACCTTTATAAGGCCAGTTATCTTCAAATGCTACTGAGCCATAAAAGCCTCCGTTAGGGTAATAGTTATTAAATGCCCTGTTCGGGTCTGTAGGGTAATCATCGTTGCCATCATCTACGCCATCACCATCGGTATCAGTGTTTGAAGCAATTTTATATACTTTTTCTTTTGAAATAGCATTAATCACTGATGAACTTCCATAGAACATCACATCATTAAAATCGTTATCAGGGTTCCAGTCACGGTTTAAATCTTCAAAGCCAAAAATAAATCTGTCTGTGGTAGGGTCAAGCACCATTGAAACGTGTTGTTTATCAGCATTTACCTCTGGATTTAAGGCTTTGGTTGAGAAATATTTAGGGGTTGCTGGGTCAATATTGTTGGTACCAACAAATCCGCCCGAAGCTATACCAAAACCAATGGCTGTACCTGCAGGGAAGTTACCTATATTAACTCTCATACCTGTTAATAACGAACCGCCATCACCCACTTTAGAAACATTTGGATATACAATATAAAATGAATCAATATCAGCTTCGGTCAATGGTGGAAAATCTTTATCGTAAGTATAGTAAAACAAAGTATTCGTTAAACCGGCACCTTCATTTAAGAAAGTAATGTAAACATCTGTTTGCTGGTTAATAATTAAAATACGTGATGAATAATTATCGTTTACCAAACGCGGATAAGTAGCTGCATGGTTAATTGATTCCGGATACATAGAACCTACACGATTTTGGAAAGCTACATCTACTACATCGTTAGGTGCTGCTATGTAATTTGGTAATCCGTCAGGTAATGACCAGGCACCTAACTTTGATGAATATTTAGCATTTGATTTACCAAAACCTTTTGTTTTAGTAGCTGTACGCGGAATGGTTTTTACAGGAGCAGGGTTGCTACCACCTAAAACCAAAGAAATATTTTTGTTAGCTGTAACATCTACCACTACGTTATCGCTTATGTTAAAAGCACTGGTATTAATAACTATTTGATCAAGAGAAGAAGGGATAGTAACCTTGGCCTTAAAAACACCGTTCTTATCGGTCATCCCTTTCAATATTAAACTGCCATTGTTCTCTACACTATTGGTGGAAAGCTTCACAATGGTATTATATGAAGGCATGTCGTTGTTGGTTTTTAAGGTCAATGCCAACTCTACTTCCTTGGTAGTTTCGTAATGGAAACCATTTGGAACTGACATTTCATTTATATTAGAAACATTGGTGCCATTGCCTGCTAATTCATTGCTTGTTTCACGCTTACAGGCAAATAAAAATACAAATGTGGCTAATAAAATGCTTACTATTTTTTTCATAATCTTTTATTTTTATTCATTGGCTTAAGTCAGTATACACTTAACCCTTAACAAAAATACTTTTTTAGCTTTCTCCACCATCAATAATTACCTGAGTAGAAGAAATATTGCGTAAATGGCTTTGTTTGGACTTAATTTGATTTTGAAAAAGTTTCAACTCCAAGCAAAAACACCAAACCATCCTGATTATCAATAAAATAAATAGATAAAATTGTTCAATCGATAACAACGGATGAATACATACAGCATAAGAAGCCACTTACATCATTAAAACAGCGGCTCGCCACAAATTTATTTAAACAGACGGCTTCATTTAGGCTCTTTTAGCACGTTCCCACGAAACAGATTGTTTCCCTTTTATAAACCTGAACAATCCTAAATAAACACATAAATTCATGATGAAAAAGTAGTACGGAACAAACAACACTTTTACTTTAATCTTATTATTTTCCAGATACCAACCTAACAATGCCATGGCGTAAAAAAGTACCTGTGCCAAAAATATGAAGGTATAAAGCCCCCCTAAAGCGTAATGCAAATACACATTCAATACAATTAAAATGAGCAAGCTGAATGGAGCTAATGTCCAACGTAAAACGCGGTGTGATATGAATGCAAAAAACAGGTTAAAATTATGGAACGGATTAAACGCTTTGCCTAAACGAAGCATAGATTGCCATGCTCCCGCACTTATTCTTATTTTTCTTTTCAGCTCTTCTTTAACATTAGCACTGGCTGTTTCTGCTGCCCAAGCATTCTTTTCATAAATAACCCTGTGGCCATCTATAGCAATTTGCATGGATTGCATTAAATCGTCAAGTAAACTATCGGCAGGCAATTCTTTATACAAGTTTGTTCTGTAACTCATTAACTCGCCTGCAGCACCCACCACACTATAAAAATCAGAATCTAATTTTTTCAATAATGATTCGTACTTCCAGTAAATACCTTCCCCGGCTGTACTCGCACCTTCCTTATTGGTTGAAATAATTCTCTTTTCACCTGTAACCGCACCAACTTTTTCGTTTTCATAATGTTTTACCAACTCTTTTATGGCATCGGCATTAAGGGTTGTATTGGCATCGCAAAAAACAACTATGGGTGTTTGCACATACTTCATAGCTCTGTTCATAGCGGCTGCTTTACCGCTTCTTTTGTCTTCGTGTAAAGCCAATACTTCTCCATACTTTTTTATTCTTGCATGGGTATCGTCTGAGCTGCCATCGCTTATAAAAATAAGTTTCAGTTTATTTTTAGGGTAGTTTAAAGCCAAGCTGTTTTGTATTTTTTCTTCAATATACTCCGCCTCATTAAAGCAGGGTACTATTAAGGTTACATCCGGCTCAAATGAAGGGCTGTAAACGGGTTTAGCGATAATTGCATTTTTAATTTTAACTATTACATATATAATAATTCCATAGCCTATGTAACTATAGAAAACTACAAAAATGCATACCCAAAAAATTATTTCAGTCATTATATAAATTATTTAGTCCAAGCCGTATAAAAACCACTTGTCAATTGTTTGGGAATATAGTCAGCAATTGCGCAATCCAACTTTTGTAATGAATAAATTCTTCTGGTAAACCAACTGTAAGGAAAAATTCTTTCTATAAAATCAGCATTGTCCCATTTTAATTTTTTAAACCCTGCACCATGTAACATTTTTGAAAACTGACTCACGGTAAAAAACTGTGTATGTGTCAAGTCGGCATTTGACGATTGCATGGTAGCATTTGCATAACCCAACATTCGCTTAAAAGCTATAATTGATTTATCTAAATTTTTTCTGTGTAACCATTGCATAGGTTTGGTAATTAATACCTCACGGGGGCCAAAGCCATTAGGCACTGTAGCTACAAAAACACCACCCGGTTTCAGTATTCTGTAAATTGATTCTACCAACTCCCACGGTTTATCTAAATGTTCCAATACTTCGCTACATACAATGGCGTCAAAGCTATTGTCAATGGCAAACGAATTGGCATCATACACTTCAAATTTTACATTAGTTAAGGTGTTTTTTTTCGATGCTGTATCAATGGATGTTTTATCAATATCTATTCCGGTTACATTAAAACCAACCACTCCAAGGGCCATAGAAATATTACCGTTTCCACAACCAATATCTAAGACTGAAACTGATTTATTATTCATACTCAATATTGAATCAACAATAAAATCAAGTCTTTTAAAATCCTCAGCGTCTTTATAATTTGTAATTGAGTGATAATTTTTTGTGTTCATAATACTATATTTTAAATATTAAGCGCCATACTGACTGTACAATGCAAGTGTTTGTTTTGCATTGGCTTCCCAGGTAAAGTGCTCTACTCGTTTCAATCCTTTTACTATTAATTGTTGTTGTAAGTTTAAATCTTGCTGCAAGTTAATTATTGCATCTGCTATTTCTTCCGGTTTAAACGGATTTACCAATACAGAAGCCGAACCTGCCACTTCCGGCATAGAAGAGGTGTTGGACGTAATAGTTGGTACTCCGCAAGCCATTGCTTCTAATAAAGGAATACCAAAACTCTCACGCAACGATGGGTATAAAAATAACTGTGCCTGTGAGTAAATAGCCGGTAAATCTTTATTAGGAACATAACCACTAAAAACGATATCGTCCATTAAGCTTACATCGCCTATCTGTTTCATGGTAGCTAACAAATAATCCCTGTCTATATCAAGCATCAGCAATTTGCTTCTTAATTTACCTTTACTTTTTAAAACAGATAAAGCTTGCAAAACACCCATTACATTTTTTTTAGGGTCGGTATTACCTAAATAAAATATAAAATTATCGGGCAGGTTATAGGCCTCTTTGGTACGCTTTAGTTCTGCTTCGTCTGTAACCCTTTTAAAATGCGCTCCTACTCCATTATAAACTGCAGAAACCTGTGCATCTGTTAGTTTAAAGTATGATGCAATACGTTGCTTTTCGAACTCAGAAACAGTAATAATATGCTTGGCTTTTTTTACCACCTTGGGTACATTCCACCTGCGGTATAAATTACCAATAATCTGATAGGTGGTGCCTTTTGTAAAGTTCCACTTTTCTAAATAAATAATATCGTGCAGGGTAATTATTAAAGGTACTTTTAAATTAATTGGTGCTGTATTACTGGTACAGTGTAATAAATCAAGCTTGTAATCATTAACAGCTTTTGGCAAATGTACCTGTTCCCATGCGGGGTAGGATGACTCTTCTAAATGAACTATTTTACAGTTAGCTGTTTCTGTTAAGGCAGTTACATCTTCTACATTATTAACAAATATAAAATACTCGTTTTTACTATCAAGAACCTGTAGCTGCTTTATCAACTCTAAAGCAACCATATCCATACCATGTTTCTTTTTCCTGAAAATACGTTGTGCTTCTATTCCTATTCTCATCTAATTATCTCCTTTCGCATCTGTATCTAACTCGTCATCTGCTTTATGAGGAGTATGGATAAAGTTTTTGGTTGCAGCTCCCTTAGTTTTAAACAAAGCCAGAAACATAAGGCCAATAGCCTGTGGTAAACGAAGGGAAGCTTTGACAGTGTTGGAATTAATATAGCTGGGTGGTACTGCCAGTATGTATGATATTAAGCATAATACAAAAAGTGATAAAAATACTAAACCAAAGTAAATATGACTGGTAAATACTGTTAAAGCCAAAAGAGCTGATATACCAAAAAGCAATACCCTGGGTAATAAAATTTTTTGTATGGCTTTATCAAAATAGTCAAAGTTTCCACGCAATACAAGTTCCAATAAACCTTCAAAAATAATTTTATTGAAATCGAAAAACTGTGATGCTATCCAGCGTCTGCGTTGATTAGCAAAAACTTTTGAAGAATCTACTTTTTCGTCAAAAACCAATGCATCATTTTCGTAGTAAATTTTGTACCTGTCTTTTAAAAGGCGCATTTCTAATTCTTTATCCTCAACAGGGCTTTCAATTTCGAACATTACCTTTTTAAAATATGAATATTGTATGGCTGTTCCACTACCTATAAGGGCTGACGAAACGCCTAGTCCAATATGACCTTTTCTGAAAATATGATTATTTATTTCTTCACTTAACCCATCCAATATGGCAAACGAGGTGTTTAAATTTTTTGCCGTTCTGTGCCCCTGAATAACCATTTCATTATCCTGCAAACGGAGATTTATTTTCTTTAAAAAATCGTACTCCATAATATTGTCTACGTCAAGTATAAGGCAGTAGTCATATTTCTCCGGCAGAAAGGCAAGAGCAGTATTTAACGATTTAGCTTTGGTGCTTACTTCAAAACTAACAGGTATTAAGGTAATATCTTTTTGTGCAAGGGTTTCGAGGGTTTTTTCGGAAAGGCTATCGGCTATAACTACTATATCGTATAAGCTTTTATCATAATTT
The DNA here is from genome assembly GCA_964442045.1 of uncultured Bifidobacterium sp. Lineage (GTDB taxonomy): Bacteria > Bacteroidota > Bacteroidia > UKL13-3 > UKL13-3 > JAAFJM01. The sequence goes on from CAYTWI010000013.1 coordinate 10,822, forward strand.
TGCAGTAATGACTGTTTAACCGTTTCTATAATTACAGCATCACTTTTATATGCGGGAATAAGTACAGCAAATGAATTAAGTTTTTTAGTTTTTTTGTTAAAGTTAGTTTTCTTATAAAAAAACGCACCCCATGAGTAAAAACTAATATAGATTATATTAAAGCTTAAATAAATGAGCACAACTAGCTCTAGTAAAAATTGTACTGATTTTAGCATATAATGCACAATTATATGAATAAAAAATTGTTTTACTAAAACTACAAAAGCCTTACAGCCAATTTTTATTCTAATTGCTGTTTAAAAATCATTATACACCATTTGTTCGTTCTGGTATATATTTTTACCTGTAAAATTCCAGAAAACGCCTCTTAAATAAGCTTTTAGCAGCAAAAAATCGCCTTTCAGTAAATAATGAAAAACACCTTTTGGCAAAGCCAATAACATAAAAAATAAAATACACACTATTTCTTGCAAGCCGGTGGTATTTCGCCTGGTAAATATTAGTCTGTTACGTGTTAAGTAATAGGTTTTTAGAGGGCTGTGTTTGCCGGTAGTAATTGATTCTTTGTGCAACACTTCTGAATACCCGCAATACCAAATTTGAAACCCAGCTCTTTTTATACGTTCGCAAAAATCCATTTCCTCGTAGTATAAAAAATACAATTCTGCCAGTAAACCTACTTTATTTAAAGCCTCCCTGCTTATCATCATGGCTGCACCATGGCCCAATTGCGTTTGGTAAGTAGTGTTATAAACTGCTGAGTTTTTTTCGCCAAAGCCAACGGAAAAACCTCTTCCGGTATAAAAACTTATTCCGGTATGGCCGGCATATTGAATGGTATCAGGATGATAATAATATAATAATTTTGATGAGGCTATGCCAATTTTAGTATTGGACTCCATCAAAGCTACCATAGGCTCTAAAAAGTCTGTCTTTACTTCTGTATCGTTATTGAGCAAAAAAACGTATTTACCCTTTGCTTGTCGTATAGCCAAATTATTCCCTGCAGCAAATCCCAGGTTTTGTTCACTTTTTATCAGGTGTATAAAAGGAAATTTTTCTTTTAAAACATTTGGCGACTCTGCGGAAGCATTATCAACTACAAATACTTCAATGTTTTTATACGTAATGTTTTCAACTGAATGCAAAAACTCTTCAGTAATTTTATTACCGTTATAGTTAACTGTAATTAATGATACAAGAGGTAATTCATTCATAACTGCTATCTACTTTATACTATTTAGCTGCAGCTTGTTGTAAAGCCAATTCTTCATCTCTTACAAACTCTTCGTCTAACACACCTGCTATACAAAGGTAAGTCATACTCACATACATTAATGCTCCTATAGGCGACTGCCCGAATATAGGGTTACCCAAACTGGCTATAATAACACCAAAAAAACCACCATAAAGGGCAATTAATTTCACCCTTAAATCGGGACTTCGGGTTCGGTTTACATTGGCATAACCAAACACGAGAACATAAGCCAGACTAAACACATGTAAAAATAATCCTATAATTCCATTTTGCGCCCAAATGGATATAAACCAGCTATCAGTTGGTACGTTAGCTAAAAAGGAATCCGGATAATACTTTTTAGCCCAGGTATCGGTAGTACCAATACCAGCACCAAAAGGTCTGCTCTCCAAATATTTCCTTATTAACCTTTGGTTTTGCATCCTTACTACCAATGAAGCATCATTGGGGTCGAGCGCGGTTCTAAGCCTAAATATTTGGTAGTTACCAGAACCAATAGTAGAGAATTTTAAGAACCCAAAAATGATTAAGAAAATAACTCCACCCAGTAACAACATTCGAAATTTCTTAATCAACAAAAGGTAAAACACGAAACCAAATAGTATAACAAATAAAGGTCCACGCGAACCGGAAATAGAGAAACCAATAAATGAGAATATAGCTAATGCAGCATATAACAACTTTATTTTCCGTTTATAAGGGCCTAAACTTAAAATGAGGGCTAACAGAGAAGCAAAGGCCATGGTTGTTCCATATTGTCCTGCATCTGAATAAAAAGAAAATGCTCTCAACCTACCATTTAAGATGTGGGTTATTTTACCACCTCTTTCTAACCAGATATACTCGTAGGTATCGGGACCAAACCAAATTTGGCGAAGTCCCCAAAGGGTACTAAATACTGACCAAATCAATATTAAATTGATAAAATTATTAAAGTGTTTTTTATTACCTAACCATAGCAGGGTAATAACTACCACTTGTATAGAATAAACGGAAAGCCCTCTAATGGCATAAAACATGGACTCTCTATTGGTAATTTCGGGATTGGCAATTTGTATCAATGTATATATTAGCCATATTAAACTTACGTAAAATATACCATTATGCATCTTTGATAAATCCTGCCACTTTATTTTTGAAAATAATGATAAGGTGGTAAGCAACAAAATAGCATCGACCGTTAGTCCCAATGGTACATCAGGAACATATCTGTTAATACCAATAAAAACGAAACAATAATTAATGTAAAGAAAGAAACCAATATAAGGATTATAAAAAACAAGTACAACAGCACCAATAGCTATTGGTGCTAATAAGGCAATGGCTCCAAATGCAATTTGACCGCTTGAAACAACCATTGCAATAAGTACCGCAGCAAGCAAAACCATACCAAGCATGCTATACTGAGCTACGTAAGGGGTTAATGATTTTTGTTGTGGTCTCATTTATTTCTTTGAGTTATCTGGTTATATTTATGATGCATTTCTTCATAACCTAAAACAAACAGGTTAGTGAAACTTACATTGATTTGTTTTTTTAACAGTACCATACCATATAATACACCTGTTGCAAAGGTTAAGGTACTTACAATTGCCACTGATTCTAAAGTACCGAATATTTTTAAACAAACGATATCGCCTATTACATTTACTGAAAGCATAAGTATAACTTTAATAAAGTTCAGTTGGGGCTTATCAATAATATCAAGCATTACACCACTCAGTTTATCAATAGGTGTTAAGGCTGTATACACAGCAAACAACCTTAAAATAATAGCCGCATCTTTGTATTGAACACCTGCCAGTACAACAACTATTTGCTCAGCAAAAACAAAGCAAAACAGGGCTGCAGGCAGTAACAATAAGAACAAAAAACCTGTCTTGCGTTCAAATTCTTTACGTAATAAAGGAATATCATTTTTAGCATGCAGAGCTGATAACAATGGCATATTGGTAATGGCAAAACTTCTGATTACCAATTCAAACACCTCAACCACTTTAGATGGTACACTATAAGTTGCAACTGCTATACTATTCATGAATTTTCCAATCAGGAAAGCATCGGAATTTTTAATAAGGTTAGAGCCTATTAAAGTACCCATACTGAACTTTCCAAAGTGAAACAAACTGGTTAATGATTTATGGGTTCTGTTTGCATAGTAATTAAATCCAGTCCATCCTTTTATAACGCAAAAACCTGTTGTTAAAACCTGCGCAACAGTATAGGCTATTAATACATAAATTATGCGTTGCTCTTTAAACAACAGGAGCATTGGTAAAACAAGCACTACAAATAGTATTTGATTAACTATACGAACGATACTCATTTGCAGTATTTGCATCCGTGCATTTAAATACCAGGTAGCAAAATTAAAAGGCATTGAAAAAATACCGATTAATAGATACCATAGAAAAAAATGATGGTATTCGTTTAAAACATTAAATACATAAAAGAACAAATAAATAATTCCTATTACTATACAGTAAATTGGCGTTACCAGAAAGGAAAGTTGTAAGGATGAACCTACAATTGTTTTTTCTTCTTCGGGTGATTTGGCTTGGGTATAGTTTTTAATAAATGCATTTAAAACCAAACCTGTCCTCAGTGTATCAAATATACCATAGGTAGCTAAAAACAAAACCCATACCCCAAACTCCTGCTTGCTGGTAAACCTTGCCAGTATTGAAAATGAGAGTACCCCTAAAAGCGCGCTTACCCCATTGCCAAGCAATGAGGTAAAACTTTTACTTTTAAATACTTCCAGTAGTCCTTTCATTAAAATCGGGTGGTGTGTTTTGCTATGCTTTCACCAAAGCGCTTTTCACATTGCCAAGTCCTCTTCTTGTTGATTCACCAACCAAGTTTTCTAAATTTTCAGGTGCTACATAATTCAACCAAACCATTATTTTATTTTCGTTGCTTGATGCTTTTCTGAACAGGTTCAGTATATAGTTATCTGAACTGGTCCATGATCTTCTGCTGTCAAGCAACATCAACGATAATCGTGAGTTTTTGATTAACTGATTAGGTATAGCATTTACGCTGATAGCCGGAATCTCTAATATTATAAAGTTGTATGCTTCCCTGTTTACTCTTGAAAACTCAGGTAATAAGTTTTGCTCAGAACGGGCACTAAATAATTTACTGGTTACATCGTACCTCAATGTCCTGAATTTTCTATCTTCAGTTTCTATATCATCTACACGTTCATCGTTAGTAATAAATAATACTGAATAATCCAGACTGTATAGCTTCTCTGCTAACTTGTTAGCTGCGTATGTTTTACCTTCCTGCTCCCTGTTACTAATAATGGTAATTAAATAATTATTAGCAGCTTCCGGATGCGCCTCTAACTCTATCTTTAAGTTTGATACAGCATAATCCAACAGTGTATTTTCCATTCGGGCAGCACTTAAATTAGAGCCTCCGGTAGTTGGTAAGGCACTGAATATTTGCAAGCCCGTTAACTGTTCTGCACGTATGGTATCTTTTATTGAAACATCTAATAACTCTTTTGCCATAAAGTATGTTAACAACAAGAAGAAACCTGATAAGAACGAAATAATAATTAACAATAAACGCTTGCTTGGCAATGGTTTTGTTGGATAAGTAGGATTATCCATTATTTGTAAATTATTACTCATTTCAATATTTTGTTGACGTAATTTAGCCAAATGCAAGCCATGCAAAATTTCTAAATACTGTCTTTCGGCTACATCTACTTCTCTGTCCAACCTATTTAACTGCATACCCAGTGGTGAGTATTCGGCATATTGCCTGTCAAATTCTTTTCTTCTGTCAATATGCACTTTTAACCTTGCTTCTGACTCATCAGCACCTAATGTTTCCTCCAACCATTTGTTTAACATATTGGTTTGTGGTACTGATTCTATGGTATTGTTTAAGCTATAATATTGCAATACATATAATTGAATTTCTTTTTTCAATGTATTGGCTTTATTAATCATTGGTTGAATTGAAGTTGGTGTGTTGCCATATATTTTGGCTCTTTCAATAGTTTCATTTAAAGCACCTAATTCTTTTCTCTTTCTGTTTAACTCTTCATTATTTTTAAGTAAAATTTCTCTGCTCTCCAGTTTATCTTCCAAACGGGCAATAGCACGTTTTTTTCCCTCATAATTCATTAACTCTTTATAGTAGTCAGTTTCATTGGTCTCTTTTTCTTCCGCTAAAAATTTCGACTGCTCATGGTAATTGATAATTTTATTACGTACCCCAAAATCCTTCAATTTATTTTCTGAATTATTCAAATCAGCAGCAGCTTCTTTTAATCTGGCTTCAAACCATTTTACTACGTTTATAGTTTCGGAACCTTTTAAGTATTTATATTTGGTAATAAATGATTCTGATAAAAACTTAATAGTCCAAACGGCCACACCCGGATCACTTGACTTATAAGATATATCCAAGAAATCGGATGCTTGTTTTCTTTCAGCAGTTAGGTTTGCATTTAATATTTCAATACTGTAAAAACCTTTGTTATCATTTATTAACTGAGCTATTATATTATCGCCTGTTGAATGGTATTCTTTGGTTATTTTTTCAATTGTTTCTGCCTCATTTTTTCCTACAAGTGTTGTTCTGTCAGTTGGCGGTATTCTTTCCTGTAACTTTAAAAAACCCTCCTGGCTTAAAATAGCCGGGTCAACATCTTGCAGCAATAAGTGTTTCGCTAATAATTTTATCGCCACGTCTTCTAATGTTTGACGAGAGCGTATGGTTACCAATAAATTATCGAATGCATTATTAATAGCAAAATAATCGAACGGTGCAGCACCGCCTTCACCTGATGAAAGGCTTGCACCTGATGCAATACCGGTGTATATGCTCGCGCCAGATACGTATTCCTTAGGAGTTTTGGCGGTTAAAAAATAAACCAAAACTGCAATTAGCGATGGAAACAGGATTAACCATTTCAGGTTTTTTCCTATTACACGTGTAAACTGTTGAAAGTTCATATACTTATTGTTTAATTTTATAAATTATTTTGTTCAATTCTATTTTCTTTTCAAAGTGGCTAACTTTACATTCAACATTACTTGCAGGCGCTCATAAAAATTAATGTAGTACTTCTCGGAATCTTCTTTGGCCGCTATGGCAATAGCTAAAATATTTTTCTGACGTGCATATTCTGATATATGTATGGTTCCTTCTTTAAATTCTTTTTCAGCAACCGCACAGGCTATTTGTTGTACAAACAAATCCTCGTTACGGGCTTTAAATATTTTCTGCCAACCTATCATATTGGTATACATATCCACAACTCCTTGCTTGTATATTAAAGCCTCTACATCCTTTTTATGCTTAGCAACCATCAATTGTGCTTTGGCCTGATTTACTCTTCCCTTGTATCCCAAATAGTCAAAAGCTGATAATCTGATATCAATACCTGTTCTGTATCCATCATAAATAGTAGTAAATGGTGCTGCCGGCCCTGATTGTAATTGCCCCACGAAATAGGGTAAGTCACCTTGTGAGTAGTTAAAAAACACGCCAATACCCTGCGTCCATATTTTTTTTACATAGTGTATATTCCACCTGTAAGCATCCGCCTGCGCTGCTTCTAAGCGCTGCAACGGGTTATTTCTCAGCCCAATTTCTATCAATGAATCAAGCGGAGGAAGTATTTCCTCAATATCAATCATAGGATCAATTACACTATCCCTGGTTGCTTGTGCACTAACATTTAACTGTGTTGCAAAAAGTAATAAGGCTACAATTAATTTATACAAACTTTTCATCAGTTTACTCATTGGTTATTTTGCCTAACATTTATTGCATCAAAGTAAATTGAATAGCAGATAATATAGTTTTACAGTTATTTACACTGAAAGTATTAGTGTCTATTTTTTTAAAAACGGCTATTTAATAATTGATTTTACAGAACATATTGATAAACTTGTAGAAAGTTCAATAGTAGAATGATGCTAGTAAAAGGTAGGGATATTATAGTGGTTGGCCTCCAACCCTGGGATAATGAGATAGGCAGTAATTGCAAGAATATAGCAATGGAGTTTGCAAAGCATAACAGGGTATTGTACGTTAATTATCCACTAGACAGAATCAGTATTAAAAGAGAAATGAGCAATCCTTTAATCGCGAAACGGATTGATATTATACAAAACGATAAAGAAAATTTATTCCAGATAAACGACCATTTATTTCAACTTTTTCCCAAATGTATTTTAGAAAGTGCCAACTTTATTCCTTTCACTTTTTTGTTTAAATGGGTTAATAAAATTAACAATAATCGTTTTGCCAAACAGATAAAAATAGCCATTGATAAACTAGGTTTTAAAAATTATATTCTATTTAACGATAGTGATATGTTCAGAAGCTATTATCTGCCTGAATTATTAAAACCGGATTTAAGCGTATATTATACACGCGATAATTTAATGAGTGTACCATACTGGTATAAACATGGCCATATACTGGAGCCTGAAATAATGGCTAAAAGTACTGTGGTTACTGCTAATTCAACTTACCTGGCTGATGTAGCAAGAGCATATAACAAACAAAGCTTTTATGTGGGACAAGGATGTGAAACAGAAGCTTTTGATTTAGCAAAAATACACCATGTACCAACCGATATTGCAAATATTAAAGGCCCCATTATTGGTTATATAGGCGCTTTATATCAATTACGTTTAGACCTTGAACTTATTGAACACATAGCTAAAACAAAACCTGATTGGAGTGTAGTACTTATTGGCCCGGAAGATGATGCCTTTAAGCAATCGCCATTGCATCAATTAAGCAATGTACATTTTTTAGGCTTAAAAGACAGTCAGGAACTACCTGCTTATTTAGCCAGGTTTGATGTAGCTATTAACCCGCAAATATTAAATGAGGTAACCATTGGTAATTATCCAAGGAAAATAGATGAGTATCTGGCAATGGGTAAACCCACTGTAGCTACAGAAACCAAAGCCATGGAAATTTTTAAAGACCATACTTACCTGGGTAAAACAAAAGAAGACTATATTGTGCTTATTGAAAAAGCACTACAAGAAAATAACCAACAAAAACAGGATGATAGAATTAAATTTGCCCGTTCGCATACCTGGGAAAATAGTGTTACCGAAATATATAAAGCTATTTTAAGCGTTGAAAAAAGCAAATAACACTACAAAATAAACCATAACATCTATGTCGATAGTAAGTACTATTAAAAGCAATCCTAACCTGAAAAAATTTGTTCACTGGATGCTAATACCTCGCCATCAAGCCAGGCCGCGCACCTGGGTAAAATGGTTTGTAAATCCATTTATTCACAAAAAAGGAAAAGGTGCTTCTATTAGGTATAGAACGCGCATTGATGTATTGCCCTTTAATAAATTTGAGTTAGGAAGCAATTCAACCATCGAAGATTTTTGTACTGTTAATAATGGTGTAGGCGATGTTATAATTGGCTCGGGTGTTAGAATAGGTATGAGCAATGTAGTAATAGGTCCTGTGCAAGTTGGCAATAATGTTATTTTTGCACAAAACATTGTAATAAGTGGGTTGAATCATGGTTACGAAGACATTAATACACCAATTTGTAAACAACCCACCAGTACTGCTAAAATTATTGTAGAAGACGATAGCTGGATTGGCGCCAATGCTGTTATTACTGCGGGTGTTACCATTGGTAAACACAGTGTAATTGCAGCAGGAGCTGTGGTTACAAAAAATATACCTCCTTACTCTATTGCGGTTGGAAATCCTGCAAGGGTTATTAAGCAATACAACTTTGAAACCCGTGAATGGACCCGGGTATAAACCATACTTTTATCAAAAGCAAACTTGAATTAACTCATGTATTAAGTATCTTATTTTAAATAATTTTGAAAGGTAAAATTGAATTAAATAAACATGAAAAAGTTAATCATTAGTACCTTATCATTAAGTATTATTTTATCAATATTGGCTTGCTCTTCGGGCAATGAACAAACCAATTCACAAACAGTTACAGAATCTGCCAGCTCCACACCAAGCAGTAATACTATAGTTGTACCTGACGACATTAACAACTTACTTAACAAAAATACTTGTTTAAGCTGCCACGATGCCAATGATAGAATTGTAGGACCTGCTTATAAAGAAGTAGCTCTGCGTAATTATACCGATGAGCAAATTGTTGAATTAATATACAAGCCAAAGCCAAGCAACTGGCCTGATTACCCAAGTCCAATGATAGGATTACCAAATGTACCTAGAGAAGAAGCGCTTAAAATAGCAGCTTGGATTAACAGCCTTAAAAAATAATTTTACTTCTGTTTTTCCAACAAAGCCATGTAAAAACCATCGAATCCGGTAGCTGATGGCAATACAATTTTTTCATCAATCAAAGTAAAATTCGGATGGCTGCTTAAAAAGTGTTGTACCTGATTGGCATTTTCACTTGGCATTATGCTACACGTAACATAAGCCATTTTACCTCCTGCCTTTAACATGTTTTGGTATTGTGCTAAAATTTGTGTTTGTGTAGCTTTTATATTTTCAATAAAGGCCGGTTGTAACTTCCACTTGGCATCGGGGTTACGTTTAATAACACCTAAGCCGCTGCAAGGTGCATCTATCAACAACCTGTCAGCATAGTTAGCTAAATCTTTAATTACATTTTCACCCTCAATCAATCGTGTTTCAACATTGTTTACATTGGCTCTTCGTGCACGTTTTTTCAGTTCAGTCAGTTTATACTCTTCTACATCCATGCTTACTATTTTGCCTTTATTTTGCATAAGCGAAGCTATATGTAATGTCTTTCCACCTGCACCTGCACAAGCATCTATTACTTTCATACCGGGCTCTAATTGCATAAATGAAGCCACCAATTGACTTGATGCATCCTGAACTTCAAAGTGTCCGTTTTGAAACAATTCAGACTTAAACAAATTGGTTTTGTTTAATATTTTCAGCGCATCGGTATAGCCTTCTATCGGCACAGCCTCCACTTTTAAAGCCGCTAAGTCTTTTATTAGTTTATCTTTGGTAGTAACTAAGGTATTGGTGCGTATAACAAATGGTGCTACTTCGTTCAATGCGTTTATTTCTAGTTCCCAACCATCACCTAGTTCTTTCTCTCCCATTTCATCTAACCAATCAGGAATAGAACATTTAATTTTTCTTATTGTTAATGCTTCATGCTTACGCTGCATAACCAATTTATAATTGATACCATCAAACTCCGGCCAGCTAGGTAACTCCATATTCTTTAACATAAAATGAATAGCCAGTATAGCAAAAAACTGATGTTGCTTTAATGGCTTCATAGCTTCGTAACCTGTTAAACAGTATTGGTACAATCTAATCCATCTAACAATGTCATAAGTATTTTCAGCTATAAAAGCTCTATCGCGCGAGCCCCATGTATGGTTATTACGAAGGCTGCGTTCTATTACCCTATCGGCATATTTATTCTGGTTAAATATTACATTTAAATTATTTACCACTTCGTTTACAAGAGGCCTGTGTAGTTTATTGGTTTGCATACTGTTTGTTTTATGTTGTTTTTGAAATACGCAACTCATTAGGTAAATAGTTGTTTACCCTGTTGGGTAAAACTTTTATCCAACCCAAATTAAGCGTATTATAAGTTACCAGGTGCCATCCTAACCGGTCACTTGTTATAGTTATATTTTGTTTTTGTAAAAACTGTTGTGCTTGTGTTAAAGTAAGCGCTACACTTGGTATATTTTTATTTATTAAAATGCTTTGCGATAACTGATGATCAGGTACCAGGCTGCCGTTTTTAGCCAACGTACCAACTGTAATACCTCTTTTTTTCAAATGTAATACATGGTTCAGGTAACTTACTTCGGGAGCAAATTTTTTCTGTATGGCTATTATTTCATCTTGCTCTATACTTATATCAAAATCTTCTAAACAATTTAAATATAAAGCCATTTCCGCTGAATTTATTCTTTGATCCTGCTTATGAGTATAAGGAAAACGGTGCTCTTTAGACGGACCTGCGGGCTTTTGCAGTACGGCTAAAAACATACCTTCACCCTTTACTTTATGTGGCCAGAACCGGTAAGTATGTTCCACAAATCCTTCAATTGGCCAATTTGAATTTATTTGAACAGGTACACTTTTTAAATTAAAGGTTGATTGCATCCAAAGCACATTGTCTTCGTTTTCCTGCTTATTAAAGGTACAGGTTGAATAAACTAAATAGCCACCAGGTTTTAAGGCATCATAAATATTACTTATAATTCTCCGTTGGCGAGCCTGGCAAATATTTACATTGTTTAATGTCCATTCTTCAATAGCTGTTTTATTTTTCATAAACATACCTTCATTGCTGCAAGGAACATCAATGGCAATAACATCGAAGTATTGATATGTTTTAGCAAAATCAACCGGATTGCTATTAGCTACCAACACATTGGGTAAGCCCCAACGTACTATATTTTCTTCTAAAGCTTTAACTCTGCTTTTTATTGTTTCATTAGCCACCAATAAAGAGTCTTCATCTAACAGGCTTGCAATTAAAGTTGATTTTCCTCCGGGAGCAGCGCATAAGTCAAGCACACGTTGGTTAGTTTTGCCTGCTAATAATTGTTTCATTACATGGCTTAAAAACTGGCTGCTACTTTCCTGCATAATATAAGCTCCTGTATGAAAAAGAGGGTCTGTAATAAATGAAGGTTTATTGCTCAACAATTTACCTTGCGGACTCCATGCAACAGGTTCTTCCTGAGCAAAGGCATCGCTGGTTTTATGTGTATTTAACCTTACTGACGCTTGTACATCCATAAAGAAACCTTTATAAAAGGCATCATAATCATTGCCCAGCAATTGTTGCATATTGCTGATAAAAGCTTCTGGTAAAGTTAAACTCACTGGTTATTTCAGTATATAAAGTTGATTCAAATTCCGGCCATATCCATCATAATCTAAACCATAACCAACCACAAATTTATTTTCAATTTCAAAGCCAACATAATCAGGCTCCAAAGGTATTTTTAGTGCAGAAGGCTTCAATAATAAACTAAGTACTTTTACACTGGCAGGTTCTTTAAGTTTTATTTCGTCAATTATATTTTTAATGGTATATCCACTGTCAATTATATCTTCAATCAGCACAATATGCCTTCCTTTTATATCATCCTGCAAGCCAATTAAACTTTTAACTATACCGGTACTTTCCATACCCTGGTAACTGGTTAATTTAACAAACGTAATCTCGCAAGGTGAAAGAAATGCTTTCATTAAGTCAGCAGTAAACATAAATGAACCATTTAAAACCGAAACAAACAGCGGGTTTTTATCGTGGTAATCCACCGTAAGTTTATTGGCAAGCTCTACTATTCTTGCCTGGATTAAATGCTCACTGATAAAAGGTTCAAAATTTAAATCCCTAACTTTTATGTTCATTATTACTTAAATACTTAATTGAACTGCAATAATACTTGTCATTATTGGCAATAAAAAGCAGTTTTATTGGCTTATTTCATCCAATAAAGCGGTAAATTTCTGGGTTAGTTTTTCGTAACTGAATTGTTCAATATGTATAGGCTTTGTACTGGGTATATTTCGTTCCCAATCACTGTACCATTGTTTAATAATAGCTTTCATTTTACTTACATCGGTATAATAACAGGTAACACCTGTTTGTGTTTCGGCTACTATATTAGCTACATCGCCATCTTCAGGCCCTATTACCAAAATAGGCTTTAAAGATCTCACACACTCGAATAATTTTGCAGGAATGCGCCCTTTGTTGTTATAAGCAATGCCTTCGTCAGGCACATTGATGAGTACCAATTGTACGCTACTGCTTACGTAATATTTGAACAAATCGCTTTTGGGAATTTGTTCCTGATATTCCAGATTGCTTTGTAATCCGTGTGCTTGAATAGACTCTAATACTTCGTGAGCTACATAGCCTGCAATATGCAGTTTAAGCCTAGCGGCAAAACCTGCTTCTTCTTTGCTCAATTCGCTCAAAGCCCGCCATAACATATCTGGGTTTCTATCTACACCAAAGGTTCCAAAATGGCTAATGGTAAAATAGGGATTGTGTTGCACAGGTATATTTACAAAATCATCGTTATCGTACCCAAAAGGAATATAATCCACCTTGCGATGGCTCAATTTCTCCAAATCTTTACACCAGTTTTTACTTACCATTACTAATTTATCAGCTTTGGTAATAACTTCCTTTTCCAAACGCAGGTGCTTCTGTTCGGCCATTTTCGTCATTGGAAACTTGGTAAAATAATCTATTTCACTCCAGGGGTCCTGCCAGTCGCTAATCCACGGAATACCAAACTCCTTTTGTAACTCCATGGCAATAATGTGCATGGAATGTGGCGGACCATAGGAAATAATAGCATCAACCGGATTTTGCTTAATATATTCTTTTAAATATTGAACAGATGGTTTTATCCAGAAGGCACGCGCATCAGGAATAAAAAAATTAGCTCTCAGCCAAATGCCAAGTTTATGTGATAAGGAGTGACTTGAATTTTTATTTAAAAAAACATCCTTTACTTTTTCGGTTTTGGCTTTCCCCTTCAGTTTATTAAAAAAACCATAAGGCTCAAATATAGGCCTGCGTATAATTTCTACATTTTCCGGAAAATCCTTTTCAGTACTTGCATCTACAATAGGGTAACTGGCATTTAATGGCGCATATATAACAGGTTCCCATCCGAACTGGCGGCAATATTTTATAAATTTCATATTGCGCACAATACCTATTCCACCTGCGGGTGGCCAATAATATGC
>CAYTWI010000013.1:24836-49854 GCA_964442045.1 uncultured Bifidobacterium sp.
ACTTTTTTCATTATGGCAGAGGCTGGTAAAACGGTTGAATTGCCTTACCCTTAGACGTTTTATAATTAATACTAAGTGTGGCAAATTAAGCTTGCCGGCACAAATAAAAAATAGTAAACACTTATTTAATAACTTTTATCGATTACAAACCTGCTATAAATTAGTCCTTTTATAATTAGAATACTTTTACATTCGCAGCCCAAAAATCATACATAATTATTAAGCCATGGCCAGATTATTTCTTTTGGGTGTTACCTTTCTTATGCTAACACTTAACAGTATAGCCCAAAACAGTAACATTTTTGACAGTAAAGGAATGTTTTACATAAGCTGGGGTTACAATAGGGAAGCTTATTCAAACAGCGATATTCATTTTAAAAATACTGAAACTGATAATTACGATTTTGTTTTGGTAAATGCTCCCGCACATGACAAACCCGGTTTTAATGACGGGTTTAGTAATTTTTTGGACAGAGATTTAACTATACCTCAATACAATTTACATTTAGGTTATATGTTTAACGATAAACATGACTTAGGTATTGAGTTAAGCTGGGACCACCTTAAATATGTGGTAAATGACAATGCTACCATGCATATTACTGGCCAAATAAGGGGTAACCAAATAGACAAAGACACGTTTGTTACACCTAATTTTATTCACTTGCAACATACCAATGGAAACAATTATTTAATGCTTAACCTGGTTAAAAGACGTACGTTTTATACCAATAAATACATTAGTGTTGATGTATTAGGGAAAGTGGGCGCAGGGCCTTTGGTATCTTATTCTATTTCAACTATTTTAGGTAATAACAACTCAGGCAGATTCAGGATACATGGCTATGTAGTTGGTGCCGGTATTTGCTCACGTTTAAATATTTATAAATACCTATTTATTCAACCTTCATTTCAATTTGCATTTGCCGACTACTTAAGTACCGAATTGGGTGCTGATGCAGTTGGCAGGGCAACTCATCGTTTTACATCATATACCTTTATGCTGGAAGGCGGATTTAATTTTCCTGTTAACTGGGGCAAAAAAATAAAATAATGATAAAAAGCCCTTTATTCAAAATTGAATAAAGAGCTCTTTATTTTCGGATTATCCTCGTTTAACAATTTTAAAGGCCAAATTGCGCCCATGTCCCTGTATAATGGCTAAATTAATCCAGCACAAGGCAAATTTTTCTAATAGTTCTACTTTATCGTCTCCACCAAAATCATAACAATTAGCAAAGCCAATATCTTCAGATAATTGCCGGGCAATACCTTTTGCCTGTTGGCTATTACCGGCCACAAACATGTCAATAGCATTATTTTGATAATTTGGATTAAGCATATTTTCAAAGCCGGTAGAATTAAAGCACTTGACAACTAAATCAGTTTTACCTAAATTTTTTATCGCATCAAAAGCAGTATTATATGGCTCAGGTTTAATTCTTACCACATTTGTTGTATCAATAAATACTTTATTTTCAATATCACCCAATTGGGGTAAAATAGTCAAAATAGCTTCAGGAGGTGTTGCAATAACAACTACCTCACATTGTTTGACTGCATTTTCTATTGAAGTAAAACTCTCCTCCCCTATTTTCGTAGCCAATTGGATTGATTTTTCACTTAATGGAAACTTACTACCCATCAAAACAACATGTCCAGCCTTTTTAAATTGTTGCGCCAGGGCACTTCCTACATTACCAGAACCAATAACAGCTATTTTCATAAATGTTAGAAATTATATAATACAAAATTTACATGGAACTTAGTTAAGTGTATACTCAACAGTAATTTTGGTATTAAGCAATTTACTAATAGGACAATTTTTTTCAGCATCAGCAACTAATTCAGCAAACTGTTCTGTACTTATTCCATCAACTACTGCTTTTAGTGTTAAATGCGATTCTTTAATCGTTCCGTCTTCAAAAGTAATAGCACAATTCGTTTCTAAACTGGTAGGTACAAAAGAAGCCCCACTTAAATTAAAGCTCAATTTCATCGTAAAGCAACCCGCGTGAGCTGCCGCTATTAACTCTTCCGGATTGGTACCAATTCCATCTGCAAAACGTGTATTGAATGAATATTGTGTTTTATTTAACACATTACTTTGGGTAGTTAAATGTCCCTGACCTTCTTTTCCTGTTCCTTGCCAAAAGGCGATTGCTGTTCTTTTCATATTATATTATGTTTAAATGTTATACTTCAAATATAAAAATATACTAACCAATTAAACTATGTAATCATTGCCTTTTTATTAAATTAAAATACCATTACCAATAAATACAAACAGCCGATAATAGCATAATTATCGGCCGTTTTCATTACAAACTGTTTTATTGTTTTTAATTAATTATCGTATCCTAAATTCGGTGCTAACCATTTCTCTACATAATCAACACTCACATTTTTTCGCTTAGCATATTCTTCAACCTGGTCCTTTTGAATTTTACCAACAGCAAAATATTTACTGGCTTCATTGGCAAAATAAAAACCACTTACTGCAGATGCAGGATACATGGCAAAGTTTTCTGTTAATTCAATACCTGCATTTGATTCTGCTTGTAAAATATCAAATAACTTACGTTTTTCGGTATGGTCAGGGCATGCAGGGTAACCGGGTGCCGGGCGAATACTATTGTATTTTTCACGAATAATTTCATCATCGGTTAATTGTTCATCAGGTGCAAAACCCCAATATTCTTTTCTTACCAATTCATGCATTTTTTCAGCAAACGCCTCCGCTAACCTGTCAGCAATAGCTTTTATCATTATGCTATTATAATCGTCATGGTCTTTTTCATATGCTTCAACTAATGGCTCAATACCTATACCTGCTGTAACAGCAAACATACCTAAGTAATCTTTTTTACCACTTTCTTTAGGAGCCACAAAATCAGCTAAACATAAGTATGGCTGATCAGCAGCTTTTTCATTTTGCTGGCGTAAAAAGCTGAAAGTCGTTTCTTGTCCTTTATCCGATATTATTACATCGTCTCCAACAGCATTGGCTTCATAAAAACCAATTACCCCGCGAGCTGTTAATAATTTTTCATTGATAACTTTATCTAACATTTTGTTAGCATCATCAAATAATTTTTTAGCTTCAATACCAATTATTTTATCATCGAAAATAGTCGGGTAACGACCTACCAATTCCCATGTTAAAAAGAAAGGAGTCCAGTCTATGCGCTTGCGTAATTCTTCCAATGGAAAATTATCAAATACTTTCGTTCCTAAAAACTGTGGTTTTACTATATTATCAAAGCTTACCGGAATTTTATGAGCCCTTGCTTTAGCTAAGTCAACAAAGTTTTTATCCTTTTTACGGTTCTTGTAATCAATTCTGAATTGTTCGTATTCATCCTTAAATTTCTTTTCAGATGCTACGCGTTGGTCTGGGCTTATCAGACTTGCCGCCACTGGTACACTCTTACTGGCATCTAACACATGTACTACAGGTCCGCTATACACAGGATCAATTTTAACCGCAGTATGTGCTCTGCTTGTTGTAGCTCCGCCTATTAACAAAGGAATATTCATACCCAAGCGTTCCATTTCTTTGGCTACATATACCATTTCATCCAAACTAGGTGTAATCAATCCACTTAAACCAATTACATCCACTTTTTCCCTAACTGCTGTTTCCAGAATTTTATCGGCTGGTACCATTACACCAATATCAATTATTTCGTAATTGTTACAAGCTAATACTACTCCAACAATATTCTTTCCAATATCATGCACATCACCTTTTACAGTAGCCATTAATATTTTCCCCTGGTTAGTGGTCATATTACCATTCTTACGTTTTTCTTCCTCCATGTAAGGCATTAAAACAGCAACCGCTTTTTTCATTACACGTGCACTTTTAACTACCTGAGGTAAAAACATTTTTCCGGCACCAAATAAATCACCTACTATATTCATACCCGCCATTAACGGGCCTTCAATTACTTCCAGAGGTTTATCGTAAATTAACCGGGCCTCTTCAGTATCTGCCTCTACAAATTCAACAATACCTTTAATTAATGCATGGCTTAGTCTTTCCTGAACAGTTCCTTTACGCCATTCATTATCAACCGTTGTTTCTTTTCCTTTTCCCTTTACGCGTTCAGCTAATTCCAGTAAACGTTCCGTTGCATCATCTCTTCTATCCAACAAAACATCCTCAACATGCTCTAACAACTCTTTATCTATTTGGTCATAAACTTCTAATTGGCTAGGGTTAACAATACCCATATCCATTCCATTGTTAATGGCATGAAATAAAAAGGCAGAATGCATTGCTTCGCGCACTTTATCATTTCCTCTAAATGAAAAAGAAACATTAGATACCCCTCCGCTTACTTTAGCACCCGGCAAATTATCTTTTATCCATTTGGTTCCGTTAAAGAAATCAAGCGCATTTTTTCTGTGCTCTTCCATACCGGTAGCTACAGGGAAAATGTTGGGATCAAAAATAATATCACCTGCAGGAAAGTGAACTACTTCAGTTAATATTCTATAAGCTCTTTCGGCTATTTCAATTCTACGTTCGTAGTTGTCCGCTTGCCCTTGCTCATCAAAAAGCATTACGATAACAGCAGCACCAAAACGCTTTACAATTTTAGCCTGGCGTATAAACTCTTCCTCTCCACCCTTAAGTGAAATAGAGTTAACCACACATTTACCTTGTACACATTTTAAACCTGCCTCTATAATTTCCCATTTCGATGAGTCAATCATAATAGGTACCCTTGAAATATCAGGCTCGGATGCAATTAAGTTTAAAAATTTAACCATGGATTCCACTCCATCAATCATTCCCTCATCCATATTAATATCAATAATCTGGGCACCGCCTTCCACCTGCTGACGTGCAACAGCTAAAGCCTCTTCAAAGTTTCCTTCACGAATAAGGCGCAAAAACATTTTTGAACCTGTAACATTGGTTCTTTCACCTACGTTTACAAAATTGGTTTCCTTAGTAATTACTAACGGCTCAAGGCCCGAAAGGCGTAATGTATAATCTTTGTTCATTTTTTGCATCTGGCATCTGGCTTTTGGCAACTAGCTTTGTTTTCTGATTTCTATCGTCAGCTAGAGGTAATAAGTCAATTGCAATTTATTTATAGTCTTGTTTTATTTTCAAAATCAAATTATTTATCTGCTTTTGAATTTTATTTATTTCTTCTATTAAAAAAGTTATAGTTTCTTCTTTTGTAAAGCCTAATTCTACACACAACAACAATTGGGTTTCTAATTCAAAAGATGAACCAATTGCTATTTCTAAAAATCGTTTAAATTCAGCATCGCTGTTTCTACTTGTTCCTTCTGCAATGTTTGAAGGAATAGAAATAACTGCTCTGCACATTTGAGAAACCAATCCAAACTTTTCTTCTTTTGGTAATGTTTCTGAAAATTGATAAACCTGTTTCACCAATTTCATACTATCATTCCAGATATCGTATTTTTTAAAATCTCTCCTATTTACAGCTTCTGGCCTTCAGCAACTAGCACTTATCTTATTGTTATTTTGCCAGAGGCTAGTTGCCAGCAGCCAGAGGCATAATAACTCTAGGCTCATACTTCGCAGCCATATCTGCAATAGCTTTTATATGATCAGGAGTGGTTCCACAACAGCCGCCTAAAATATTCACCAGCCCCTCTTTACAAAACTCTTCAACTTGTTTAGCCATCGCAGCAGGGCTTTCATCATACTGCCCAAACTCATTAGGTAAACCGGCATTCGGGTAAGCACTTACAAAAAATGGTGAGTGTGCAGCCATAACCTGTAAATAAGGCCTTAATGCACTTGCACCCAAGGCACAATTTAGTCCTATGCTCATTAAAGGAGCATGTTGCATACTTATTAAAAAGGCTTCCGTAGTCTGGCCTGACAAAGTTCTTCCGGAAGCATCAGTAATGGTTCCCGAAATCATAACAGGGTAATGTTTACCTAACTCTTCAAATACTTCATCTACGGCATACAATGCGGCTTTGGCATTTAAAGTATCAAAAATGGTTTCAATCAATAAAATGTCAACTCCACCTTCAATTAACTTAATAGCTTGTTGCTTATAGGCTTTTACCAATTCATCAAAAGTGGTAGCCCTATAACCAGGATCATTCACATCAGGACTAATAGATAAAGTTCTGTTAGTTGGCCCCATGGCACCAGCTACAAATCTTGGTTTATGTGGTTCCTTAGCGGTCATTTCATCAGCTACCTCTTTGGCTATTTTTGCCGAATAATAATTAATATCATCAACCAGATGCTCCAAATGGTAATCGGCTTGTGCAATAGTGGTTCCACTAAAAGTATTGGTTTCAACAATATCAGCACCGGCTTCAAAATACAAACGATGAATGCCCTTAATAATTTCCGGACGAGTAATAGAAAGTAAATCATTATTACCCTTTAAAGGATGTGCATGATTAGCCAAAGCCTCATTTCTAAAATCAGCTTCTTCCAAATGATGGCGTTGAATCATTGTGCCCATTGCACCATCTAAAATTACAATTCGTTGCTTTAAAATATCGTATATGTTCATCTTTTTTACAATGTCCATAGTCCATAGTCGATTGACCATAGGTTAAATAAATTCAAAAGCCATGGACTATGGTCTATCAGCTATTGACTTTTCCAGTAAACTTTTCTGATTTTGTGTTTGAGCGTTAATTAGTATATACAAACGCATTCATTCACTTATCAGTTCTCTCTATATGAGATAGGTATTGGCACTCCGCTACTGAATAGTTTTTGCCAAGACATCATAGGGCCTATTCCCTCCGTCTTTCTGGATAAGTAGTGCAAATATAAAAATGAAAATGATATAAAGTAATTTTTTTTCGCGTGGAGTATAAAGACATACTCAATTGAAATACTGGCAACTAATGCCTATATCCAGCCCCTTCTTTTAAAACTAAACAATACCGCTATGGAAGATAGTATCATTAATCCTATACAAGCCACAAAGCCCAAAGGTTCATTAGCACCGGGAATAACATTAAAATTCATTCCAAAAATACCTGCTATTAATGTTGGAGGTAAAAAAGCTATAGAAAAAACCGTAAAGCGTTTTAACACCTTATTTTGCTCCAGATTAATTAAACCCGTTAAAGTATTTTGCAAATATTCCAGTCGTTCAAAATTAAATGTACTGTATTCAACCAGCGATTGAATATCCTTTAAGATAATACGTAGACGAACTTTCCTATCCTCCGGAAACAAACTGCTTTTTAATAAATTCGATAATACACGTTGCTTATCAATCATGCTCTCACGAAGCATCATGGTGTTTTCCTGCAACTCCGTAATATCCAATAAAAATTCACTATTAGGATCCCTGTCAGTACTCAGTGTACGACTAAAAACCGTTATTTCATTTGATACTCTTTCAATTAAATCAGCTTCTAAATCAATACGCGTTTCCTGCAAACTCATCAACACATCAAAACCCGAATTAAAGTTTTCGCTATTTGCCTTCATCTTACGCACCACATCAGCAAAAGTTGACAAATCGGCTTGCCTGAAAGTATATAAAACACTTTCCTTTATGATAAAAGAAACCGCATGTTTTTCATACTGGCCATTCTCTAAACGTAAAAAATTGCTGTTAGCCGTAATCTCATTGTTACGTTCAAAATAACGCGAACTACTTTCAATCTCTGCTATTTCTTGCGGAGTTTGAATACTGATACTTGTTTTACTTTCAATCCACTCTTCTTCTTCCTGAGTAGGTGCCTGCATATCTACCCACATTATATTTGTGAGAGTATCTAAACGCTTTACATCGTTATCTTTTACAATTTTATCGCCTTGTTTGTAGAAAATGCGAATCATGGCTGGCAAGATAAAACTTTTACCAAAAGTAATTCAACTAATAATAATAAATTAATGCGTGACGTTATCTGAGGAGTGATACATTACCCTTTTTCGAGTAGCTAACATCGTCATAGCTGGTATAATCAATACTATAAAAATATACATCGGCCTGTGCAGGTAAGCCATCCAATGTACCATCCCAAAACTGTTTTTTGTTTTTTGACTCAAAAACAAGCTGCCCCCACCTGTTGTATATTTTAAGATTATACGTTTTTACAAATGAGTAAGAAACCCCGAAAGCATCATTCAAGCCATCTCCATTTAAAGAAAAAGCATTGGGTACATATACATTGGGCTGCTGGAATAAAAACACTTCATTAGATCTGCTTTGCGCTAGTATTTCGTTGCTACCATCAGCAGGACTTTCTTTGGCAACTACATAGTAATTATAAGCACCTTCATCATAATTAAAATCCTTATCAGAATAGGCATTAGGATTAATTTTAACCAACGATTCAAAAGTTGACGATAAAAATTGCCTGTTTATTTGATAGTCTTCTACACCACCTACCCATCCGGTATATTCATTCCAGTCAAGATTATGCTTTAAATAAACAGATTTCCCCTGCAGCAGAATAGAGCAGGCCACTTTACCCTTAGGGCCAATATTATCGCAGGTATCGTACATCACCAAATGGTAGCAGTATGATTGCTTATTTACATCAACATTGTCATCAACATAAAAAGTATCCGTTACCTCTTCTAAAGTATCAATAGCAGTAAAACTCTTAGCATTATCAGTCGATTTATACAAAAAGTATTTCGCAAAGTCTTTTTCTTTGCTTGGTCGCCAGCTAATCCTTATATTTTCAACTGTATCAACCGTTACAGTAAACAGCCTTTGCTGTTGTGGTATATACTCTATTTCGCTAAAGGTAGACATGGTATCACTGCTTTGTCCAATCAAACCACACTTATTTACGCCTATTATAAAATAACAATAATTAACCGTTTTGTTATTAGGTGAATTCTTATCAACGAAATAACGAACTCCTTGTTTAGCTATTGTATCTATTACTGCATAATTAGCAAAATCAATACCCCTGTAAACTAAAAAATAACTGAAGGTTTCTGCTGGCGAAGTATCACCATAATACACAGTAGTTTCATTGTTTTTACTCAAAGTCATACATAACAACGAAGGTGGTACAACTGGCGGCATACCTATCAGCTTTATCCAAATTGTTTTAGTACCCACATTGCCAATCGGGCAACTTAAATTAGTAACACTGATATCAAAAGGTATATACCCCAGTTTACCCGCCTCACAAGTTGGTGTATAGCAAAATTTATTGTCAATACTATCAAAGCCATAAACTACTGTATCAACCGTAGGATAAGCCCCTGCATCTTTCCTGCTATAAAGAGGCGAACTGATTCTCATCACAATAGAATCACCAACATCCTTTGCTTTTAGCGAGATGCATTTAGGCTTATTAATATTAAACTCAATAGTATCAGAAACAGCACCTGCTTTTAAACTATCGTTTGGTACCACTTTAGGTATACTGTTTAGTGTACTAACTACCTGACTAGCTAGTCCTTCCGAATCACATAAGTTAACACTCATTATTTTATAAGTATAGTCTATACTTCTGTTGTTAGGAGTGTTATTATCAATAAACTGAGTGGCTATTTTACCAACCTCTCCTATCAATTGATAACTTGTATCATAAACTCCTCTGTAAATCCTGTAGCTTTTGAGTAAATTATATGTTTTTGTATTTGTATCGGTCCAGTTTAATTGCGTTACATTGTTTAAAAGGCCTAAACATGTAAAATCAGGAGGAGGAACAACACGCATAGGTTTTATTCTTACTATTATTTCTTTTTTTACCGTTTGAGGAATAGGGCATCCATTATCTTTTACTTCCACAAAAAAACTAACCGACTTTGTATTCTTCAGTTCACAACTTGTTTGCCAGCAAAATCTATTCACAATATTCTTATATCCGCTAACAGTCTTTTTAACAGTAGGCTGGCTTATAAAACTAGAAGCAAAATAAGGCGATGCTACTGTCATATACAGAGAGTCATCATCACTTGATTTAATATCAAAACAAATATTATTAGGAATCTCCACATCAAAAAAAGTTTTTGATGTAACGGTATCTACTGTATCAGTTGCAATAACCAAAGGAGCCGGATTGGGTGCACACAAAATAACATTAAACTGAAGTTCCAACCTTACTTCTCCTATTTTTACACCATTACGGTATTCTTCTACTTTAATGGCAGCTACAAATGTCCCAACCTGGTTAGGTGTAACTGATATCTCGCCAGTCATTCTATTGATGGATAAGGCAGGCGTCCCTGAAATGGCAGCATTGGCTGAAAAACCGGATAACCAATCAATGGTACTATAAGGCCCAGCTGAATTAAAAGGAGCGGTTGGATCGGAATTAGGGTTGGCAGGGGTTAAATTTCCATTTAATGGATCAACCAATGTATAAATTAAACTATCCGAATTAGCATCAGTAAAATTAAAATTATAGTTAAACGGATAGCTGGAACATAACAATGTTACCGGGTTATTAGTATACTTAGGAGTTGAGTTACGAATACCTGCTTTTGGAATTTCAGCGTAAAAAGTAGTACTCGCATCACCGGGAATATTAATATTGGAGATAATATGGTTTCTACAACAACGTTCCCAACTTAAATAATATCCTGCTTCGTTGTTAAATTCCGTTGGATTCATAGTAACCGTTGCCGTATAAAGCCCTTCTTCAGTACACTCAATTGTAGCTCCACCACATTCAGGCTTTACAAAAGCCAGTTTCTTTGAACTAATAAAATTTAAGGTATAATATTGCTTAAGTATATCGCTATTTTTATTGTACAAGCCTACTCTTATAGTTGGTTTATTAAAATCCGTTGTACTGTTTCGGCAATCACGTAATACACGAAGACTGATTAAAAAATTATTTCCTCCAACCCATTGTACATCAAATCCCCCACCAACAATATGCGTGGCGTATGATAATTTAAAGGCTAAAGTTAAAAATAATATAAATGTAAATTTCCTCAATCCAATTGCAATATATATTTATTAAGTGCTAAAAATATCGCAATTAGTTCAGTGACAAAAATTTTACTCAATAACTAGGTCAAATAAATCACCCCTGTTTATTGCCATTTACTAAATATACACCTTTCAAAATGGGTAATACTAGAGTTAAATCTACCTGTAAACAATATTTTATATCATCCGTTTGCAAATGCAATAACCGGAAACGTCTGGCGTGAGAAGACTGACGTACCAAACGCTCTAAATTATCCCTATTAGATTCATACAACAGTTTAGCACTTAATGCACTATCGCAGTCCGTTACAAAATCGTGCTGTAAAGCCGAACAAACGGCTCCGGCAAATAATGTATCTTCCAGATTAACTTTATCCTTCCAACCGGCACACAACAAAATTATATCATCATTAACTGACCTGATCCAATTACAGACCTGCGTTAAGTTTAAAAAGGACCCTATAACAATATTTTTCGCACCTTGCTCTTGAGCATATTTTAGTGCTTTAGTACCATTGGTAGTAGCCATAGCAATACTTTTTCCTTCCAATAAATAATTATCAAAATCAAATGGTGAATTGCCCAAATCAAAGCCATCAACCTTCACAGCATCTTTTTCAGCAGCTATAATAAAATCAAAATCCTTAAAAATTTTGCATTCCTCTGGGCTACTTACCGGTAAAATTTTTTCAACTCCATTTTTAAAAGCCACACACATACTGCTTGTTGCCCTTAAAATATCAATAACCACAACCGACTTGCCTGCAACCTTATAATATGGCAGCAAAGCCGGGCTCATAACAACTTCTAATTTTCGCATATTGATTACAATTATACTATTAAATTTAGTACTAACTTTATACTCAACCAACTCGTTAAACCCCATCATCAACATAAAATCCTATCATATAATTATTTAAAATTGAAATGATTTATAATTAGCTAAAAATTAAGGCCCTACAAAAAGTTCTAAAACTAATGTAAATCAAGTAGTATAAGCTCAATGTAAAAACTTATTATTGCAGTTATTACAAAAAAATCAATTAATAAAAATGGCATATCTATTCACATCAGAGTCCGTATCAGAAGGACATCCAGACAAAGTAGCCGATCAAATATCTGACGCGCTAATCGATAATTTTTTAGCATTCGACCCTGAATCTAAAGTTGCTTGCGAAACACTTGTAACAACAGGCCAAGTAGTATTAGCAGGTGAAGTAAAATCAAAATCTTATTTAGATGTTCAAGAAATTGCACGTGGTGTAATTCGTAAAATCGGATATACCAAATCAGAATATATGTTTGAGGCCAACTCTTGTGGTATTCTTTCAGCCATACACGAACAATCAGCTGATATAAACCAAGGTGTTGATAGAAAAAAGAAACAAGACCAGGGTGCAGGTGACCAGGGAATGATGTTTGGATATGCAACAAACGAAACTGATGACTATATGCCATTAGCTTTAGACCTTGCTCATAAAATACTTATTGAATTAGCTGCTTTACGCAGAGAGAATAAAGCAATAAAATACTTACGTCCTGATGCAAAAAGCCAGGTTACATTAGAGTACAATGACAACAATGAGCCTGTACGTATTGATGCTATTGTTTTATCTACTCAACATGACGATTTTGGTCCAGAAGCTAAAATGTTAGCTAAGATAAAAGAAGACGTTATCAAAATTTTAATTCCAAGAGTTAAAACTAAGTACAAAAAATTTGCTCATTTATTCAATGACAAAATCCAATACCATATTAACCCAACTGGTAAGTTCGTTATCGGTGGCCCGCATGGCGATACCGGTTTGACAGGACGCAAAATCATTGTTGATACATACGGTGGTAAAGGCGCACACGGAGGAGGAGCATTCTCAGGTAAAGATCCATCAAAAGTAGATCGTTCTGCTGCTTATGCAACCCGCCACATAGCTAAAAACTTAGTTGCTGCAGGTGTTTGTTCAGAAGTATTGGTTCAGGTTTCTTATGCAATTGGCGTTAAAGACCCAATGGGTATTTACATCAATACTTATGGCACATCAAAAGTAAAAATGACTGATGGCGAAATAGCTAAAGTTGTTGAGAAGTTATTTGATATGACGCCATATGGCATTGAAACCCGTTTAAAATTGCGTAACCCTATCTATAGCGAAACAGCTGCTTATGGTCATATGGGACGTAAAAACGAAATCGTAACAAAAGAGTTTAAAGGACCTGATGGCAAAATGACTAAATTCAAAGTAGAATTATTTACTTGGGAGAAATTAGATATGGTTGAAAAAATCAAAAAAGCTTTTAAAATAAAATAAGCTTTATCTATAAATAATTTTACAGCCTCGAAATATTACTATTTCGAGGCTGTTTCTTTTTAAGGAAATCAGGTATAAAACAATCTATGTGGAAGCATATTCTAACTGGGAAGTTATTGTTAAAAGGCTTAGGCTAACTTATATTACAGTGAGTGCCCTTTGAAAGAAACTATAATACTTCTGACAAATAAAAAAGGGAGGTTGCAAATAGCTAACCTCCCTTTCAACTTTATAGAATTATATTTATTAATACTCCCACATATCGTGTTCTTTTTCAAACAAATCCTGTTTTATTTTTTCACCCTCCAAAATAGCTGCAACACCATTATCTTTAAACTCATCCCTTTCACGAATATACTTATCCTGCTCATTAGATTGTTTAATTATATAACTAGAGAACATTCTGGCTTCAAACCAGTCTTCATAAGTTATCCTGGCTGCATCGTTTTGTCGGTTAAATACTTCGAAATTGATTAGCTGATGTCTAACATCGCTTTCCTTTTCTAAATCTTTAGAATGATATCTTAATACACAAAGTTCTTGTTCTCCTAAATCAACACCTGCTTTTTTCAACTTATACATTGGTGCAATAGCAATAATTCTTACATAATAAGTACTATGCTTTTTGTCAAAAATCCAATCTTCAGTAATTTTAAACTTTTTCAATCCTTCAGCAGGATCAAATTTATTTACAACAGTGTCAATTTTAGTACCATCCTCTGGTGCTTCAGGGTTAATAGCTACTTCAACAAACTCAGTATCTGAACCCAATAATAAAAACTCTTCAATTGACATCGAACTTGTCAAAGAATCATTTCTATAAGGAGTTAATTTACCAGTTTTAACTGCATTATAAAACACAACGCTTAAAGGGTTTTTAGGCCAAGCCATTACCTGGTTTTGTTTTTCACGAACATCAACCATACGTGTAATGCGTTTAGAACTCATTACATCAGCTTCTCTTAAGTAAGGCCAAGGCACTACTTTTCTTTCTTTCACGGCCTGACGATTATAAATAAAATCATCGTAAACACCTTGTGAGTAACCATTTAAAGCAGCTACTAAAACGATTAATATAATGCTTATTTTTTTCATAACTATCTAACTTCAACAACTAATGCCGATGGAATAGGAACTGCACCTTGAGGTCCCATTGCTTTTACACCAGTAACAATAATTTTATCACCAGTTTTTACGTTTTGTAAAACACTTCTCATTCTTGGAGAAATTACCGAACCACTTCCAGACTCAAATTGAGGTGCTCCCGATTTTGGAGAGTAAATCAATTGGTAGCTGATAGGTTTATAACTAACACCTTCAAATACGAAGTCTTTTAACGGAGTTCCAATATATGATGCTGATTTAACCTGACCTGGTGAAGTAGAACCAGAAACTTCAATTCCACCTAAAGTTAAAGTAGGACGAGGAACATTTTTTAAACGATATTTTTGCTCACCCATTTTCTTAACACCATCAGGCGTTCTTACAGAAACACTAATTGTTAATTCTCTAGTAGAAACATCGCTACCCGGAATAGTCAATTTATAGGTTCCTGGTTGAGCATCTTTCGAAAGCGTTCCGAAACTAGAAGTAACATTTAACTCCGTAGCTGAATAACCCGGTACCGAAACCGAAATTGGGTTTTCAAGACCACGATATACAACATTCATTTTAGTTGCAGATACTACCGCTAAAGGTTTTACTACTGTGTAGCTCGACTCTTTTTTGTAAGTAGTAGTAGTTCCATCCAATTTCTTTTGAGAAATAACTGCTGTGTATTTTCTTTCTCCCTCACCAGAAGCAGTAGTTTCAAACATACCGATACCATTCTCAACTTTAACCGGAGAACCGTTTACAGTTAAATCAAAAGTAGAACGAGAACTTGAAGCAGCTAAGAAAATTTTAGCTACATATTTACCACCTTGCGTAATGTATGTTCCATTCTCAGGAATAACTTCTGCAGAAAAATTATCAATTACTACATCAACCGCTGTCAAATCTTTATTCAATTCATCCAAAACCTGAGCTTCTGTGTTTTTAATATCATTTTCTATTTTAGTCAATAATGTTGCAACAGCTGCCATAGGTGAGTGTTCAAATAACTCCGATTCCCATGTATGAGAAGAATTTTTAGGAGTTTCAGTAACTAAATCACTTTTTACATTTGCACGTTTATCAACTGGCAATGCTTCTAACATTTTAGTTCTCCACTCATTAATTTTATTTCTTAACTCTTCACCCTTTTTTTGAACTATTAAATAATTGGCATGCTTTTCCATATTTGGAGCATCTACAATTTCTCCATCAGGTTTACCTTCTTTACGACCACCTGCATTAGTTACTAATAAGTTTTTCAAATCAGATACATATTTTATAGCATCCTTTGCAATTTTATCAACTTTTTGAGCACTAGCCTGGGCTGCTTTTCCTTTAGCATCGTTCTTGTTATTATCTACGTACTTATCAATAGCTTTCAATATAGCAGCATTTTTACTGTCAATATTGGCGCCCGCTTTTTCCATACTTATTTCAACTAAGTGGAACGCTTTTAATATTTCGGCTGATACATTCAGTGCCAATAGTGCTGTTAGCACCAGGTACATCATGTTAATCATCTTCTGCCTTGGGGATACATTTCCTCCTGCCATTTCTTATCTAATTTTATTTTAAACGATTAATAAATTATTTTAGTACAATTAACTTACGAGAGTTAAGGGATTATCCCTTAACACTCATAGCTGATAGCATATTGCCATAAACATTATTCAATGATGATAAGTTTTTAGACAATTTTTCCATTTCAACTTTGAAAGTCTCAGCTTGTTTGTTTGTATCGTTCAAGGTATTTACCGTTTTTGATAAACCACCAACGAATTCATTAATTGATTTTAAATGGTTATTTGATTCAGTTATTTCTAATTCATACACTGAATTTAATGACGCTAAGTTTTTAGTCATTCTTTCTATTTGAGCACCATATTCTTTAGAACCTTCAGAAGCAGACACTAAACCATTCATAGCTTCAACCGCTTTTGAATATGAAGTATTGATTCCTGTTAATGACTCTGCTGCTTGTTTAACATTTTTGCTATAAGACTCAGTTGCAGCAGCAGCACTTGATAAATCTTTTAATCCAGATACATTATCATTTAAGGCGCGGAAACCTGATCCTAAACTATTAATTAAATCCGGACCAATTTTAGCATCTTCTAACATTTTATCTAATTGTTGAGTAACACCAACACCCGATTTAGGTGCTTTTTTGTTATCTTTAGGATCTAAACCCGCTAACTCAGGGTAAACCAAAGTCCAATCTGGTTCTTGATGAGGCTTCTCAAACGCTGAAACTAAGAAAATACCTGCTTCAGTTAATAATCCTACGATAAGCATCTCATCAGCACCTTTCCAGTGCGTAATCTTAAATAATGCTCCTACAATTACAACTGCTGCTCCAATACCGTAAGCCTTTCCCATGAACGACTTAAATCCTTTACTTTCTAAGAAACTGTTAGCCATGTTTTTAATTTTAATTTTGTTTTAGGTTAATGAATATTTATTTAGTTTATTTTTTATCTTTATTAGAGCGACCAATGTAACTCATCACACAGCGGAAACCGGTGTATGAATTACAGCTATCTTGGTATTCATAAGTTCTGGTACCACACTGTAAATAATATGCTACATCTTTCCAAGAACCACCACGAATTACTTTACGTTTTAAAGTTTCTGCATTATCAGGATCATCTTCCGGAATCTCAAACTGGTAATCAGGGTTATTGTCATGCGAGAATAAATTAGTATTGGTTTCGTATGCAGTGCTTGTCCATTCTGCCACATTTCCACTCATATCATACAATCCAAAATCATTAGGGAAGTAAGAGTTTACTCTAATCGGATAATGTCCTCCGTCAGAAACATACTCACCACGACCAGGTTTGTAGTTAGCTAAAGAACAACCTTTAGCATTTCTAACATAGTAATTCCCCCAAGGGTAATGATTTTGATCTCTACCGCCACGTGCAGCATATTCCCATTCGTATTCTGTAGGTAATCTGAATTCCGTAACTGTAGGCTCTTCAACATCATTATAATATGAATTTAAGTGATTCGTTCTCCAGTAACAGAATGCACGTGCCTGATGCCAGCTAACTCCTACTACAGGATAATCATCATATTTTGGATGCCAGAAATATACTTGCGCCAAAGGCTCATTATATGAATAAGTAAAATCTCTAATGAATACTAGGGTATCCGGATAAATTTTAACTACCTTTTCTTTCATGAAATCACGCTTAGAACGTTTGTAAGCATCCTGACGTTTTAACTGTGCAGCAGCTTTTAGGTCAACATAGGTATATTTATACTCAATTTTACGGATATCTAATTGTTTTTGTCTGTAATAGCTCTCAGTTTCGTTGTAAAACATATCCTGCAAAGCACTTACATCAGTATTTTTATCAATAGGCTTAGAATAATCAAGGGCTTGGTATGTATTACCAAATCCATCATCAACTTCTTGTGTAAATTCTAACTTTACTCTCATTATTGAATCAACAACAGTAGCAACGAACTGGCGGTATTCGTTATTGGTTATTTCTGTTTCATCCATATAGAAAGCTGATACCGAAATTTGTTTATTTGGTGCAAGCATTGCCATTGGAACATCTTGCTCTGTTGCTCCAATATGTATTGAACCCGTTGGTACATATATTGTACCGAATGGCTGAATATGAGACCAAGATCTGCGTCCCTGAACGCCTACCAGTTCTCCTTTATCATCGAAGCCACACCCTACCAATGCAATGGCAACAATTGTTAGTAATATTAAATTTATTTTTTTCATTTTCTTGCAAAAAATTAATAAATGTCGAAAGGCAAAATTATATTTTATTAGGTAAAAAGCAAATTTTCCACATTTTATTATCAATTAACGTGGTTCTCTGCTAATTATTATATAAAATTATAAAATTCTTGGTGTTTTTATTGGAAATATTAGTGGCGGCTGTCTCACACTTGTTTTTAATCCAAAACAATACCTCAATCCTATTTCATGAGAACCCTGGCTGTAACTGATAATGTCACTTGTAATTAAATCGTAACTGTAGCATGCCATTAAACCAAAAGGAAAATTATAGCCTAATAAAATAGAGAACTCTTGCGGTGTTCTGTATGATACTCCTCCCATTAATGTTTGGTTATAGGTAGCCATTACATTTACATCAGCACTGCTTTTTGTTCCATCCGTTTTATATAAAATATTTGGATTTAAAACAATATTTGAAGACCCTAAATCGTAATTAGCTCCTGTCATTGCATAATAGTGTCTGTCCTGACTAGCTGTTTTACTTTGATTACCCCATGACCAAGTTGCAGTTGGTGTGTTTAGATGTAAAGATGACAGCCCAAAATAAAAATCGTTGAATATACTTAATTGAGGCATGGTATAATAAAGTCCAAAATCGAAATTGACACCAATGCCACTTACGTTAGAAGTTGGAATCAATGGATCATTAGGGTCAATGGCTACTAATTTAGAACCATCTAATCCTTTTTGCACAAAACCAATTCCCAAACCACCTGCTAATTTAGCACCATTATCAAATGGATAAATATATGCTACACTTAAAGTAGGAGCTAAAGTGCGGGCAAAACCCAACTCATCGTTCCAAACATTTAAACCTAAGCCTATTCTTCCTAAGTTAGCATGTATTCCAAAGTTTAATGTAGTTGGTGCATTACCTTGCCCTACAGGTTTCACATTTCCAGAATTTGCATCCGGTGTAAATGCTGTTCCTCCTCCGTAACCTACCCATTGTGTTCTATAGGTTAAATTAGCACAAATTTTTTCAGGTGTTGAACCTGCAAAGCCCGGATTATAAAACAATTTATTATTCATAAATTGAGTAAACTGAGGGTCTTGTTGTGCCTGAAGTTTAATAGAAGCTAAACTAATAATTAAAAGTAATATAGTAAATTTTATTTTCATCAACTGTTAGTACTTGTTTATATTTATAATTTTCAATAATAAACAATTAAATTAAAAATACAAATCAGGTTCTTTATATTCATTAACGAAATATAATTATTCGTGGTATAAAAAACTTCATAAAAAACAAAATGCCTTGAAAACGAAAAAGTTTCAAGGCATTTTACTGCATTTTTGAAGTGTAAATATTTTATTTTTCCTTATTTATTTCTACTATAAACTTATCGATAGCAGCAACCATTGAAGGTGTTTCAGGCGTTGGAGCCTGAATATTAGCTGTTAATTTTTCGTCTTTAATTGCTTTGATAGTTGTTGCTCCCCATGCAGCAATTACTGTTTTGTTTTGCTTAAAATCAGGGAAGTTTTCATATAATGAGCGTATATCCGCTGGGCTAAAGAATGCTATAATATCATAATTAACATCGCTCAGGTCTTGCAGATTAGCAGAAGCAATACGATAGAAATAAGCTTCTTTAAAAGTATACTTACTTTTTTTCATAAACTTCTCTATATCCTGCTTTCTCCAATCGCTACAAGCAAATAAATATTTTTCTTTAGGGTGGTTTTTAAATAGTGGGAATAATTCCACCTCTGTACCTTTTCCTACAAACACTTTGCGTTTACGAACCTGAATATATTTTGACAGATAATTAGCGATACTTTCATTTACACAAAAGTACTTCATATCAATAGGCATTTCCAGTTTTAGCTCTGCACACATTCTGAAGAAATGATCAACTGAATTGCGTGAGTTTAAAATTATGGCCGTGTATTCAAGTATGTTGACTTTTTGTGCCCTAAACTCTTTTGAGTTTAATGGATGTACCTCAATAAAAGGCCTGAAATCCACTTTCAGGCTATACTTTTTAGCTAAATCAAAATATGGTGATTTTTCGGTTTCGGGCTTGGGCTGACAAACCAATAAACTTTTTACTTTGGTATTTTTCAACTTAAATAGTTATTTAAAATTTTTATAAAAATAAGCCAAGGACTAATTTCTAGGGCGCAAAGATATATAAATATGTAAAAAAATGGCAATGTGCTTTTCGTAACCTGATTAATAAAGTAACGTATTAACCTGTAGAGAATTCCCGTAAAAAAAATACCAACTATGGTAAAAAATATTGCCTGCACAAAATCTGAATCGTTTATAAAAGTATAAAAAATAGCAAACAGCAATAAAATTAAACTGGAAAAGTTCGCTATCTGAATCGTATTAATAATCATTTTCAAAGACGAACTTGTATCATCAAGCAAATAACCCACTATAAAATGAACAATGAATTTAATAATATAAACCAAGGATATAATTCCTGCGATAAGCAGGGATAGTACTAAATAATTAAATTGATTGAGTAGTTGATTATAGGCAAAAAACTGAGCTAAAATATAAGAAAAACTTAATATGTAAATAAGAAACATATGGAATGAGGCCCAGGTAAATTTACCATCTTTCCATTGGTTAATACCGGTGAGAAACGACAAATCGAATACGGAAACTATTGACTGCTCGAAATTACGGGGATTGCTTAAACGTACTAAGGCTAAGTATAGCAATAGCAATAATAAATACCAAATTTTCCATTCATTGTTAACTACTATAGCAGGCTTAATTTGTTTGAGAAAAGGCAAGTCACGTGTGTTGTTCAATTCCATAACCATTTGTATGGGAACAGCGCTTTTTAACTTTACAGTCGGGTTAAACAAGCTATTGCTGATAGCATTGTTTGCCAATGAATCAAGCAAGGAAAATTTATTGTTAATTAAGCTATCTGGTACTTGAGCATTACTTACTGAATCTGGTTTTGGCGTAGCAGGCAACTGTTGTGCCTGCAAGATACAGGTAATGTATAAAAGCAGAATAGTATATATTACTTTGATTAAATTCATTTAGTCTAAAAATAGTTAATATAACCAAAATGTATTTTGGCCTTATTGTACTCAATTGGATTATCGAATTGTTTTCCCATAGCATAAACTAAAGTAAACACACCAGCCCCGCTTTCAAAAACCAAACCTGCACCAAAACCAAATGGATTATCAACCCTAAATGGTTTGACTGCCTCATTTTGGTACCAGGCCTGATTATAAAAAACAAACACATTAGAATTTTTATCTAAAATGTAACGCAATTCTGTATTCGCAATCAGGTATTTATTGGCAAATATACTTTGTTCATCGAAGCCACGAAGTGTTTTTAATCCACCAATGCGGAAAAGTTCGTTCAGAAACAAATTTTGTGTTTGTAACCAGGCAATATTTGCTTCTGTTTTTAGAACAACACTTTTATATAGCTGCACATAATTTTCAGCTTTGAAAGTAACCCTGTATTGTAAAAACTGTAAGTGAAGTGAATCGTAAATATTATACTTAAATCCAGAACCGTTATCTAACTGAACAGCATTTATGGTTGAATTTCTTATAATATTTTTTGTGCCTAAAGCAAAGTCTACATCAAAACTATAACCTTTAGTAGGATTTGGTAAATAGTTAATCTTTGTTATTTTTAAACCTATTCCATACAGGTCTTTTCGTACATCATTGGTTGATGGTAATGCTTTATTACTCTTAATATAATTGGTATCTACTGTAATTAATGTTGTACTTTGTGTAGAGTAAAATAATTTTAAATAATTAGTACCAATAAACCGGTACTGGAAAGCTAAATCATTTTGTAAATCAAAAAATGCAGTATCGTATAACAATAAATTTAAGCCGTAATCAAGCGCTACTTTCGTGTTAAACAGGTATGGATAGTTAAACTTAATTTTTAGTTCCTGGGCAGTTCCTAAAAAGCTTCTATAGTTTACATCTAATGATTTACCACTGCCTGCAATATTTTGTAACTTCAAGTTTATATCACCGGTAATAATAATTTTATTTGATTGACTGCTATTAGGAGCAAAACCAATTATACCATCAAAGCTACTCGATTTTTTGTTTGTTAAATAGGTAATAAGTTTTGCTTTGTTTCCATAAAAATATACTACTGATGATTGGTTTAAGTTCACATAGGGTAACTCTGCCAATCTTGCATCGGTTCGTTTTATTATATTTTCATTATATGGAGTGCCTGGTTTTATATTAGTATAGTTGGCTAAAAACCTGGGCTTTATTTTAGCATTACCTAATACTCTAATGGAATCAAAAACAATTTGAGGGCCTTTGTTAAATATTAAACTGGCACTTACAAAATTGCTGTCTATTACAACCGAATCTAACGAAAAGGTGGCAAACGGAAACGCATTATTACTAAGCCACTGAAGTGCTTTTTCCACTTTTTGCGCATATGCATTGGGGTTGAAAATTGTTTTATTAAATTGTTGCAAATCAAAACCGGCTGCACTTAATAAATAATTATCGCCTTTGGTATTGTTAATTTTGAGCCACCTGAAGGAATTATTTGGTTCTATATTTATTTCAACTGAGTCGTTGGTTATAAAAGTATAAGTACAATGGGCCAGTAAATAGGATTGCTGCGCATACTGCAACAATATTTGATTGACACCTGCTATGAAAGATGCTGAATCGTTATAAAATGAGGGTAAGTTTAAACGGGGAGCAGTTTGATTTTGCGAATTTGATTTATAGGTATAATGTGCTTTTATAAGTGGTTTTTGTGCTCTGGCAAACAGGCATAGCAACATTATGCAACACAACAACGCAAGGCGAATTGGCAAAAACGAACTGAACACCCTAGCAATTACGTAATAAATAATTAGTTAAAAAAATGTTTCAAATTAATCGCCATCTCCGGAATCCTGTATGGCTTTATCTATCATTTGTTGAACAAGTTGTTTGTCTTTTTCGCTTAAGGATTGGCGTTGCAGTGCAATTTCTTTAAGTTTATTGTAAACATCTTTTTTTCTGGCTTCTAATGCAACATAATTTACAAAATAGCCTTTCTCATTTTTATATGTTTTATCACCTATAACATTTATGTCTACTAAAACCTGATTTAATACTTCTCTGGTTAGTTGTTGAAACCTGGCATTAAACTCGGCTATGTTATTATCGGCCTGGCGTTCGCCACTATAGTTTTCGGCTACTTGTTTTATTTGTGTTTGTACAAAGGATGCTAATTTTTGTTTAGCAGTTAACATGGCTTTGCTTTTGGCTGTTTCCATATCGGTACTTTCTCCACTGGCAGTCGCTCTGAAAAATCTATTGTTACCTTCATAACTGCTTCCGCTGAATGGTGATTTTACTTCTGTTAAACCTTTTGGTGCTCCGCATGCCATTAATAATATCATACAAACGGAACTTAATGCTAGTATTCTTTTCATAATTAATCTTCTAAATCGTATTGTTTAATTTTTCTGTATAGAGTTCTTTCTGAAATACCTAACTCATTGGCTGCTTTCTTTCTGCGTCCTCTATATTTTTCTAATGCTTTTTTTATCAGTTCTATTTCTTTTTGTTCTATTGATAAACTCTCGGGCTCTGGATTATGTGTAACAGGAATTTCAATAATGTTTGGATTGTTAAAATTTTGAGGATGTATGTTACCCTGATTATTTATCATGCTACCCTGACCTGATGTATTCATGTTTTGATACATGCCTGTATTATAAACGTTGTTTATATTGTCGTTTGTTTTCATCGCAAAATCAACTGAAGAAGGGTTAACATTTCCTCCATTCATCATTTCGAAAACAACGCCTTTTAAATCACTTAAATCTTTGCGTAGCTCAAAAAGTACTTTGTAAAATATATCACGTTCACTCATTTGGTTGCCATCGGCTACGTTACTCATTAAAGCAGGTAAACCTGCACGTTCTGTTGGCAATACCTGCGATAATTCGTAAGCATTTACATTTTTATCTTCATCAAGCACTGAAAGTTGTTCCGCTACATTTTTGAGTTGACGTATATTACCCGGCCATCTGAAATTAGCTAAAATATTTTGTGCTTCTGCATCTAATACAACAGGTTTTGATTTATACTTTTCAGCAAAGTCCGCACTGAATTTTCTAAAAAGTAAATGTATATCTTCTTTGCGCTCGCGTAATGAAGGTACCCTGATAGGAACTGTTGAAAGACGGTAATATAAATCTTCTCTAAACTTGCCTTGTGCTGAATAGTCTAATAAATCCCTGTTGGTTGCTGCTATTACACGTACATCTGTTTTTTGTGTTTTAGAAGAACCTACT
This sequence comes from uncultured Bifidobacterium sp., assembly GCA_964442045.1. Classification (GTDB taxonomy): domain Bacteria; phylum Bacteroidota; class Bacteroidia; order UKL13-3; family UKL13-3; genus JAAFJM01. Next base: position 49,174 of record CAYTWI010000013.1, read on the forward strand.
TTTAAAAATTCTCCACTCTCTAAAATACGTAATAAGCGCGATTGGGTTTCTAATGGTAACTCCCCTACTTCATCTAAAAAAATAGTTCCGCCACTTACTGTTTCAAAATATCCTTTACGTGTGTCCAAGGCTCCTGTAAATGAACCTTTCTCGTGCCCAAACAATTCAGAATCTATTGTTCCTTCGGGAATAGCACCGCAGTTAACAGCTATAAAAGGGCCATGTTTTCTGGTACTTAATGAATGTATTATTTTAGAAAAAGCTTCTTTACCTACTCCACTCTCTCCATTTATAAGCACGGTTATATCGGTAGGGGCTACTTTTATAGCTGTTTGCAAAGCATAATTAAGCAATTGTGAGTTACCTATTATTTCAAATCGTTGTTTAATATCCTGTATATTCATCTGTAATTACTTCTTTATTTTTTATAATATCAAAACCTGCAATCCCTTTGCTAATGGTTAATTTCATTGTGGAAGGGGATGTTATATTCTGATAATCGTTATTGTCTCTAATGTCTATTGTTCTTGCGTATGGGTAATCATTCAAAAATTTATCTTTAAAATAAAATGTAAATGATTTAATAGTTGTACCCATCTTCCTGCTATATGATTGATTTATTTCAATCTGGTCGATAGCATGGTAAGTTGTTTGTGGGTTAAAGTTAATGTATAAGCTTAA
>CAYTWI010000014.1:0-25954 GCA_964442045.1 uncultured Bifidobacterium sp.
TTCGTAATACAGAAATAGTATTGTTATTGTAATTAGCAATTGCCAAATCAGGTTTACCATCTCCATCTATATCGCCAATAGCTACTGACATAGGAGTTGTATTTGTTCCAAAATCAACTTTTGTTGCAAAACTAACTGCACCAATACTGCCTGTATTATGCAATATAGAAACAGAACTGAAGTTTTGGTTAGCAATTGCCAAATCAGGTTTACCATCTCCATCTATATCGCCAATAGCTACAGAAGAATGACCTAAGCCTGTTGTAAAATCAACCTTAATTGCAAAACTAACTGTATCAATATTACTGGTATTGCGTAATACAGAAACAGTATTACCAAGATTGTGATTAACAATTGCCAAGTCAGGTTTGCCATCTCCATCTAAATCGCCAATTGCTAATTCTCTTGGAGTTGTATTTGTTCCAAAATCAACTTTTGTTGCAAAACTAATAGTACCAATACTGCTCATATTATGCAATATAGAAACAGAATTGCTGCTTTGATTGGCAATTGCCAAATCAGGCTTGCTATCTCCATCTATATCGCCAATAGTTACTGATCTAGGATTTATACCCGTTGTAAAATCAATCTTTGCTGCAAAATTAGCAGCAGTAATGCTACTAATATTACGTAACATGGAAACATTATTGCTACTAAAATTAGCAATTGCTAAATCAGGTTTGCCATCTCCATCTATATCTCCAATGGCTACCTGGTTTGGATTTGACCCAGTTGTGAAATCCACCTTGGTTGCAAAACTAACAGAAGCAATGCTACTAGTATTACGTAATATAGAAATGGTATTGCTATTAAGATTAGCAACTGCCAAATCAGGCTTCCCATCACCATTTATATCGCCAATAGCTACGTATGAAGGGGCATTTCCCGCTGTAAAATCTACTTTAGTTGCAAAACTAACTGTACCACTGTTGCTTATATTTCGCAATACAGAAACAGTATAGCTATTAGCGTTAGCTATTACCAAATCAGGTTTGCCATCTCCATCTAGATCACCAATAGCTACTGAATTAGGTCCTGCATTCGTTCCAAAATCAACCTTTGTTGCCATATCAGCAGTGGTAATACTACCTTTATTAGGGTTAAATGTAGGGTTGAAAAATTGGGTACTATAAGTAGCTAAATTGGAACCTGTATTTAATAAAGTTATAGGAGCAAAAGTAGCACCTGCTGGTACCGTTACTGTTAAACTTGTTGATGTTGCTGCAGTTACCGTTGCTCGGGTTGCACCAAAAAACACTATATTATTATTAGGCGTAGTATTGAAATCAGTACCTGTTATGTAAACTTGAACACCTGTAGCACCACTTGTTGGGGTAAAAGAACTGATAGTTGGTGCTGCTGGTTGAGGATTATTACGTAAAACAGAAACAGTACTGATACCATTACCCATTATCAAATCAGGTTTGCCATCTCCATCTATATCTCCAATGGCTACCTGGCGTGGATTTGCCCCAGTTACGAAATCTACCTTGGCTGCAAAACTAACTGTACCGCTAATGCCTGTGTTGCGTATAAAGGAAATAGTACTAGCATTACTATTAGCTACAACCAAATCAGGCTTCCCATCTCCATTTATATCTCCTATGGCTACTCTAAAAGGAGTAGTACCTGTTGTAAAATTTACCTTGGTTGCAAAACTAACTGTACCAATACTACACACATTGCGTAGTATAGAAACAGAATTGCTGTTTTCATTAGCAATTGCTAAATCGGGCTTGCCATCTCCATCCAAATCACCAATAGAAACTGAATTGGGACCTGTATCTGTTGTAAAATCAACCTTTGCTGCAAAATTCACAAAAGTACTGCTACTAGTAGTATTACGTAATATAGAAATGGTATTACTATTATAATTAGCTACTGCTAAGTCGGGCTTGCTATCTCCATCTATATCACCAATGGTTACTGAAAGAGGATTAAACCCTGTTGTGAAATCAAGTTTTGTGGCAAAACTAATTATACTGCTGCTGCTCGTATTACGAAATACTGAAACTGAATTACCGGTATTACTACCATTAACTACGGCTAAATCAGGCTTGCCATCTCCATTTATATCACCAATGGCTACGCCATATGGATTCATACTTGTTGTAAAATCAACTCTTGTGGCGAAACTTACCATACCAATGGTGCTTGTATTACGCAAAATAGAAACTGAATTGCTGCCACGATTAGATATTACCAAGTCAGGCTTACCATCTCTATCTATATCGCCAATGGCAATTGAAACAGGACTATTGCCCACTATGAAATCTACCTTTGCCGCAAAACTAACTGTACCAATATTGCTTGTATTGAGTAAAACAGAAACAGAACTGCTGTTAATATTAACTATTACCAAATCAGGTTTGCCATCTCCATCTATATCGCTAATGGTTGATGATAAAGGAGATAAACCAGTTCCAAAATCTACCTTTGGTTCCATATCAACAGCGGTCATACTAATTTTATTAGGGCTAAATGTAGGATTGAAAAACTGGGTACTATTAGCAGCTAAACTTGTAGCTGTATTTAATACAGTAATAGGTGCAAATGTTGCTCCCGTTGGTACTGTTAGTGTTAAACTAGTGGCTGTTGCTGCACTTACTGTTGCTTGGGTTGCACCAAAAAATACTATATTATTAGCAGGTGCGGTGTTAAAACCAGTACCTGTTAGAGTAACCGTTGCTCCTATTTCACCACTTGTAGGGGTAAAGGAAGCAATGGTGGGTTGAGCAAATATATGTTGCAGAGTAAATAAAAAACTAAACGGCAGTATAATACTATATAGTGTCTTTGTTTTTACTGTGTTAATTTGTGAATCCAAGTTAACTTGGGCTGTTATACTTGTAATAGATTTAATTATTAAATTCATATTTTGTTAGCATCCAAATGTAATAATTATTAAAGTTCTTATAAGTTAAATTTATTGTAAAGTTAAAATCAAATGTCTTTCAATGTTTACTGTTTTTCAGCCAATGAAGAAAAAGTACTTAATATTTGGGATGAAGTTTTATAACTTCAGTTATTGCATGTAAGTTGAAAATTGGTTTTAAAAATGCTATTAACCAGATTTAAATATTGCTGAACTTACAACGAGTTAAATACATAATCTACTAATCTTTAAGCAATCAAATTTGTTTTACAGCAAATACTTCACCTATATTTGCCAAGTTTTTAAAAAGATTAAATGGCTGAGAATAAGCAAAAAATAGTTTATATAACTCGCAGAGAGCGTTTTAATGCAGCTCACAAGTTATACAATCCTAATTGGACAGAGCAGGAAAATGAAGATTTTTTTGGCAAATGCTCCAACAAATATTACCACGGACATAATTTTGAGTTATTTGTAACCATAAAAGGTATAGCCAACCCTGACACGGGTATGGTGATGGATTTAAAGCAACTGAAGTCATTGATTAAGGATGAAATAGTTGAGAAAATAGATCACCGTAATTTAAACGAAGATGTGGAGTTTATGAAAGGTATTTTACCTTCTATTGAAAACATTATAGTAGAAATATGGAATATTTTGGAACCCAAAATCCAAAATGGTAAACTGCATTATATTAAATTGGTGGAAACCGAAAATAACTACGTAGAATACTGGGGAGAATAGTATTTTAGTCCAAGTAATTAATCAATAAACAAAATTTATTATATGAAAAACGCATACATATTTCCGGGGCAAGGTGCGCAATTTGTAGGCATGGGTAAAGATTTATATGAATCAAATCCTGAAGCAAAAGCACTATTTGACAGAGCAAATGAAATAATAGGATTTAACATTACTGATTTAATGTTTTCGGGTACTGACGAAGATTTAAAACAAACCAGGGTAACCCAACCTGCTGTGTTTTTACATTCAGTAATTAAAGCATTAAGTGCTGGTGGTAGCTTTAAACCTGATATGGTTGCCGGACATAGCTTAGGCGAGTTTTCAGCCTTAGTTGCCAATAAAGTTTTAACTTTTGATGATGCTTTGCGTTTGGTTTATGCCCGTGCGATGGCTATGCAAAAAGCCTGTGAGTTACAACCATCAACCATGGCTGCGGTATTGGGTTTAGAAGATGCTAAAGTAGAAGAAATTTGTGCAAGTATTACTGATGAAGTAGTGGTTGCAGCCAATTATAACTGCCCGGGCCAATTGGTTATTTCGGGTTCCATAGAGGGTGTAAATAAAGCCTGCGAACTATTAAAAGCAGCAGGTGCTAAACGCGCTTTGGTTTTACAGGTTGGTGGAGCATTCCATTCACCATTAATGGAGCCGGCTCGTCAGGAATTGGCTGCTGCCATTATGAATACGCAATTTAGCGAACCTATTTGCCCTATCTACCAAAACTATGTAGCCAAAGCGGTAAGTAATGTAGAGGAAATAAAAAGTAATTTAATAGCCCAGTTAACAGCGCCTGTTAAATGGACTCAGTCAGTACAAGCAATGGTGGTAGATGGTGCTACTAACTTTTACGAGTGTGGTCCTGGAGCTGTTTTACAAGGTTTGGTTAAAAAAATAGCTAAAGAAGCAAACGCACAAAGCATTTAATATACTGGTGTTATATGAAAAAAGCCATTGCAGTTTTACTGCAATGGCTTTTTTGTTTATGAGTAATTAAAGGAATTTATTGTACCAATAATTGCATTAAGTGTACATCAAGCACCTGGTTAAATTTTACACCTACCTGTTGCATGGTTCCAACCATAAAAAAACCAAAATGCTCGTGTAGTTTTATACTTATTTCATTGCCTTCAGTAATGCGGGCCAATATGGCTTTTATACCATGTTGCTGGCCTTGTTGTATGCAAGCAGTCATCAAGGGTTTACTTAGTTTTTTACCTTTATAATTCGGGTGAAAATAAATACTAAACTCAGCAGTTCTGCCGTAGGCAATTCTATCGCTGTAACGTGTTAAGCTTGCCCAACCTGCAATTTCATGGTTTACTTCACAAACTATTACACAATATTTTTCATCATGTGCCTGTAACCAGGTTAACATTTGCTCTTCACTTTTGGTATCAATATCAAAAGTAGCAAGGGTATTTATTACAGCATCATTGTATATTTCCGTAATGGCTTTGATATCGTTATTGTTGGCTGGGCGTAATAACATATTTAGTGTGCGTTGGCAAATACTTTATCGGCTGATAGCATGGCTTTGAAAAAAGCATCTTCATTTATATTGGTTTGCTCTTTTAACTCGTTAAAACGAATGAACATGTTTTCGGTAGGCATATTGCCGGTTAGTTTATCAGAAGCCATTGGGCAGCCTCCAAAACCTTTTAAAGCGCCATCAAAACGCCTGCATCCATTTTGGTAAGCAGCATCTATTTTTTCCTGCCAGGTATTGGGTGTGGTGTGTAAGTGTGCTCCAAACTCTATAGTTGGAAACGTTGGTATTAAATGTTTAAACAAATAACTGATTGAATCCGGGTTGGCTATACCAATTGTATCGCTTAACGATATTATTTTGATGCCTAATGCATGCATTTCCTGTACCCATTTTTCTACTATTTCGGTATTCCATACATCGCCATAAGGATTTCCAAAACCCATAGAAATATATAGCACCAGTTCCTTATTGTTTTTAACACACAAAGCCTGGATGGTCTTTACAGTTTCTAAGCTTTGCGCTATGCTGCTGTTGGTATTTCGTTGTTGAAAGGTTTCGCTGATAGAAAAAGGAAAACCTATGTATTTTATTTCCGGGTGTTGAACTGCTGTTTCTGCACCTTTTACATTGGCTACGATGGCTAACAGTTTACTGGTAGTATTGGCTAAATCTAAATTGGCTAAAACCTCGGCTGTATCTACTAACTGGGGGATAGCTTTAGGCGATACAAAGCTTCCAAAATCAATGGTGTCAAAACCTACTTTTAACAGTTGGTTGATGTATTCAATTTTGGTAGTGGTTGGAATAAAATCGTGGAGGCCTTGCATAGCATCACGCGGACATTCAATTATTTTTATAGCCATTTTAATAGGTTGTATATGGATAAAATGCATCTTCAAAATGCATGATTTCTGTTTCTGTTTTCGATTTAACAACAGCAATAATGTCAAACCTCATTTCACAAGTTAGCTGTTTGCTTTCCTGATATAACAACGCAGCCTCTGTTAATGTTTTTTGTTTGCTCTTACTTACCGCATTTTCCGGGTTTACAAAATGGCTGCTCCTTGTTTTTACTTCTACTATTACCAAACAGTTTTGGTGTTTGGCTATAATATCAATTTCTGTTTTCAGTTGTTTATGGTTTCGCTCCAGTATTTCGTAACCCTTATTTAGCAAAAAGTCACAAGCTAATTGCTCTCCAATTTCACCTGTGACTTTATTGTTATTTTTCATTCCTTACTTATAGAGTTAATAAGTTTTATAAGTTATTGGTTGATAAGGTTGATAATTTTACTTCGATTAGCTTAGTAACAATTTAGCAATCTAACCATCTGACAAATTAAGTAAATGCTATGGTTCATAGTCTATCAACTGACAACCATCAACTAACTGCTATTTACTCATAAACTCTACTACCTTATTCACCATGTTTTTCGAGCCCATAATAATAGGTACACGTTGGTGAATAGCAGTTGGCTCCACATCTAAAATACGGGTTGTGCCTGTTGTGGCCAATCCTCCGGCTTGTTCTGCAATATAGCTCATTGGAATACCTTCAAATAACAAACGTAATTTACCGTTAGGGCTTTTAGCTGTTGGCGGATATATAAACACACCACCTTTTAATAAATTACGGTGAAAATCGGCCACCATTGAACCAATATAACGGGCAGTATAAGGACGATTGGTTGCTTTATCGCTTTCTTTTACCCATGTTAAATAATCTTTTACACCTTGTGGAAACTCGGCTGCGTTACCTTCATTGATAGAATACATTTTACCATTGTCAGGTGTTTTTACATCAGCATGACTTAAACAGAATTCACCAATAGAAGTATCTAAAGTAAAAGCATTTACACCTTTACCAGTACTAAATACCAACATGGTTGATGAACCGTAAATTACGTAACCCGCAGCTATTAATTTGTTTCCTGCCTGTAATACATCAGCATCAGTTGGTTCTGTACCCGGCTCTGATAGTCTGCGGTAAATAGAAAATATAGTACCGATAGAAACATTTACGTCAATGTTTGATGAACCGTCTAATGGATCAATACAAACTACATATTTACCATTTTTTGAGTAAGTACCTTTTAATGGAATAATACCATCATTTTCTTCGCTGGCTAATACACAAACTTCACCACCTTTACTCAAGGTTGAAATAAACATTTCATTACCGATAATATCTAGTTTTTTTACATCTTCACCTTGTACATTAACGCTTCCGTGATCGCCTAATATACTTGTTAAACCGGCTTTATTAACCTCGCGACTAATTACTTTGGCAGCTATTCCTATATCGCGTAACAAGCGTGAAAGCTCACCTTTTGCGAAAGGAAAATCTTTTTGTTTTTCAATAATAAATTGCCCGAGGGTAGTAACGTTTTCCATAATGTATTTAAAATTTCAGCAATAGTAATAAATTATGCCTAAAGTGTAATAAGGTTTGACTAAAAGCAGCCTTTTTATGGGGCATTTCTGAGCTTTCCTTTTTAATAATAGGGTGTACAACATCATATCTGTTAATTTTTGTACTTTTGGCGCTGGTATTAAGGAGGTTTATTGTTTGATAGCTTTAGTTTGTAATACCATAGACAACATGACTGTAGAAAAAATTTCGTTACGGACAATAGAGGTAACACGGTATATAACTCCATTACGCGAAGGGGGCTCTTTGCCTGCTTTAGCTGAAGCGGCTGACGATTTTAAGTACGTACTTAAATTCAGAGGTTCGGGACAAGGGCCAAAGGTTTTAATTGCAGAATTAATAGGAGGAGAGATAGCGCGTGCATTGGGTTTAAAAGTACCTGAACTGGTTTTTGCCAACCTGGATGAAGCTTTTGGGCAAACCGAAGCTGACCAGGAAATACAGGATTTATTAAAAGCGAGTAAAGGGTTAAATCTGGCCTTACATTTTTTATCGGGCTCTATTAATTTTGACCCGGTAGTTACACCCATTGCTCCAAAATTAGCTTCTCAAATTGTATGGCTGGATGCTTTCATTATGAATGTAGACAGAACAGTCAGAAACACCAATATGCTTATCTGGTATAAAGAGTTGTGGTTAATTGATCATGGTGCATGTTTGTATTTTCATCACTCGTTTACCGATTGGGAAACTCATGCTAAAAGCCGTTTTACTTTGGTAAAAGACCATGTTTTATTACCTCAGGCCGGATTACTGGAAGAAGTAAACGAGGAGTTTAAAAAGGTTTTAACCGCAGACAAAATAAGGGAAATAGTGATGCTTATTCCTGATGAATGGCTACATTGGGAAGATACTTATGAGAGCCCGGAAGCATTGAGGGAAATATATTACCAGTTTTTATTAACGAGATTAAGTCATTCAGCTATTTTTATAAACGAAGCTCAAGATGCAAGAAAAACACATATATGAGTACGCTGTTATTCGCGTGTTACCAATAGTTGAGCGGGAAGAATTCGTTAATGTTGGTATTATTCTTTTTTGCAAAAAAGCAAAGTTTATCAGGGTACATTATACTGTTGATGAAGCTAAACTATTGCTGTTTTCTAAGGACTTAGATATTGAACAGATTAAATTGAATTTACAATCGCTGGAAGGTATAGCCAGTGGTAATAAACAGTGCGGGCCCATTGCTCAATTGGATGTGCCTTCGCGTTTCAGATGGTTAAGTGCTGTAAGGAGTTCTGCTATCCAACTATCAAGACCACATCCGGGCTTGAGCGATGACTTGGAAAAAACTGCGCAGCGTTTGTTTGAAGAATTGGTTTTGTAAGAATTGTTGTTATTTACTTCTGATAGCATCAACCGGGTTTAAGCGCGAAGCACTTAATGCCGGTAAAAAACCTGAAATAACACCAATAACAATGCTGGTGATAACACCTATTACAATGTTTTTTATGCTAAGGTAAAATACAAAATCAAAAATACTGCCCAGCAAGGTTACTATACCCCATACTAAGAATAATCCTGTGGCACAGCCTAATAAACAAAGTATAACGGCTTCAATTAAAAACTCAATCAATATAAAGTAGTTTTTTGCACCTAAACTTTTCTGAATACCAATTTGATTGGTTCTTTCTTTAACGCTTACAAACATAATATTAGCTATACCAAAACCACCTACCAGCATGGCAAATAAGCCTATTATCCAGCCTGCTACGTTAACGGTTGCAAAAGTCTGGTCCAACTGTTGGGTAATTAAAGTGGTTTTGTTCAAAGCAAAGTTTTCTTCCTGTCCGGGTTTTAGTTTTCGTTTGCTGCGCATAATTCCGTTTAGTTCCTGCTCCAATGCAGGTATTCCGCTTGCACCTGCTTTTACATGTATGCGGCTGTTGGCCATATCGCTGTTAATACGCACAAAACGGGCTGCGGCATTTACGGGTAAAATAGCTATGTTATCCAAGCTATTGCCTATTAAGCTTTCGCCTTCTTTACCAAATACACCAATTACGGTAAAGTTAATACCCGAAATTTTTATGTTTTTATCAATGGGGTTAATATTGGGGAATAATGATTCCGCTAAATTGGAACCTATTAAACAAACGTTGTTTCCATTTTCTGATTCGTTATCGGTAAAGTACCTGCCATTGGCAATATCGAAATTACGTACCAGGTAATAATCGTGGGTTACACCTTGTATATCAATACCGCTTGCACTGTTGTTTCCATTTTTTAATGTTTTACCGCCAATATTAATGGTTAACATTTCTCCTGCTGATAGTTGTGATTTTTCGCTGATGGTTTTCATTTCATCAATAGAGGCATTTGGCCTGTTCATGAATTTCCACCATTTATAATCAGGGCCAAAGGTCCAGGGCCACTTCTCTACAAATATTACATCGTTACCCAGGCTTTCCACACTTTGATGCAGGCTGGTTTCAAAGCTTTCAACCACAGCCAGTACGGCTATAATACAAAATATACCAATGGTAATACCAAGGGTAGAAAGGAGCGTGCGTACTTTGTTTAAATACATGGTATAAAAAGCAGCTATAGCACTTTCTTTTATTTGTGTAAATATGATTAGAAAGTTTTTCATTTGATTAATCTTCAAAATATGAATTATAATGAGCTAATAACAAATAGTATTTGATAAGAGGTTGTATTGTTGGTTAATGCGTTGTTTGAGCAGTTTCGTTTATTTCCCAAAGCATAATTGTTTTATCATCGCTACCGGTTAACAACTGGTTATTGTTAAGCCACAATACTTTGTTAATGGAAGTAACATGGGCACCGTTACGTGCCTTGTCAATTACTTTTATCAGGTCAAAGGTATTGGCATCCCAAATTTTAAGTGTTTTATCCATGCTAACGGTAGCAAATAAATTACCATCAGGACTAAACTGTATGGCGTTTATATGTAAAGTATGTGCCGGTATATCTTTTATTAATTCATAGTTTTTGGTTGCATCAAAAAACTTTAAAAATACATCACGTCCACCGCTTAGCAGGTGTTTGTCGTGGTGGCAATAACTTAATGCAAATACGGAATTAATATGGTATTGTAAGGTGTTTTTTAAAGTGAAGGAGCTTAAATCAAAAATGCGTATGGCATGGTCAGAGTAACCAATAGCCATTTCGTTTCGGGTGGTATTTAATGCAACCACACGGGCACTTTTATTTGATTCGTTGATGGTTTGGAGTAAAGCAAAAGTATGCCTGTTAAAAATATGTACTTTGCCATCTCCACCTGTGGTTATAATGGTTTCATTATGGAGCTTAATATCAAAAATACCTGATTGATGGGCTTCAATATTCCTTATTTCTTTGTTATTGCTTAAATCAATTACATGTAAATTTCCCTGGGCTGAACCTACCAAAAGCTGTTGCTGTTCTTTTAACAACAACAAGCTATATACAGGGCGATGAACCTGGCATATTAATTTACCATCGGCTTTGGTTTTGTAATTCCACTCCACCACATAACCTTCGCCTGCTCCCGAGTAAAAACAATCGGTATGTAAGGAAGGGGTTATACTATAAATACAATCTTTGTGTCCGCTAAACTGATGTAACTTTTGTACGTTTATTTTTTTTATCATGCCCGGGTAAAATGCTTTTTTTATAAAGCTTTACATTTATTATTGCAAAGCAACGATAAATAAAGCGAGCTAAAAATATTTTGCCAATTATTTCTTTACAAAATATAACCAATGATGTGCTACTGGGTATCTGGCAGGTTACTGAAACAAAAGCAGAACTGGAAGAAATACTCAGCCAAAACTTTCACGATACTTCCAGGCCTGTTAACCCGGCAGAAAGTGTGGGCTTACATTGGTTTGCGAGCCGGGTATTGGTGCAGCATTTATTTAATCACCATAAAATAGAAATTCATAAGGATATACATAACAAACCTACTTTATATATTGATGGAGAAAGGCATTTTATCAGTATTTCACACGCTCATTTATATGTAGGCGTAATGGTTTGCAAAACCCACGAAATAGGTTTGGATATAGAACAAAAAGATGATAGGATTAACAGGGTGGCAAACAAATTTATGAATGAAGCTGAAAAGCAATTTGGACATACCATTGAACATAAAACACTTATATGGTGTGCTAAGGAAGCCGTGTATAAATGGTATGGAAAAAAGGAACTGGATTTCAGGGGTAACATGGAAGTACAGCCATTTGCGGTAAACAATGCGGGAACTTTTCATTGTAAGTTGCATAAAAACGAAACACAGCATTTATTGCCCGTGCATTATTACGGGCTGGATGATTACTTTATTGCTTACTGCTTTTAACAATTAACAAAATAATATAACATATAAGAAACCATGCTTAACAACATAGAACATATAGGTATAGCGGTAAAAGATGCTGATGCCAGCAGTAAATTATTCAATGCATTATTAGGTACTACGCCATATAAAGAAGAAGCGGTAGTGAGTGAAAATGTAAGGACTGTATTTTATAAAACAGGTGAAACCAAGGTAGAGCTTTTGCAGGCTACACATGAAGATAGTGCTATTGCGAAATTTATAGAGAAAAAAGGGGAGGGCATGCACCATATAGCTTTTGCTGTAGAAGATATTTATGCAGAAATTACCCGCTTAAAAGCAGAAGGTTTTGTATTTATTAATGAAACACCCAAGCAAGGTGCCGATAATAAGCTGATTGTTTTCTTACACCCTAAAAATAGCAATGGTGTATTGATAGAGCTATGTCAGGAGATTAAATAATAAGTATATGAGCTTATAACAGAAAAGGCTTTGCAGTATTGCAAAGCCTTTTCTGTTATGGTTTGAAAGTTAATTACTCTTCTGTTGTTTTGTCAACAGTAGTATCTTTTTTCTTTCTCTCTTTCTTTTTAACGGTTGTAATTTTCAACTCATCAGGGTTACTTGCTTTGTCAAAGTCAACCTCAATGGTTTCCCCATCTCCGGTGTTTTGCAATAACAATTGTTCAGCAATGCCATCCTCCACATATTTTTGAATGGTTCTTGCCAAAGGTCTTGCTCCTAAGTCAGCATCAAATCCTTTTTCAATTAAGAACTCTTTCGCATTGTCAGTAATGTTAAATTTAAATCCTAACTCTTCAACACGTTTAATCAGTTTTGATAAGTTAATATCTAAAATTTTAGTAATTGCTTCTTTGTTCAATGAATTAAATACTATCACATCATCAACCCTGTTTAAAAACTCAGGTGAGAAGAAACGTTTCAATGCATTTTCTATTACCAGTTTAGAGTCTTTTTGAAACCCTGCATCTTTACTAGGGGTGCTAAAGCCAACTCCTCCACCAAAATCTTTTAACTGGCGACTTCCAATGTTCGAAGTCATAATGATAATGGTATTTCTAAAATCTATTTTGCGGCCTAAGCTATCAGTTAAAAAGCCTTCGTCTAATACTTGTAACAATAAGTTAAATACATCCGGATGCGCTTTTTCTACCTCATCTAACAATACTACTGAGTATGGTTTTCTGCGTATTTTTTCTGTTAGCTGTCCGCCTTCTTCGTAACCAATGTATCCCGGAGGGGCTCCCACCAAACGGCTCACTGCAAATTTCTCCATGTACTCACTCATGTCAATGCGAATCATTGCATCGTCTGAATCGAATAAGTATTTGGCTAATACTTTAACCATTTCGGTTTTACCTACACCTGTTGGTCCTAAGAATATAAATGAACCAATTGGCTTATTAGGGTTTTTAAGTCCTGAACGGCTGCGTTGAACAGCTTTGGCTAATTTTTTAATAGCATCATCCTGACCAATTACTTTGCCGTTTAACTCTTCGCCCATTTTCAGTAAACGTTCGCCTTCGCTTTGTGCAATACGTTTAACAGGTACACCTGTCATCATGGCTATTACTTCTGCTACATCATCTTCGGTAACGTTGTAACGGTGTGTTTTGGCTTCTTCTTCCCACTTGGCTTTTTCTGTTTCAAGCTGTTCTAATAAGTGTTTTTCCTTATCACGTAGTTTGGCTGCCTCTTCATATTTCTGGCTTTTTACTACCTGATTTTTTTCTAACTTAATTTCCTCCACTTGTTTTTCCAACTCAATTACATTGGTTGGTACGTGTATATTGCTTAAGTGTACTCTTGCACCTACCTCGTCCATTACATCAATGGCTTTATCGGGTAAATGCCTGTCAACCATATAACGTGTACTCATACTTACACAAGCGTTTATAGCTGCCTGCTCATAGGTTACACTATGGTGTGTTTCGTATTTATCTTTGATGTTGTTTAGTATCTGAACGGTTTCTTCAGGAGTGGTAGGTTCTACCATTACTATCTGGAATCTGCGTTCTAATGCACCGTCTTTTTCAATATATTGTCTGTACTCATTTAAAGTAGTAGCACCAATACATTGTATTTCGCCTCTTGCTAAAGCTGGTTTAAACATGTTGGAAGCATCTAAACTTCCGCTTGCTCCACCGGCACCAACAATGGTATGTATTTCGTCAATAAACAGAATAACGTCAGGACTTTTTTCCAACTCATTCATCACGGCTTTCATACGCTCTTCAAACTGTCCGCGGTATTTAGTACCTGCTACCAGACTGGCTAAATCAAGCATTACCACACGTTTGTTAAACAACACGCGGCTTACTTTGCGTTGCATAATGCGTAAAGCTAAACCTTCGGCAATGGCTGTTTTACCAACTCCGGGTTCTCCTATTAAGACAGGATTGTTTTTCTTTCTGCGCGATAAAATTTGCGATACACGCTCAATCTCTTTTTCCCTGCCAACAATGGCATCTATTTTACCTTCTTCGGCAGCTTTGGTTAAATCTCTTCCAAAGTTATCCAAAACAGGTGTTTTTGATTTAGGATCGCTTTTACGGGTAGGCTCCTGGCGTCTTTCCTGTTCGCGCCCGCTGCCTGCTCCTGCAAAATAATCATCTTCCTCAGGCGGTAATTCGCTCCTTGGTTGTTTCTTTTGCGCATCTGCATCCTCATCTATTCTGTTTTCAATAGCCTGCTTAAATATATCGTAGTTAATACCAAACTGCGATAATATTTGCGATGCTAAGTTATCTTCATCACGCAATATTGATAGCAATAAATGTTCGGTACCGATAATATCTGTTTTAAAAATCTTAGCTTCTAAATAAGTAATTTTTAAAACCTTTTCGGCTTGTTTGGTCAAAGGTATATTAACAAAGTTTGTATTATTGCTAGCGGTACTTCTTATAGAGTCTTCAATGGTTCGTTTAAGTTTAGCGCTATCAACGCCCAGTGCTTTTAGCATTTTTAAAGCTTTGCCTTCGCCTTCTCTTATCAGGCCAAGTAATAAGTGTTCTGTGCCAATGTAGTCGTGCCCCAACCGAATTGCTTCTTCGCGGCTGTAACTAATTACATCTTTAACACGTGGTGAAAATTTAGCTTCCATATTATAATTCCAAAATTTTTTCATTTTGACTATTAGTAAGTCAAAATCAGTTCCAAATTTGTTGTATGCAATTTAGCATTACCTTTATTATTTAATCATTAATTTATAAACATGCCTTACTTTACTTAGGTAAAGGTAAAACAATCAATTCATTATTGAAACTATTAACGGTAAAATAACAGGTATTGTTTTACCAATTCATGGTTACTTCATTTTGGGTAATATCTGCCATTGTTTCTCGTTTTCTAATCAGGTGGGCCTGGCCTTTGTAAATGAGCACTTCTGCCGGTCTGAAACGCGCATTATAGTTACTGCTCATGGTAATGCCATAAGCTCCGGCATTCATAAAGCATAAAATATCGCCTTCCTGTACTTCATTTAGTTTTCTGTCCCATGCAAAGGTGTCGGTTTCGCATATGTAACCCACTACTGTATAAATACGCTCTTTACCGTTGGGATTGCTCAGGTTTATAATATGGTGGTACGAGTCGTATAACATAGGGCGTATTAAATGGTTCAACCCGCTGTTAACGCCCACAAAAACGGTAGCTGTGGTTTGTTTAATAACATTGGCTTTTACTAAAAAGTAACCGCTTTCACTTACCAGAAACTTACCGGGTTCAAACCAAAGCTCTAATTTTTTTCCGTATTCATCGCAAAACTCATTAAAACGCTGGCTCAGACTTTTGCCCAACTCTTCTATATCGGTTGTAATATCGTTTGGTTTATAGGCTACTTTAAAGCCACTGCCAAAATCAATAAAATCAAGCTCGGTAAAGTCTTTGGCGGCATCAAATAATATTTCGGCTCCCTGTAAAAATACACCTGCATCCAATATATCGCTTCCGGTGTGCATGTGCAGTCCGTTTACATGTATATTATGTGTTTTTATAACACGTAATACGTGGCGTAACTGGTATACTGAAATACCAAATTTTGAATCAATATGGCCGGTAGAAATTTTGGTATTTCCGCCTGCTAATATGTGTGGGTTTAATCGAATGCAGCATGGAACAGAGTGGCCATATTTACTGCCAAATTGCTCAAGAATGGAAATATTGTCAATATTTATATGTACACCTAATTCAACGGCTTGTTCTATTTCTTCAAATCCTACACAATTGGGTGTAAAAATAATTTCGTTTGGTAAAAAGCCTGCCTGTAATCCTAATAAAACCTCGTTAATAGAAACGGTATCCAGTCCACTTCCCTGTTGTTTTAACAATTGTAAAATGGCGGTGTTGTTTAATGCTTTACAAGCATACTTTATCTTTATTTTTAATGGCTTAAACGCGTTAATTAATTTATTGTATTGGTTAATAATTGTTTCTGCATGGTACACATACACAGGCGCCTCATAAGTTTGCGCAATACTTAATAATTGTTCGTTTAATTGCTCTGTTATCATTAAAATAAAGTTTAAATAAGCCTGCAATATGCTGTATTTTTTAAACACCCGAAAACTTTTTACTTAAAAACTTTGTTGGACTAATTGACTTATGATTTATCCAAGGCATAGTTATTGATTTTATAAAATCAATTATCAAAAGGAAATATTATTTTAATGACGTACAATGAATACAGGGCCTTAACAGACGGGTTAATGGCACAAGGCAAAACAACAGGCCCCACTCAATCAGCAGATTTAATACACTACACAGAATTGAATATTCAACGCATGAAAAGGTTGGATAAAACCACCGTTTTACTGGATGAATGGAAAATAGTTTTTGATACTATTACTGAACCGCTTCAATGGACAGTTTTGGCAGAAGCATGGTGTGGCGATGCTGCACAAATAGTTCCGGTTATGAATAAAATTGTGGAGGCTTCGAATGGTAAAATAAGCATGGATATATTATTGCGTGATGAAAACATGGAATTAATGGATCAGTATTTAACCAATGGTGGCAGGGGCATACCTAAATTAATTTGTTACAATGCCAATCATGAGGCTTTGTGGAACTGGGGCCCACGCCCAAAAGCTGCTCAGGATTTAATAAACCGGTTAAAAGCTGATGGTAAACAGATGGAGGACATTAAAACGGAATTGCATTTGTGGTATACTAAAGATAAAACGGAACAAACTCAAAAAGAATTATTGGCTCTATTTAGGGCATAGTAAATGAAACACAATGGCTGTATTATTGCAGCCATTTTTATTTTGTAAAAATTAAGCACAACTGCATGAAATTATTATTAAACTACTTAGGACGATATAAAAAATTAGTATTTATAGCCCTGTTGCTGGCTATAGTAAATCAGGTATTCTCATTGCTTGACCCAATGATTTACGGTAAGTTAATTGACAGGTTTGCTACCAGGCCC
Source organism: uncultured Bifidobacterium sp. (assembly GCA_964442045.1). GTDB lineage: Bacteria > Bacteroidota > Bacteroidia > UKL13-3 > UKL13-3 > JAAFJM01. The sequence continues at coordinate 17,274 of CAYTWI010000014.1, forward strand.
GCTGATTATTCGGGCAGCGAATTTATTAAGGGTGCGGGCTTGTTAATATTGGCCTCTATTGGGGTGGCCATGGTAAGCCGTATAGCCAAAGCTTTCCAGGATTATTGTGTGAGTTTGGTTATTCAAAAGTTTGGTGCCGATATATACACGGATGGATTGAAACATACTTTGCAGGTTTCTTTCAGCGAGTTTGAAGACCAAAGAAGCGGGGAGACTTTAAATATATTACAAAAGGTAAGAACCGATACGGAGAAATTTATTTCCAATTTTATCAATATATTATTTTTCTCTTTAGTGGGTATTGTATTTGTAATTATATATGCGGTACAAATACATGCAGGCTTAATATTGGTGTATTTGGTAGCGAGTGTTTTGTTAACTACACTCATTAACTTTTTATCGAAAAAAATAAAGAAAGTACAAACTTCTATTGTTGCTGAAACCAAGCAACTGGCAGGCTCCACTACGGAGAGTTTACGTAATATTGAGCTGGTTAAAAGTTTGGGATTAACTAACCAGGAAACAAACCGCTTAAACATAACCACACAGAAAATTTTATTGTTAGAGTTAAAGAAAGTACGCAGCATACGCAGTATATCGTTTGTGCAGGGCACTTTGGTTAATTTGTTACGCCAAAGTATTTTGTTTTTTCTATTATACTTAATATTTAAAGGCGAGTTAACGGTTGGGCAAATTATTACCTTACAGTTTTATTCGTTCTTTATTTTTGGTCCGCTACAGGAAATTGGTAATGTTATTTTAAGTTACAGGGAAGCGGAAGCATCGCTGGTTAATTTTCAAAATATATTAAATATGCCTGTTGAAGCTAAACCGACTAACCCTAAACCATTAAATAAAATTGAAAAGCTGCATTTTGAAGATGTGGTTTTTAAACACAATACTGCTAATTACAATGCGCTTAACAATATAAACTTTACCGTAAATATAGGCGAAACCATAGCCTTTGTGGGTCCGAGTGGCAGTGGAAAAAGTACTTTGGTTAAGTTGCTGGTAGGTTTATACCAACCATTACATGGCAAGGTGTTGTACAACGATATCCGTTACGATGAAATAGACATGGATGAGTTGAGAAAGCAATTGGGTTTTGTAACACAGGACACGCAATTGTTTAGCGGTACCATTAAAGAAAACTTATTGTTTGTGAAACCTGATGCCACCGATGCTGAAATTAACGATGTGTTGGAAAAGGCCAGTTGCAATGGTTTACTGGCAAGAAGCGAACATGGTTTGCAAACGGTTATAGGCGAAGGTGGAATGAAATTAAGTGGTGGGGAGAAACAACGTTTATCTATAGCACGTGCTTTATTGCGTAATCCTAAATTAATGGTATTTGACGAAGCTACTTCGGCCTTGGATTCTATTACAGAGGAAGAAATATCGAATACGATACAACAGATAGGTAACAGGAAAGAACATATAACGGTGTTAATAGCCCATCGTTTATCAACCATTATGCATGCCGATAAAATATTTGTATTGGAAAAAGGGGAGATAATAGAAACCGGTAAACACGAAGAGTTGTTACAGGAAAAAGGATTGTATTATGCCATGTGGCGTCAGCAAATTGGCGAACGTAAAAAGTTAACAGCGTAAGCATATTGAAGTGGTTGGTGAGGACACCAACCACGGACAAAATAAAATACAGGTAGAGACGTTGCATGCAACGTCTCTACCTGTTACCTTATGTATTTTTAAATATTTTTTATATCATTGAAGTAAGATAATCAATATGATATGAAAAAACGTTTTACTCCAACCATTACAAAGTTCATGGTATTTTTATGTATAATACTACCTGTAACGGGTATGGCATACGGATTGTTTACTGCTCAATCAAATACATTACAACCAAACAACTACCACCACCAACATACTTTTGCTCCTGAAGACACCGGCTATGAGCAAACCATTAAAAACATAAAAACTGTTTTTGACGGCTATGTAAAATACAAAGAAACAACCGATACAAAAGAGCATAAGGATTTAATGCGTAAAAGCCTGGAGTCGTTAGGAACGGTTATTAACCAAAAAGACTTAATTATTTTAATTAATGTGTGGATGTATTACGACCCGACTGATTTTCCTGCCAGGCAATTGGTATATACTATTTTAGAACGTAACAAATTAGAAAGTATAAAAGCGGTAAAGAAAAGATTAGACCATAAAATAAAAGGGGAAACGGATGAAACAGTTCCTTATGTGGAGTTAAATAACTTATTGAAAAAGTTAGAGCATTAATGATTGTTGGTGAGGACACCAACCACGGACAATAAACAACACAGTAGAGACGTTGCACGCAACGTCTTATAAATTACCCCAACCATTCCAGCCAATGCAGACGAAGACGCCTGTATTGTTTGTTTAAAGACGTTGTATGCAACGTCTCTACCACATTTGAATAATTCATTTATATTACAAGCCGTAAAATGGTAAATAATATGGATGGATTAAACTTGAAAACACCGGGTGTGTATATTAATGAACTTAATGCTTTTCCCAATTCAGTAGTAGCTGTACCAACAGCCGTACCTGCTTTTATTGGTTATACACCGGCTGCTATGTACAATGGTAAATCATATACCAATGTACCCCAAAAAATTACTTCGTTTGCCGAGTTTCTGGCTATTTATTGTTTGCCTGATGTACCACATCCTGCGTCTCCTGCCAAGCAATATAGCCCGGAGTATTATCTGGTAAAGCAAAAAAGCCAGCCGACCACAGGCGATTACCTGTTAATTGACAATGCGTATTATGCCATACTTCCCGACCCTAATACTATTTATTATATGTACAATAGCATTCGCTTATTTTACCAAAACGGGGGAGGCGATGCTTATATTGTTTCTGTGGGCTCTTATGGTCCGCCTTCAAAAAAACCAATGCCTGTAGGGGTGCAACATATAGTAAACCCCAATGTGCAGTTGGCTGATTTAACGAAAGGGTTAACATTGCTTTTGCGGGAGGAAGAGCCTACTATGTATATATGCCCGGAGGCTACTTTACTTTCCATTGAAGATAATGGAATACTGATGCAGCAAATGTTATTGCAGTGTAATACCATGCAAACAGCCATGGCTATTTTTGATATTATAGGCGGCCGTAATCCAGATCCTATTTTGTATACCAACGATATTACCACTTTTAGGAACAATACAGGTACAACAGGTTTAGGTTATGGTGCGGCTTATTACCCGTTTATAGGCACTACTGTTATGCAAAATACCGATATTGATTATACCAATTTATTTGGTGGCGATACCACACAGCTGGCTGCTTTGTTAAACCCGGCAGATAATCCTAACCCCGCTGTGGCAAGTATTTTGGCTACTATCAATAATCCGGCTTCTACCTTAACTGTTACCCAAAATAACAATGCTTTATTGGCAGCCAGCCAAACCTATGTTTTAATTACCCAACAGGTATTAAAAACGGCCAATATATTACCACCAAGCGGAGCCATGGCCGGGGTTATTACAACCACCGATAATCAGGAGGGTGTTTGGTATGCACCTGCCAATACCTCTATTGTGGGGGCTGTTTCATTACCCATCAGGTTATCAGAAAGTCAGCAAGGCAATTTAAATGTAGATGCTGTTTCCGGTAAATCAATCAATGCCATTCGCTTTTTTAACGGGCAGGGTATTTTGGTATGGGGCGCACGCACTTTAGATGGCAATAATCAAGATTGGAAATATATTCAGGTACGAAGAACCATTACCATGATAGAACAATCGTGCAAGCTGGCAGCAAGAGCTTATGTGTTTGAACCCAATGATGCCAATACCTGGGTAGGGGTAAAATCAATGTTAAGCAATTTTTTAACCAATATATGGAAACAAGGCGGCTTAATGGGCGCTTCGGCTTCTGATGCTTTTTCGGTGGAGTGTGGCTTAGGAACTACCATGACCCCTAATGATATATTAGACGGTTTTATGAACGTAAGCATAAGGCTGGCAATTTTACGGCCGGCTGAGTTTATAGTAATAAGCTTTCAGCAACAAATGCAAAAGAGTTAAAAGCATATAAACAGTTGTTTAATGAAAATATATATTCATTCATAATATGATAAACTGGAAAAAGGGCAGAGGAAAACTGGGTGTTTTTAACCCGATAATAGGTACCTGGATTTGCAATAAGGATAGTAAAGACCGCATGAATCCGCAATGTATAAGGGACTATAAACAGGGTTTAGGCAATAACTATATAATAGGCCATATCACCTGGTTTTTAGGCGATAAAAATTATGAAGACCATACCATTATTGGCTTGGATGATGCTAAAGTGATTAGCGCCTGGTCATTTACCTCGGATGGTAAAAACTCCATAGGCAAATATGCCGATGTAAGCGATATACATGCGCTTGCTTTTGGCTTTGAAGCCAACATGCCTGCAGGTATTGCCAGACAGGTGTTTTGGCCTGATGAGAAGGAAGGTTTTCACTGGGCGGTAGAATCTAAAACAAAAAAAGGCTGGAACCGATTTGTACACCAGCATTTTACTCCATACGAGCAATAAACCATTCAATATTGGTTTATAAATTATGTAAAGTAACCATGCTTACTAACCTTGCAAATATTAACTTTGTTTCATGGAACTAAACGATATTATTGAATTCAAATCGTCTCCTTTAATAAGAGAAAAACTGGCTGCTATTGGTATTGCCAAAACCTTTGCCGAAGGCGATACCATTTTGAATGAAAATGCCTATATTAAAGTAATTCCTATTGTAACAAAAGGTAGTATGCGTGTAATGCGTACTGACGATGATGGCAGGGAAATACTGTTGTATTACATTAAGGCCGGAGAAAGTTGTATTATGTCGTTTTTAGGTGGTTTGCATCACGATACCAGTAAAGTAAAAGCAATTGCCGAAGAAGAAACCGAAATACTCTTTATTCCTATTGATAAAGTAAGTTTATTAATTAAAGAGTTTCCTGAGTGGCTTGACTATATTTTTCGCTTATACCACAAACGCTTTGAAGAGTTGCTGGAAGTGGTAAATGCCATTGCATTTAAAAAGCTGGATGAGCGACTTTTAAATTTTATAAAACGAAAATGTGAGTTAACAAACAGTAAAACGCTGTACATAACCCACGAACAAATGGCCAACGAGTTAGGCACAGCCCGTGTGGTAGTTTCCCGATTACTCAAACAAATGGAGGAGGAGGGATTAATTGCCCTGGGCAGAAATAAAATTTCTCTTCTGTAACAAAAGTAGCTGTACAGTTCTTTTCATTGGTTAACCTTTGTGGTGTAATTATAAACACTTAACCAATGAAAAAGAATATAGGAACAGTTGACAAAGCAATAAGGATATTGCTCACCATTACCATTGCAGGTTTGTATTTAACCCATCTGATTTCAGGAACAGTAGCCATTGTATTATTGGTATTGGCTATTATTTTAGTAGTAACCAGTTTTGTGGGCATTTGTCCGCTGTATTTACCGTTTGGACTTTCTACAAGAAAAAAAGGGTCGTAAAATGGAACTGCAACATGTTACACTTATTGCGTTAATTGGTGCAGCCGCTGGTTTGCTTGGCGGTATGCTGGGCCTCGGTGGTGCTATCATTATTATTCCGGCCCTGGTTATGTTTGTTGGTTATTCGCAGCAAATGGCACAAGGCACCGCATTAATTATGATGGTGTTACCGGTAGGTGCATTAGCAGCGTTTCAATACTATCAAAAAGGATTTGTTGATGTAAAAGCAGCTTTGATTTTAGCTGTTTTCTTTTTTGCAGGTGCGTTCTTTGGTGCAAAACTGGCTACACAAATTCCTCAAGATATATTAAAGAAAACATTTGCCATTATGCTTGTAAGTATTGCCGTTAAAATGTGGTTTCAAAAATAAATTACACTGTGTAACAAAAGTAGCTGTACAGCAAAAAACATTCACCAACCTTTGTATTATTAAATTTAAAAAAAATGGAAATCAAACAATTTGAAGATAAAAATTTAGCCCATTATTCATACGCTATTGTTAGCAATGGAGAAATGGCATTGATTGACCCTGCCCGAAACCCTCAACCATATTACGACTATGCCAAACAACAAGGGGCAAAAATTACTACGGTTATTGAAACACACCCCCATGCCGATTTTGTAAGTAGTCATTTAGAAATACACCAAACAACCCATGCAACTATATATGTAAGTAAACTGTTAGGAGCTGAATATCCGCACCAAACTTTTGATGATGGCGATGCTATTGTTTTGGGAAATATAACATTAAAAGCATTAAACACACCCGGACATTCACCTGATAGTATTAGTATTATTGCCATTGATGAAAATGGAAAGCCACATGCTGCCTTTACCGGTGATACTTTATTTATTGGCGATTGTGGCAGACCCGATTTGAGGGAACAAGCAGGAGCCATTACTGCAACGCGCGAAGATTTAGCCCAACAAATGTACCATTCGCTTCGCAACCAGCTAATGACTTTACCCAATGAGGTGTTGGTATACCCTGCGCACGGTGCGGGTAGTTTGTGTGGTAAAGGTTTAAGTGAGCAAAACCGTAGTACCATGGGTGCCGAAAAAGTAAGTAATTGGAGTTTGCAGGATATAAGTGAAGAAAATTTTGTAAAAACATTATTGTCTGACCAACCTTTTATTCCTAAATATTTTACGTTTAATGTAGCTGTTAATAAAAAAGGGGCCGATGCTTATACAACAAGTATTGAAAAGGTTAGAGAAAGAGAACCTGTTACTTGTGAAGCATGTGCCAATACTCTTAATCCGGCTGTATTAATTATTGATACCAGACCACAGGAACAATTTAAGCTGGCGCATTTAAAAAATGCCATTAACCTCATGAACGATACCAAGTTTGAAACCTGGTTGGGTAGTATAGTAAACCCGGGCGAACAATTTTATTTAATTGCTGAAAATGAAGTATTGCTAAAGCAACTGATTAATCGGATTGCAAAAATTGGTTACGAGCCACAAATTGCGTTGGCCTTTGTAATGGATTACGGCAATACTACCATGCCATTGTTTAATAGTGAAACATTAAAAACAAATCAAGAGGCTTATACCATTATTGATACGCGCAATTACTCCGAAGTAAAAGCCAATGGCATATTTGCCAATGCCATTCATATTCCTTTGCACGAGTTAAGAGAGCGTACCAACGAAATTCCTTTACATAAACCCATTTTGGTGCATTGTGCAGGTGGTTACAGAAGTGCAGCAGGCAGTAGCATTATTAAATCGCAACTCAACAATGTGGTGCCGGTGTATGATTTAAGCGAGGCAGTAAAACAATTTTAAAATGAATTTCATAAACAAACATAAACTTACCATTATTGGAATAATAGCAGGTGCAGCAGGTGGTTATTTATATTACTATTATGTAGGTTGTGCATCAGGCACCTGTGCCATTACCTCCAAACCTGTAAACAGCACTTTGTATGGAGCTTTAATGGGGGCTTTGTTGTTTAATATGTTTCAAAAAGAAAAAACAAAAACAGAATAAAAATGGACGCAGTAAAAATGATTAAAGAAAAACAAGGCACAATAGTAGATGTGCGCACACCTGCTGAATTTATGGGTGGTAATGTAGCAGGCTCTGTAAATATACCTTTACAGGAAATACCCAATAGAATAGATGAACTTAAAAACTTAAAACAACCTTTGGTATTGTGTTGTGCAAGTGGTGGCCGGAGTGCACAGGCTACGCAGTTTTTAACGCACCAGGGTGTGGAGTGTTACAATGCAGGTTCATGGATAGATGTAAATTATTACCAATCGCAAACTATATAAACAATGATAAACGCTATTAAAAATTTATTCGGCTTAGGTACTCAGGTTGATTATGCCGAATTGGTAAAACAGGGAGCCATTATTTTAGATGTACGCAGCAAAGGCGAGTACCAGGGTGGACACATTAAAGGCTCTATTAATATAAGTGTTGATACACTTGGCAGTAATTTAAGTAAGTTAAAAAAAGACAAACCTATTATAACCTGCTGTGCCAGCGGTATGCGCAGTGCTTCGGCCAAAAGTATTTTAAAATCAAACGGCTTTACCGAAGTATACAATGGTGGTGGTTGGATGAGTTTACAACATAAAATTAAATAAAATGGAAGCACATTATTATTATGTAGATGTAAATTGGAACAGCGACCGTAAAGGTACGCTTTGTTCCCCTGAGTTAACCCGGGCAGCCGGAAGCTGCATAGAGGTAGCCACTCCACCCGAGTTTCCAAAAGGTATGCCCGGTATATGGTCGCCTGAGCATTTGTTTACGGCTGCGGTAAGTAGCTGTTTAATGACCACTTTTTTATCAATTGCCGAAAACTCAAAACTAAACTATACCCATTTCTCTTGTCAATCAAAAGGTAAGTTAGAGCAGGTAGATGGTAAACTGATGATGAGTGAAATTATTTTGGAACCTACCGTAACCATTGTTGATGAAAAGGATAGGGAAAGAGCAGAGCGTATTTTGCAAAAAGCAGAAGCAGCCTGTTTAATTTCCAATTCGGTAAAATCAAAAGTTACTATGCAAACAACTATAAAAACAGGCTAAATGAAAGACAGAATTTTAAGCAATTGGACATTTACACGCGTGTTATATGTTATAATGGGCATAGTAGTCATTATTCAATCGGTTATGAGTAAGCAGTGGTTAGGCATAGGCTTTGGTGCTTATTTTG
>CAYTWI010000014.1:25964-33239 GCA_964442045.1 uncultured Bifidobacterium sp.
GCCATGGGCGTATTTGCTTTTGGCTGTGCTGCGGGCAACTGTTTTGGTGGTAATTGTAAGGTAACACCCAAACCAAACACCAATATACACGATACCGATTATGAAGAGGTAAAATAAAACACAATAACAACTAAGTATAGTCCGTGCTGGTAAAGCTACCCGCACGGACTATTTTTTTGCTTGATTGTAAAAGATATGTATTTTGCTGATGGAATTAAAAATATAAAAGTAAACTAATAGTAAACGAAACAGAAAAGCATGAGTTTAAGCATTAATGTGTATTGTAAGCAAATATCACAAGGTCTAGTTCCGCAAATTATTAAACGATTAAATGACTTTGATATGGTTGTTGAAGTTCATCCTGATTTTAAATTTGACCAGGAGGCTGACACAGGCTTCTTACCGTTTAAGTTTCGTTTAAAAAATACGCACTTTACTATTTTAAAAGATAAAGAATTGAAAAGCGGTTTTGAAATTTATATAGACGACTTTGACCTAGTTAAAGAAAAAGAGGATTTAAAACCCAAACTTGGTTTTTTTAGCAAACTGTTCGGCAAGAAACAACCCGAAGTGGCTTTTGCCAGCCCCGACATCGAAACCCGGTTAAAAGACTGCAAAAAGGTTGTTACGTTTGTTTGGCATACAAGTGACGATTTTGAACTGCGTTTTGCCTCTTTAACAAGTGCCATATTAACGGAAATAACCAATGGTGTATGTTGTTACCCCGATGATGATATTTGGTACGAGAACAGAAATATTGTTGATGAAGCTTTTAAGGAAATTAAGGAATACGAAAAAACCTTAAATGAAAAAGACTTAGACTTTATGGAGTTTGATGAATGGTAGAAACATAATTAACCAAGGATGAGTTAAACGTAATGATATAAAATTTTACTAAAAACTATCTCCATACACTTCTTACAGGCATAAATTCCAATCCCCAAGCCATAAATAAGTTTGATTATGCCCGGGAAGCAGCTTCCCCAAGTATATGTAAGTTTACAAATGCCTTGGGAATCAAGTGACCAAGGCATTTTAAGTTCCTATGTGCCTATATTTTTTCCGAAATGCCTATACAGGAGTTCCTTTATGCCAATAAATTTTTTCAAATGCCCATAAAGGAGTTACTATATGCTCATTTTATAGTTGAAATACCCATAAAGAAGTTCCTTTATACCTATAAATTTTTTAAAATGGCTACAAAGGACTTAGTGCATGCCTTTGTTTTTCTCGAAATAAATCAATATTAAACTTTATAGTGTTTTAATTTATGTTATTAGTTAATATTTAAACTTTATAGTTGTAAGAATAATATTTGTTGTTATTTTTGTTATACAAAATTAGCGTATGCCTACAGAAGCCCAAGTAATATCCTTTTTAAAAGACTTCAAAGAAAAAATGAAGTTTTGGGATGTGGTGTTTCGTGACGAAAGGGGCAAAAATGCACAAGCTTTAATAGACTTAGAGCTTCGCCCCATTGAACGTAAAAATATATTGGAAGCACTGGAAAGTAAAGATTACAGCGAAGGTCCGCTGAAAGAAAAACTATATGGAGGGGCTGATATGTGGGTGTTTGGTAAAACCGTAAAGGCAAAGGAAGTATATATTAAAATTACAATGGGTATAAGAGGTAGCAGTGTAATTTGTATTTCCTTTCATTTAGCTGAACGTACAATGAATTATCCTTTAAAATAAAAAATATGAAAAGCCCGATAACAGGAAAAGAAATGATTTTGACCAAAGAGAGGCGGTCAATGGATTTTAGAAAGGAAACATTTGAAATTGTTTTTCATTATTACAAGTGTGAGGATAGCGGAGAGCAGTTTACCACCACGGCATTAGATGAGGTAAACATGAATCAGGTATATAACCAGTACCGCGATAAATTCAATATTCCCTTTCCCGATGAAATTAGCAGCATTCGCGAAAAGTATGGTTTGTCCGCTTCAAAAATGTCGGCTATTTTGGGCTTTGGGGTAAACAGTTACCGCCAGTACGAAGCAGGCGAAATGCCCAGTGTTTCCAATGCAAGGTTAATACAGGTTATAGACGACCCTAATCAATTTATAAGCATGGTAAAGTTGTGCGATGGGTTGGATGAAAGCACCAAAGCAAAATACATACACAAAGCACAATCAATTATAGAAACGCAACAAAAAAATAGTTTCGGCTTCCATTTAAAAGCGTATTTACTGGGTAATCATCTGGCCGATATTTACTCCGGTTACCGAAACCCCAACTTTGAAAAGTTTACCGAAATGGTGGTGTACTTTTCGGAAAAAGTACAGCCCTACAAAACCAAAATGAACAAGCTGTTATTTTATGCCGATTTTTTAATGTTTAAGCAAAGTTGTTACTCCATAAGTGGTGTGCGATACAATGCTATTGATATGGGACCCGTACCCCATAATTTTCAAAGTATATTTGAGTTTTTATGTAACGAGGATGAAATAGACATTTTAAATACGCAGTTTCCACAAGGCTATACAGGCGAGCAATTCATGGCACGAAAAGACAGGCCATTTAATGCCGCTTTGTTTACAGAAGCAGAGTTAGCCGTTTTAGAAAAAGTAGCAACGGTATTTAAACCAATAAGCACCAACCTTATTATTGAACTCAGCCATTTGGAAGAAGGCTGGAAACAAAATGAAAAAGACAAAAGCGTAATCAGTTATGAATATGCATTTGAATTAAGCCAGATTTAAAGTAACACGAAAACATTAATCAGGGGTGTTTTTATAATATTATACATTTCTCCCAATAGGGAAAGTACCCTTTTTTCGTAGTATAAATACTCTTTTTTCAGTTGTATTTAATTATATGAAATCTGTTGAAAAGCCCTGTTTTATTGAAATAATAGGCTTTTTAGCTTAAATAGTAGGCTTTTCTATCATGGACTAACACTCTTGCAAGATTGGAAAAGAGTTATATTTTGCTTTAATTAATTAACAGCATTGAGATTGACAGTATGAAAGCAGATTGGAAATTTTAATTTGTAAAATAGAATAATGCAAAAAATAATTCAACATGTATAAAAGCACTTTTATAATAAACAAAATTAATAATCGATAACCATGATAAAAGATTTACTTATTTCATTTAAAGATAACTTTAAGGAGAAAACATCTAATCCTTTCTTTGGGACTTTGATTTTGGTATGGTTTACAAAAAACTGGAATCTGTTTTATTCAATTTCTAATTTTGATCCGAATATGTCTCTTGATAAAAAAAGGGATTTTATTTTAAAACATTTTGAACTAAGGCCATTTATTGAAACTTTAGTTTCCTGTGCTTTTGAGTCATTGGTGATTTTAATAGCATCTTATTTTTTGATTAATTTATCTCGCCTTATTATAAATTTTTATGAAAAAAGGGTAACTCCATATGTCTACAAATGGACTGATGAAACAAGTATTGTCTTGAAGTCTGTTTATGAATTATCAGAGAATGAAAGAAAAAGATTGGAAAAAAGAATTGAAGAGGAAAGAGATGCTAGACTAAAATTACAAGAAGAAATTGATAGGCTTGAGAAAAGGCTTGGTGAATTATTAATCCAAAAGAACGAGATAAAAGATAATGTAAATGCAAAGTCAATAAGTGACGATAAATCGAAAGAGAATAGTAAATTAAATCTATTATTCAATAAGCTAAAAAAAGAAGAAAGAATTCAAGAATTTGAAACAATTGCTTCTCGAATACTAAATGATGAAGGTATACAAAAATCAAATAAAACAATTGGAGAATTAGCATCTTTGGGCATTATTACTCCTGGGCGCTATAGATCTTCACCAGATTGGTATACCTATAATTTGACAGAAGTTGGACTGGAATTACATGATATGTTATTAAAGGAAAAGTTACAATAGCGGTTGGTTGGGAGACACATCCCGATAGCTATCGGGAGCGGACAGTAAATAGGAATATGTTTACACCTCCACTGCTTGTTCTACTACCACTGCTTTGTTGTTACCGTCATATTGTATTACTATGGTATGCGGGCCTTTTTGAATAGTTAAGCTATTGTTCCATTCGTCAAAGTCAAAGTTTATAGGCAGGGCTATAAATCGGTATTTGTGGTGGTTCAGTTGCCATTGGCTGATAATATTTATTTTCTCAGCACGGTCTATCTCCGCTAAAAACTGGCTTTTGGGTTTTACTTTAAAATATAAATAATAATCAATAGCCACCAGTTGTTTCAGCACCACATCATCGGCATAGGCGGTGCTTACATAACTGTTCAGTAGTTCGTATATATCGTCAAGCGAGTGTTTGTGAAAGCTTTTTTGCGCTATAAAATGTTTACCCAGGCCCAGTAAAAAATCAAAGATACCATAGTTTAGGCTGATGTATTTTAAGGTATTAACCGCGCGTTTTTTGTTCCAGTATATTTCCAGTGCTTCTTCCAAAATAGTTATCTGGTGTAGCTCATCGGCCGTTAAGTAATTACTTTCTATAATCTGGTAGGGTGGGTTAGGGTCAAATTGGTAGCCGTGTTGCTCGTGTTTATGCCTTACAGGCGTGCCTTTTAAAAACTTTAAGAAGCCCAACTGCAACTCTGGTGGAAACAATTTAAATACCTCTTCAATACTATATTTTATATCATTCCAATAATCTAAAGGCAAACCCACTATTAAGTCCAGGTGCATTTCTACTTTATTGTCAAGCGTTTTAATAACGGCACTGGTCTTGTCGAAGTTTTGTTTGCGACTAACTTGTAGGTTGGCTTGTTGGTTTACGGTTTGTATACCAATTTCAAAACGGAACAAACCTTCCGGCACATGTTCCTGTATAAATTTAACAATATCCGGGTGCACAATATCGGCTGTAATTTCAAACTGAAATACATTTTCGGGGCTGTGGTGTTCCAGTATAAACTTAAACATATCAATGGTAAAATCTTTTTTCACATTGAAGGTCCTATCCAAAAACTTAATAACCCTTCCGTGTTTCATCAGGAAGAGTAAATTGGCCTTTATATCAGCCAGGGGTAAGGAGCGTACCTTATTATCCAAACTGGCTAAACAAAACTCGCACTTATAAGGACATCCGCGTGAGGTTTCTACATAACATACTTTATTGTAAAGTGCTTCGGGCGTATCGTTTATATAAGGGTTTATGCCTGCATAGTTGTTTAAATCAAACATGGGGGCACTTGGGTTTTCGCAAACTTTATCGCCCGTTTTATATACCAGGTTAGGTACCTTTTCTACATGCGGGTAAGTATTTAAAAACTCTTTAAAAGGGGTTTCCCCTTCGCCTGTAATAATATAATCAACCTCTGCTTTATCTATTACATCCGCATAGTCGTAACTTACCTCAGGGCCTCCCAGCAGTATTTTTATGTTGGGGTTTATTTGTTTTATTAAACGGGCTACCTCTAAAGTAGGGGTTATATTCCATATATAGCAGCTAAAAGCCACCACCTCAAAGTCTTTGCAAAAATCAGCTATGCCATTCCTGTCTTCTTTAATGGTAAACTCTTTCCACTCAATACCCTCTTTGTCCTTATTCAATTCATAAAGCAGGCGTATAGCCAGGTTTATATGAATGTATTTTGCATTGAGGGTAGTTAAAAGTATGCGCATGTATGTTGTGTTTATCGTGTTCCAAAAATTGTACTGCCAATTCTTACCATAGTGCTGCCCTGGGCTACGGCTATTTTATAATCGCTGCTCATACCCATAGAAAGTTGGGTAAACGAAGGGTAAGTACTTAAATAGTTTTGTTGCAGTTGTTTAAAAAGGTTTTTCAGGTGGGCAAATTCTCCGGCTATTTTTCCTTCATCATCCGTAAAGGTAGCCATACCCATCAGCCCAACAATATCAATGTTTTTAAAAGTATGGTCGCAGTATAGTTTTACTATATGCAGTAAGTCTGCTTCCTCCAAACCAAACTTGGTTTCTTCGTCAGCAATGCTTACCTGTAGTAAAACAGCTTGTGTTTTATCCAATTTAGCCGCTTGCTTATTTATTTCTTGTAACAGGCTTAAACTATCTACCGAGTGTATAAGGCTTACAAACGGAATAATATATTTTACCTTATTGCTTTGCAAATGGCCTATCATATGCCATTCAATATCCTTTGGCATTTGCTCGTATTTGCCTACCAGCTCCTGTACCTTGTTTTCGCCAAATATTTTTTGGCCTGAATGGTAGGCTTCCATCAGGGTTTCAACAGGTTTGGTTTTACTTACTGCAATTAATTTAATATTTTGGTCTAGTTCTTGTTTTATTTTCTCAATATTTGCAGCTATACTCATTATGATAAAATTATTTTACAAATATGCACTAATTGCATTAGTAATTTCAATATCGGCCTGCGCACAAACCGAAACCAAGCCCAATCCTTTTTTTGACAGGAAACAAATGGCCGAAGTACTAACCGATGTGCATCTGGCTGAAGCCAAAGTAAACGCGCTGGTTTTAAGTGGCGATACTTTAAATAAAACCATGCTGGCTCACTACGATTTTATTTATAAAAAACATAAAATAAACGAAAAGGAGTTTAAGGATAACTACACTTATTATTTGGAAAACCCTGTTTTGTTGGATAGCGTGTATGCCGATGTGCTGGTTAACCTGGCACAAATGCAAATGGCTAAATAACTAAGGCTTTACATATATTTTAGTGGTGTTGCGGTAATTAGGCAGGTTTTTATACCAATCCTTATAGTTAGTTCCGGCCGATTGTGCCCAGTTGGCAAAGTTCAGATAGGTTTGGGTAATATCTTCTTTCTCCAGCGGATAATCAAATCTTTCTGGCGTGGCTATAGCCCAGGGCAGGTTGTTTTTGGTTAAATACTTTTTGCTGCCGCTTACCTGCGTGTCATCATCGCCTTGCTTATACAAACCAATATCAGCTAAGGAAGTAGCAGGCTTGCCCGGTAAATGTATTTCCCAGCCACGGCCTCTGTCAGCCTCATTAAGCCATATAAACGGATTGTGTAAACCTATACCAAAGCTACTTATATCAACCGGAGTAGTTAATTTAAACGAAACGGTATAAGGTACCGAATCTACATAACCCTGCGTGGCAATGGTATTCCAGGTGGCCTGCTCGTTTCTCACATTATCAAACACCTTTAGTACCAAATTGCTTTGGTTGGGTTCATCGCTGGCACCTGTTATATTGCTTACAGCATTAGGCGCAACCGGAAACTCTACCGCAAATGCACTTTTAAGGCTACCGCCCGATGCACGTAAAAAGTATTTACCCTGGTACTCCACCACTTTATTATGGGCATTGGTTATTACATTGGTGCGCATATCCAGCACC